>DASYAR010000483.1:0-7830 GCA_036501235.1 Planctomycetaceae bacterium
ATCCTCATCGGGCGATGAAGCGTACATTTGCATGCTCGATATCGGCGATTCGGTCACCGAAACGTCGCCTGGTGTCCGCACGTTGCTGACGGGGCTGCTCGCCGAAGGGCTTTTGCAGCGCTTGCCCAATCGCGTCCCCGACTGGGCGTCGAAGGGGACCGGATTGGTGCTGGCGTCGGAATCCGATCCGAAGAACCCTTACTTTCGCGGACTGACGGCGGCGGCCCATGAATCGCTTCGCTCGGTCGACAAGCCCGAAGAGTTGTTTGCCAATGGCACTTTTTCGCCGGCGGACCTGCCTGCCGTCGGATACACGCTTGTGACCTTCATGCGCAAAAAGGGAGGGGAAGCATATTTCATCGATTTCCTGTCCCAGTTGGCAAACGGCAAGAAACTGGAGGATGCTTTGTCGGGCGTCTACAACGTGGACGTTCCAAATCTGTCACATGCTTACTTCGAGTACGTCGAGAGTCTACCCGGTTCGAAGGGCGCGGCGAAAAAGAAAAAATAATCTCAGTTCGAGGCCCGCCAAATCGGGTTCTCGTTGATCTTTTCGAAACACCCGGTTTCGCAGGAAACCGGGTGTTTGAATTCCATGCATGACGTCATCATCATCGGCGGCGGAGTGATCGGCCTGTCGCTCGCCTGCGAATTGGCAGGGGAGGGGGTTTCGGTTGCCGTGCTCGAAAAGGGTCAGGTCGGGCAGGAATCGTCATGGGCTGGCGCGGGGATCCTGCCCCCCGGCAATACTGATCGGGCCCAGACGCCCGAGGCCCGATTGCGCGCAGGGAGTCACGTTCTCTGGCCGGCCCTGAGCGAGCGGCTCATGGAAGAGACGGGAATCGATAACGGATTCCGTCGCCAAGGAGGACTCGAAGTGCGAATTGGAGGTCCTTCTTCTGAGCTCGACGACGAGATCGCGCACTGGCGTGAGGAAGGGGTGGCCGTCGAACCGCTGGCGGGCCAGGGCGTCTGGAAATGCGAACGCGAGCTGCATCCTGAAGTGACGAGCGCGTACCGGTTGCCAGAAATGGGCCAGGTTCGAAATCCGCGGCATCTCAAAGCGCTGGCAGCGCTGGCAATCCGACGGGGCGTGGTGCTCGTGCCCGGGACGGAAGTTTTTCGGTTCGACCGGGCAGGTCCAAAAATCACGTCGGTCGAATCGTCGGGAGGCAAGTTCACCGGCGGCCAATTCGTCGTCGCCAGCGGCGCCTGGTCGAGTCGGCTTCTGAACGAGATCGGCTGCCCGGCGGCCGTCAGGCCGCTGCGCGGGCAGATCGTATTGCTGACGATGCAATCATCGCCGGTGCGGCAGGTCATCAACGTCGGCAAGCGGTATCTGGTGCCTCGCGGCGACGGCCGCGTGCTCGTTGGCGCAACCGAAGAGGCCGTCGGATTCGACAAGCGTGCGACCGGCGGTGGAGTAGGGGGGTTGATGGAGTTTGCGCTGGCGACAGTGCCGGCCCTGGCTCGGGCGACTTTCGAAAACTGCTGGGCCGGATTGCGGCCTCAATCGGCGGACGGACTCCCCTACCTCGGCAGCGTCCCTCAGGCCAGTAACCTGTTTGTGGCGAGCGGACATTTTCGCGCCGGATTGCAATTGTCTCCCGTGACGGCCCTGCTCATGTCGCAGTTGATTCTTGGTCGCCCCAATCTGTTGCCGCTGGAACCGTATTCGGTGATGCGCTATCAGAGTGAATCCGCGTTTCAGGTTGAAGCTGGACACCCTTGATCTAAGTCATCCGACGTAAATTAGCTGCTCGTTGTTCGTGGGAAATGGATGCGCCATGCGTGCCGTAGTCCAACGGGTTTCTCGAGCCCTTGTTTCGGTCAACGGAGAAACGACCGGAAAGATCGACCGGGGGTTTCTGGTACTCCTGGGAGTCGCTGTTTCGGACACACGCGACGATGCCCAAATGCTCGCCCGGAAAATCGTTTCGCTGCGGGTGTTTGAAGACGACGAGGGGAAGATGAATTTGGGCTTAGCCGACGTGGGGGGGGCCCTGCTCGTGGTCAGCCAGTTTACGCTTTTGGGGGATTGCCGAAAGGGGCGGCGGCCGAGTTTCGACCAGGCCGCCCGGCCGGAACTGGCTAAGGAATTATATGAGGGGTTTGTCGCCGCCGCGGGAGAACTGGGGATCTCAACCCAGACCGGCCGGTTCCAGGAACATATGCTGGTGGAATTGACGAATGACGGCCCCGTGACGTTGCTGCTCGACAGCCGCCGAGAGTTCTGAAAGCTGGTCGGACGGTTTGCAACTTAGGAGCTGCGGCTGGCAACAACGTGATTCGGAAAAGAGCAGATCGTCGGCTGAGGGGAACGGGGCCAGCCTGACCGGAGGGGCCTTTTTTCCGCAAGAAAAATGCAGGCCGAATTAAACATAACAGACATTATCGGACGTTGCCGTCTCGGCCATTTCCAGGTAGCCTGGCGAATGACGGCAGCACGTCAGCAACGTAAGTCCCCCTTGGGGCGCGCGCCAACCGACTCGCCAACTACGCCGTTTCGCTTGCCACAACGGCAGAGTCGGCCCCCCCGGCGACGGCAGCGGGCTGCTCTTCGAAGACCCCAATCCGACGGAACTTTTCGTACCGGCGTTCCAAGAGCCGGTCGACCGGATACGAAGACAGATCGCGAACGATCTGCATCAGGCGACCTTTGAGGATCACCGCGGTCTGCCGATGGTCGCGATGGGCGCCTCCGGCCGGTTCGGGAATGATCTCGTCAACGACCCCCAGTCGCTTCAAATCGGTGCTCGTAAACTTGAGGGCCCGGGCGGCTTTGTCCTTGTACTTGCTGTCCTTCCACAGGATGCCGGCGCAGCCTTCGGGACTGATCACCGAATAATAACTGTGCTGGAGCATGGCGATATGATCGCCGATCCCGATCCCCAGTGCGCCGCCTGAACCGCCTTCTCCAATCACAACGCACACGATCGGGGTCCCGACGCGCGACATCTCTCGCAGATTGAATGCGATCTGGTAGGCCTGGCCGCGCTCTTCGGCACCGATCCCGGGATAGGCGCCGGGCGTGTCGATGAAGCAGATCACGGGCAACCGATACTTGGCCGCCATCTGCATGCGGTTGAGCGCTTTGCGATAGCCTTCCGGATGGGGCATGGCATTCAGCGTGGCGGTACGATCCTTCATCGTCCGCCCCTTCTGCTGCCCCACAAACATGACTTTGCGATCTTCGAGCTTCGCGAAACCGGTCAGGATGGCCGGATCGTCTCCAAAGGCACGGTCGCCATGCAGATCGATGTACTCATCAAAGGCCAATTCCAGATAATCACTCGAATGCGGCCGGTCGGGATGCCGCGCGACTTGAACGGTCTCCCAGGGTTCGAGCTTTTCGAAAATCTCTCGCTTCAGGCGCGCGAGCTCGACTCGCGTCCGACGGATCGAGTCACGGACGTCGAAATCGGGATCCGAGACGGCTTCGAATTCAGCCAGTTTGGCTTCGAGTTCGAAAATGGGGCGCTCGAACGGCAAACGATAGGCAGGGGGCATTCTTCCTCAACTGACAGGGGGTAGATCGTCGAACCCAGCCATGTCTCCGATATTGAATCCTTCGCCGGGCTTGATGGGCGGCGCAGCTTTGGCCGGCGCCGGCTTCTTCACAGGTGGAGGGGGCTGCACGGCTCGCGGGGGCGCCGGTCCCGCGGGAACTGCCGCCGGCGGAGGCACAGGCAACGGCCGGGGCGGGACGGGGACGGCAGGCGCACTCGTCGGAGGCGGTGCGGGGAAAGCGCCCGGCATCTGCGGAGGCTGCTGGGGCATCATCGGCGGGGGCTGTTGCCAAGGGCCGACCGGCATTCCCGGCATCTGGCCGGGAGGCATCGAATTCACCCACGGCATCTGCCCCGGCGGCATTTGCGGCATCGGCATGTTCGGATACTGGGGCGCTGGATACTGTGGTTGATTCGGGTAGGGCGCCATCGGCATCTGACCGGGCATCATTCCGGGCATCGGCATTCCACCTGGATACATGCCAGGCATGCCCATCGGCCCCTGGGGCATTCCCGCCATGGGCATCATCGGTTGCATGGGCATCTGTGGGGCCGGAAATGGCGCGCTCGGAGTGGCGCCCCCCTGCCCAGCCGCGGGCGGCTTCGCGACCGTTGTGGCCGACGGCAACACCACCGGCGGCTTTTTCTTCTTCTTCACCGGCGCGGCCACTCCGAACTGGCTTCGCAGCGCGTCTTGTCGACTGTCGAGACGTTCCCCCAAGGTCGAGCTCAGTTCCGCCTCGGCCTTTTGTTTCTCCGTCAGTTCGACCTTTTCCGTCACTTCTTCCTTGAACAACGCCGTGTTGCGAAACTCGGCCATAAACTCGGCCATCTTTTTGTGCCGCATCTCGGGCTTCTTGGACAGCATCCGTTGCACGATCAACGACATTTCTGCCGTGACGTTCGGATTGAATTCCGAGGGAGACGGGCAAGGCTCGCCGATGTGACGCAGCAGCAGATCTTTGGGTGTCGAGCCTTTGAAGGGGGGCTCTCCCGTAAGCAACTCGAACAACGTCACGCCAAAATTGTAAATGTCGGTCTGGACGGTCAACGGCTTGCCCAGAATCTGCTCGGGGGCCATGTACGTGCGCGTCCCCTGTACCGTCGCTTGTTTGCGATGCAGCATTTTCGACAAGGCGCTGGCCGCCTTGGAGGCCAGCGAGAAATCGATCAGGCGCACTTCGGCCGACTTGTTCATCAGGATGTTGTCGGGCTTCATGTCCCGATGCAACCAACCCCGTTCATGAACGTGCTCGAGCGCCATCGCCACCAGTTCGACCAGCCGCTTGAGGCGAATGTGGACTCCCCGAATGTCGTTGAAGAGCTGCGTTTTCAGACTCGGCGCCGGAAACAGGTCCATCGTGAAATAGGCCTGCTGCTTTTTGACGTGGAGCTCGTGGTATTTGACGATGTTGGGATGGTCGAATGTGCACGCCACGTTGAATTCGTGCTTGAGGGCCGCGACGATTTCGAGGTCGGCAAGTTTTTCCGATAGCAGCAGCTTCATCGCCAGCCGGCGAGTCGTTTCGGAATCGACCACTTCCCAGACCTGGCAGGAATTCCCCGACGCCATGCAATTGATGAGGCGATATTTGCCGATCGTATTTGCGTCACCGCCAGTCGCCATCAGAATGGGCTCCTCTCAACAATAGTTTCTAGAACCCTTCCTGGGCTTTCTTCGCAGCAGCGGGCGTCTTGCCTGGTGCACCAGGCCGCGCCGACTGCTTGCCGTTCGCTGCTGTTGAACTCGCTCCCGCGGCCAGGGCGCGAAGCGGAGTGCCGTCGACCAGGTCGCGCGACGAAGAAACGATCACCTCGTCTCCCTCGTTGAACCTGCCGGAGACGAACACGTTTTCGGTGCCCACTTTGGCGAGGATGCGCACCTGAACGTCACGGATGATATTGTCGCGCAGTACTTTGACCTTGCGGTTCCCCTCGGACCCGTTCGACACGCTGGCCGATGAAACCAGCGCGACCGGCGCCAACGGGATCAGGTCGGAATAAACCGTTTGGCCCGCGGCCAGTTTGCCGGCCGAGTTGTCGATGCTGACGACCGCGGACGCCGGCGACACCGTCAGCTCGCGCAACGAATCGAATTTCTCCGCCAGCGCGGTGACCGATTCCACCTTGGCTTTGACGACCGTTTCTTCGACCTTGATGTCAATCGTGGCGCCGGGAGCCGCATTCGCCCGTTCGATGGGAACCTCGACCCACAATTTCGCCGGGTCGATCAACAGCCCCAGCTTTTCCCCCGCCCTGACGAACTGCCCTTCCACGACGTCCACGCGCTGAATCTCGCCGTTGAACGGGCCGCGGACCACCATCTGTTTCTCATCGAACTCCGCCAGGTCGGCGTCGGCTTGCGCCGCTTCGAGCCGCGCCTCGGCCAGGGCCGTCAGGTCCGAGTCGCTCTTGGCCTGAGCCAGTTTTTTCTCGATCTGCGCGGCTTGAACGACGGCCCGGGCACGCTTCAAAACCAATCCGGCACGTGTATCGTCGAGGCGGAACGCTTCCCCCTCCTTTTTCAACTTCAATCCGCGTTTGGCCGTCACGGTGCGCACGGCGCCATCCGCGGGCGCCGTGAACTCAACCGTCTTGACCGCCTCCAGATGCATCGAAACCTGATACGTCCGCGGGTCGGTCAACTTGATCGCCTCGCGCTTGATGACCACTTCGACTTCGCCGCCGGGTTCGTCGTCCTGAATCGCCATGACAATCGCCGGCGCCGCCAGGAAAGTGGCTGCCAAAAGCAGATAGCTGCCTGACAGCCCGCAATTTCGACCTTGGTGCGGCAATCCGATGAACATGGCCATCTTCTCCGGCGATTTCATGACGAAACGATAGACGTTCGGCCCAAGCAGCAGGCTGTAAACATCTGTATCTCTTAGAGTAGGCGGCCGGTGGTATCGTGTCAACGTCTTGCCGGTTGACGCGGTGGCGCGGCCTGATACGATGAAATGCCTCGCGCGAACGGACTGCATTTTATCGCAGCCCCGTGGCGCTCGGCGCAATTCGAAAGCCTGCCTGCGAGCCCCCACTTCATGCCCCACTCACTATTCACGCTGTTGGCGTTGTCGTTCCTGGCTGGTCCTTTCGACGACGCGCCGGCCGTCGAATTGCGCTATACCGGCTCCCTCAGCAAGGCGTCCCGGACGGCGGATGAGACTCCTGTCAAACGATTCAATTTGTTCTGCGCTGTCCTGAGAGAGCCGGATTCCGCGCGCCGGTTAGTGTTCCATACGAACGAGCGCGGTGGCGGAAGTTGGGCGTGGCCCGAGCGATTCGGCGCCATCGCTCTCGATCGGGACCTGAAGCCCGTGTCTCCGGGAAGCATCCGGCTCCTTTATGAATACGAAGGCAATCCCCTCGTCATTTCCCTTCCTCTTCCGGTTCCCAGCTATTTTGCCGCTCTCAAAATCGGAGCCAAGTGGACTGACGGAAAAGAAAATTACGAAGTTGTCAAAATGCAGAAGATTCAGGACCGGAACTGCTGGCAAATCCAGGTCTCCATCGCCATTGGCCACAAGCGGACGCTGTGGATCGACACGGAGGCGCCCATCCTGGTCGCGCTGGAAGAGCGAGTGTTCGTCGGACAAGGGGACGAACATGTGCTATCAATGCAACTTGATTCCAGCAAAGCGCTGGACGCTGAGCAGCTCACCCAGGCGACTCTCCCCCTCCCTGCCCTGCTCAAACTGCAAGCGCAGCTGGAACGCGGCGAAAATGAAACTCGCCCGGAGTTGTCTGACGCTCAGCTCAAGGCGGCGGCCGACGCCCTGCCCCAGCTTCAAAAGGAGTCGGCCGACACGCCGTTCGGCGCATTGGTCGCCGTGATCACTAAAGACGTCAAGGCACAGCTCCAGCGCACCGACGAAGTTTCCAGGTTGGCGGATAAGCTGGTCGGCAAGCCGGCCCCGAAATTCTCCCTGACGCTGCTCGACAAGAGAGAAGTGTCCTCCGAGAGTCTGGAGCAAAAAATCACTGTGCTGCATTTCTGGGAGTACCAGGCGGAACCGCTTGTCGAGCCGTACGGCCAGGTGGGATACCTGCAGTTCCTCGACTCGCCCGTCCGCCGCAAATTGGGGGTGAAGGTGTTCGGCGTCGCCGTCGATGCGCGGTTCGCGGAGTCGCGATCAGCCGCGGCGGCCTTGAAGTCGGTCCATAAGTTGAAGAGCTTCATGAATCTCGATTACGGGATCGCCCTGGATGACGGCAAGCTATTGGCAAAATTCGGCGACCCCACCAGGTACGGGGCCAAATTGCCGCTGTGGGTGGTCATCGGACCGGACGGAAAGATCGCCCACTTCCACTCGGGATTCTA
>DASYAR010000484.1:0-4787 GCA_036501235.1 Planctomycetaceae bacterium
TCAGCTTGACGTTGACATCTTTGCTGAAATGGATTCGTTCACGGTGAAGGCGGGGGGGGCCGATTATTCGCGCCAGTCGCTCTATTCTCGTACGGAGGGTGAATGATTCTGCTGGATACCAATCTGCTTGGGCGCATGACCGACTAAATCCGATCTGATCCGAAGAACCCTGCCCCGCAATGTCTGCGAACGATCCCCGCTGCGTGGAAAATTGCCCGCCGTGGGGGTATGCTGATTGAATCCCCGGTCGATGCTCCGGCACCCGGGCGCGGCTCTGGCGGTTAGGCGCTTCTATCGATCAGGAGAGCAGTCATGTCGAACAAGGCATTCAAACTTCCCCGGCGTCGGTTTTTAAAGTCGGCCCTCTCGGCTGCAGGGGCCGCGGTGATGGCGCCGACAATCATCCCCAGCTCGGCCCTCGGGCTGGATGGCTCCGTCGCTCCCAGCGAACGGGTTATCGTCGGCGGGATCGGCATCGGTAATCGAGGTACCTATGACCTCGGTTGCTTCCTCGATCAGAAGGATGTGCAGTTCGTCGCCGTGTGCGACATCAAGGAAGCGCGTCGCGTCGCCGTCAAGAAAATGACCGACGAAAAGTACGGCACCGACAAGTGCGAAATGTATCGCGATTTTCGCGACGTGCTCGACCGCAAAGATATCGACGCCGTGCTGATTGCCACAGGGCCGAACTGGCACGCCACGGCCGCCATGAACGCCGCCAAGGCCGGCAAAGACATGTATTGTGAAAAGCCTTGTACGAAGAACATCGCCCAGAGCTTGATCCTGGCGGAAACGATGCGCCGCACCGGCCGCGTCTTCCAGGCCGGCACTCAGAGGCGCAACCTGCCCCATTTTGCCTTCGCCTGCGAGCTCGCCCGCACCGGCAAGCTCGGCAAGCTCAAGAAAGTCTTCGCCCACCCGGCGGGGATGCAGGCCATGACGAGCGGCTGGCTCATCCCCGAAAAAGAACCCGATAAAGAAGTCGTCGATTGGAACATGTACCTCGGGCCCGCGGCGTGGCGGCCGTTCAACGCCAAGCTGCTCGACGGTTTCAATTTCGAAAAGGGCGGGGGACTCGTGGGCGGCGGCGTGCTGGAATGGGGTTCACACTGCGTCGATCTGTGTCAATGGGCCGTCGCAGACTGCCCGCCTCCGGTCGAATACAACGCGCCGGTCGATGGGCAACTTGTCGCCAAATACGAAAACGGCGTGGAACTGATCTACCGCGAAAAGGACTGGATTCCGCTGGGCTCGTGTCCCGTTCGGTTCGAGGGAGAAACCGGCTGGGTCGAGACGGGGGATAGCGGCAAAATGGTGTTGAGCTCACCCGAACTGCTCGCGGGCAGAGAGGTCGCCGAAATCGGCGGTTACCCGGCGACGTTCCATGTTCGCGATTTCCTCGACTGCGTGAAGTCGCGGAGCCTGCCCAAGGGGAATGCCGACGCCGCGTGCAACGCGCACATCGCGTGCCATGCTGCGAACATCGCCCTCTACCTCAATCGCCAGGTCAAATATGACCTCAAGAAAAACGAGTTCATCAACGACGAACAGGCCAATCGCCTGCGTTCAGAAGCGCTGCGCGAACCCTGGCGGTTGTAGAACAAGGTGGAAGAGTCGAAGGGGTCGAAGAGGTCGAAGAGTCGAAGAGACGCCTTCGAGTGCCCCCCCTTCGACACGAGTTCCCAAAAAATAAAGGGAGTGACCACGAAAGACGCGAAATAAAAAAGAAGGCGCGAAAACAGAAGTGCTGAAGGAGCGTTTACGTTTCCAATTGCAAAAATGCCACCCCTAAAATCGTCTTTTTTCGCGTCAATCGTTTTCGTGTCTTTCGCGTCTTTCGTGGTTCCCTCCCTTTAAAACAATCACAAAGTTCATTCACCGCATTCAAGACCGCATTACTGAATCCGTCACCTCCGAATGACAATGACAACCCGACAGCTCGTAACTCTCCGGATCGCTCCCATGCACCAGACTCGACATAATTTCGCTCGCTTCGTCGTCGTTTTAGCGGCGCTCTGCACAATGGCCCTTTCCGCGGTGCGGGCTGAAGACGGCAATCCTCCCAATCCGGAAAAAGAACGCGAGCTGATCGCCATTCTGCGTTCCGACGCTCCGGCCGCCGACAAGGCCCTTGCCTGCAAGAACCTGGCCGTCCACGGCACCGAAGCCGCGGTTCCCGAACTGGCCCGACTGTTGATCGACGAGCAACTCGCCTCCTGGGCGCGGATCCCGCTGGAAGTCATCCCCGGCACGGCCGCTGACGAAGCTCTGCGGAAAGCCCTCGATTCGACCCAGGGCAAGCTGCAGGTCGGTGCGATCAATTCGATCGGCGTCCGCCGTGACGCCGGCGCACTCGATATCTTAACCTCGCGGTTGCGCGACCAGGATGCGGAAATCGCCTCGGCGGCTGCCGTCGCCCTCGGACGCATCGGCAACGCGGCGGCGGCAAAGTCTTTGCGAACGGCATTGGCCGGTTCTCCCGCCAACGTCCGATCGGCGGTCGCCGAGGGATTGGTGCTGTGTGCTGAGCGGTTTTTGTCTGAAGGCAACGCCGCCGCGGCGACTGAGATCTACGACGAAGTCCGCAAGGCGGACGTTCCCCAGCAGCGAATTCTGGAAGCGACTCGCGGGGCCATTCTGTCCCGCAACAACGAAGGCCTGGCCCTGTTGGTCGAGACCCTCAATTCTCCGGAAAAGGCGATATTCCAGATTGGCCTGGCCACGGCTCGTGAATTCCCGGGCCAGAAAGTGGACGAGACGCTGGCTGCCGAAATCACGAAAGCCGCGCCGGAACGAGCGGCGCTCATTATTGTGGCGATGGCCGATCGGCCCGAAACGGTCGTCTTGCCCGCCGTTTTAAAAGCCTCGCAGAAAGGCCCCAAACCGGTTCGCCTGTCGGCGATTGGCGCACTGCGCCGCGTGGGAGACGCGTCTTGCCTGTCGCCTTTGCTCGACGTCTCGCAAGAGTCCGATGCCGAGCTGGCGAAGGCTGCCAAAGAAGCGCTCGCCGAGTTGCCGGGCGACAAGGTCGACAAAGAAATCGTCTCCCGCCTGGCCAAGGCGGACATCAAGAGCTATCCGTTGCTGCTCGATCTTGTCGGGCAGCGTCTCATCGAAGCCGACGCCGCACTTCTCAAGGCAGCAGACCATACCGACAATAACGTGCGCAGCGCCGCATTCATCGCCCTGGGGAAAACCCTGACCGCCAAGAACCTGGGTCAGTTGATCGGCCAGGTTGTGAAGCCCAAGCGTACCGAAGACGCGCAGGTGGCCCAGCAAGCTCTCAAAACGGCCTGCATCCGCATGCCCGACCGCGAAGCGTGTGCCGAGCAGTTGGCCCTCGCTCTCGACCGTTCTCCTGCCGCGACCAAGACGACCTTGCTGGAAATCTTGACCGACGTCGGCGGGACCAAGGCCTTGAAAACCGTGGCGCTGGCGGCCAAGAGCAATGATCTGCAAATGCAGGACGACGGCAGCCGTCTGCTCGGCAAGTGGAGCACTGTCGATGCCGCGCCCGTTTTGCTCGATCTGGCGAAGACATTGACCAACGACAAATTCCGTGTTCGTGCGATCAAAGGTTACATTGCCCTGGTGCGGAAGTTCAAGACGATTCCGGAAGACGAGCGAATTGTGATGTGCCAGAACGCCTGGGCTGCCTGCCGCAATCCCGCCGAGCTGGAAGGCATCCTGGAGGTCCTCAAGCTCTACCCGAGTATCGGGACGCTGAAACTGGCCGTCAAGGCGACTAATGAAGTTCCCGAACTGAAGGACCAGGCGACACAAGCCACACTGGCGATCGCTGCGAAACTCGGAGGCAAGGGGGACGAAGTCCGCGAATTGTTGGCGAAGGCCGGCCTCGAGAAAGTGAAAATCGAGATCGTCAAAGCTGAATACGGGGCCGGCGCCACGCAGAAAGACGTGACCGAAACATTGCAGAAACAAGCCGCCGATCTGCAACTGGTGTCGTTGCCCTCGTCAACCTACAACGAAACCTTCGGCGGCGACCCGGCGCCCAACACGGTCAAGCAGTTGAAGATCCAGTACAAGATCAACGGCAAACCGGGTGAAGCCTCCTTCGCCGAGAACGCCCTGATCATTCTGCCGATGCCGAAATAGGCCGCTTAGGGCAGGCCCCGACGAGCTGGACGCGACCCCTGTCGGCCTTGTGCGGCAGGTGAAGGTGGTTGTTTAGCTAACTTCGTATGGCACGTGGCGCCAAAACCCCTGCCGGCTCGTCCGGCAGGTGAATGAGATTTCACGGCTGGCGATTTGATCAGCCATTTCAATTTCGAACATCTGCCGAAAGCGGAAAACCTGACTATGCGACAGCAATCCGAGACAGAGCCATTGAATGTGCCCAGCGCCATTCGTGAGGGGCTCCCGCCCATTCGTGAGGGGCTTGACCCTCATTCGTGAGGGGGTGCCGCGCACCCCTCACCAATGGAAATTCTCGCGGTTTCTTCCATTCGTGAGGGGCATGCGCCATTCGTGAGGGGCTCCGGCGCGTATTCTGTCTCAATGGCGCCCAACGATTCATCCGCCGCACCACTCCCGGCGTCCCCCACGGCGTCCGGGCCGGCCGTTACGCCGGCGGGCAGTTGCCACGCACCGCCCCCCTGGTATCCCGACCTGTCCGTTTTGATTCGCAGCGCGGCATACACGTTTCGCAGCATGTTGGCTGAAATGCCCAACTGCAGGGCCTGCTGCTTGACGTCTTGCATCAAGCGCGGTCCCTGCGACAGCAGACTTTTGAGCCACGCCGCGGCAATCGCGAACTTGATCCCCGC
>DASYAR010000485.1:0-6979 GCA_036501235.1 Planctomycetaceae bacterium
CGTCAGTTTGTGGGCCAGCACGTCGCCGCTGCCGGCCCCGGCGAGGTTCCAGTAGCCGTGATTCGTCAGATTGAGGACCGTCGGTTTGTCGGTCGTCGCCGTATATTCGATGCGCACTTCGTCGTTGTTGGTCAGGAAATACGCCACGGTGACGTCGAGATTGCCGGGATACCCCTCGTCGCCGTCGGGGGATCGCAGCGTGAATTTGACCCCTTCTGCTTTCGCGGGCCCCTTAACGAGCTCCGACTTCCAGACATAGCGGTCGAATCCTTTTTTTCCGCCGTGCAGGTGATGGGCCCCGTTGGTCGCCAGCTTGTATTCTTTGCCGTCGAGCGTGAACCGGCCTTTGGCGATGCGGTTGGCGAAGCGGCCCGTGGTGCAGCCGAAGAAAGCCGAATGGGCCGCGTACTTCTCGGCCGAATCGAAACCCAGCGTGACGTTGGCCAGCTTGCCGTTCCGATCAGGAACTTCGACGGCGACAATTCGCGCGCCGTAATCCGTCACCTTCAGGATGAGGCCGTGCTCATTGGTGAACGTGAACAACTTGGCGCTCGTCCCATCCGCGATCTTTCCGAATTCCTGAGTGGTCACTTGGCGTCCTTTCGTGTCTGCCTCTGCGCCCGAAGTTTCGGTAGTGAATGCCCCCGCGGCAACGATCAACAACCACAGCATCCCGGTGAGTTTGCGCGCGACGGCCATCTTGAAAGTCCTGTCATGACGACACATGTTCGTTGGGGAAGCCCTGGATGATACTCGCCGCGGATTGGCGCGGCAATCCGCAGGAATCGACATGATAAAAACAATTCGCGGGAACGGAGTCGCGTCGCACCGGCGAGCCGCGGGGTTTATCCCCGCGGAATCAGGGTGAACTACGAGTTCCCCGCCGGGAACTCGATGACCACCTTCTGGGCCCCGTCTTTGCGGTCGCGGAACGTCTCGAAGGCGGTCTGGATGTCGCGCAACGGATACGTGTGCGTCACCAGCGGCGCGAGATCCATCCGGCCCTCCGCCAGCCAGCGCATGGCCAGCGGAAAATCTCGTGAGAAATCGGGGTTCACGGTCGTATGGACCGTCACGTTGCGAATGAACGCGTCGCGCCATGCGACGCCGTCGATCCTTTCCGGCGGTACGCCGAAGTACAACAGTCGGCCGGAATGTTTGATCAGGCTGAGAGCCAGGTTCAATGCGTGGTCGGCATGCCCGACCGCTTCGACGACGACGTCGGCCATCGCGCCGCCGGTGATCCGGCTCACCTCGGCCGCCACGTCGACTTTGTTCGGGTTGATCGTCGCGGTCGCACCCATGCGCGGCGACAAGGCCAGTCGCGATTCAAGGAGCTCCACTGCAATGATCTCGCGGGCCCCCAGCATTTTCATGCACGCCGTGAACATCTGGCCAATCGGACCCTGACCGATGATGACGACGTCCTTGTCGAGAACTTGCGGCAGCTTTTTGAGGCCAAAGATGACTGTTCCCAGGGGCTGGGCGAGAAAGGCGCGGTTCTTGGCCAGCCGCGGATCGACCGGAATGGCCCGCGCTTCGCTGACGACGTATCTCTCGAACAGCCCCTGTTGATTCACGGGAACGGCAAGCACCTTGTCGCCGGGGCGAAATTTCTTGCCGTTCGTCGCCACCACGATCCCCGTCATTTCATGCAGCGAATGGCCGATTTGGCGATTGGTGAACTCCGGGTGCTCGGCGTTGAAGTAGGGGAGGTCCGAGCCGCACAGGCACGATATCTCGGGCTGGAAAATGATGTCTCCCGGTTGTCCCGGCTCGGGATGGGCGCGGTCCAGCACAGGTTCGGGAACGTCGACGAGCTCGATGCGATGTTTGGCGGGAAAATGTCCGGCAAGCACGGTCTTTCTCCTGGGTCATGGAGGGCGGGGGACGGCAGTCTAGCAAGCCGCCGTGCGCACGTGCAACGGCTGGCAGGTCGTTCGATTCGCTGCTACACTTCGTCGTATCCTTATCATTCTGCAAGGGAGAATCCTGAATGGCCAAGACAACCTGCCCGATCAATCGCGCTCAATTTCATGAAAATGCCAAAGCGGTCGAAGTCGTCATTAGCGGCGTACCCCTGATGGCCGAAGTCAAGGAATTCTCGACCGGCTCGCTCGGTTGGTATCTGAACGGCAAGACGACGATCCGCATCAACGACCAGCCGGTGAGCGTGCAGATCGGAATGAATCTGACGATTGTCGGATCGAAAGAGTTGCCGAAAGAATAGGCTTCGGCGGCTGTCGCGGTTGTGCCCGCGGGCGAAGGTCGGCGCCTGGCGCCGGCGGCGCGGTTCCAGCCGCGCGGATTCCGATAGATAAGCCGGCCCTCGCTCATCGCTCTCGACTCGGCGGTCGTGATCGGCCGATGAACACGGGCAACTTCCCATGGATCGTTGCACCGCGACCCGGAGGGAAGCGCGTCGAGGGACGTGCCAAGCTGCTTCGTGTGGACGTCCGTGGAATTCAGCTGTGGAATTCAGCTGTGGAATTCAGCGGTGGAATTCAGCGGTGGAATTCAATTGACCGGCGGGAGATTTGTCGGTCGACGGCATACAGCCTGAGATTCGCGCTCCCCTGTCGGGCCGCGGTGAAACGGCCCGGTCGAATTTCTTCAATCTCTCGAGATCATCCATGCTTTTCGGTCGATGCGCGGCTGCTGCGTTCGTTTTGACAGTTTGCGCCCTGGGCATTCGCACCGGGAGCGCCGTCGATCTCTTCGTCGATAATCGCGACGGCGACAATATCTACGACGGACACTCGCAGCACGAAGTCGATCAACGCTCAGGCCCCGTCAGAACGATCCGCCGGGCGCTGGAAAAAGTTCGACCGGGCGACACGATTCATATCGCCAATCACGGCACCCCCTATTACGAATCGCTCGAAATCGTCGGCTCGCGTTTCAGCGGCGGATTTCGCATCGAAGGCAACGGCGCCGTCGTCAGCGGGGCCAAAGAAGCGCCGTTCGCAGCCTGGAAGCCGCTGGGGAACGGCGTCTGGAAATTCACTCCCCGCCGGAAGGCATTTTATCAGCTTGTGAGCGGCGACCAGGCCCTTCCTGAGTTCACCGTGGCGGCCGGCGCCCCGAGCCTGCCGGCCATCCCGGCGGGTCAGTGGGCCGCCTGGCACGGCTCGATTTACTATCGCGCGCTGCCCGCCCAACCGGGGGCGCCACAAGACGATGCTCCGCTGGCGTTTGCCGCGGAAGAAGTGGGTATCACGTTGCTCGACGTCAACGACGTGCACATCCATGATCTGGAACTGCGACACTTTCGCCTCGACGGCGTGAATGTGCACGATCGCTGCCAGAACATTATTCTCGACAACGTCAAGCTGATCGAAAACGGCCGCGCGGGTTTGGCCGTGGGAGGCAGCTCGCTCGTCGGCATCAAGGATTCGGTGATCGCCGGAAATCGCGTGGCCCAGGTGCTGAATTCGGAAGTGGCCCAGACCGAGATCATCTCGACCAAGATCGCATCCGCCGGCGGCGCGTCGATCCGCAAGACGGGTGGCCACGTGCTCGTCGAGGGAGAGGAAGTTCGCGAATAACGACGCGTCATTCGCTCCAGCGGCTCGCCGGGTTGAGTGCACGATATCAATCGTCGCCAACATTGCCCGATCGCGCCGGCGCAGGTACGATGGACCGCACAGATCATGGTCCGTCCCGGCTACGTCCCCTCGGAGAATTGAGATGAGCGATTCCCGCCGCCCGGAAACTGCCCCGGCGCCTTCCCGACGCGAGTTCCTCAAAGGTTCGACGGCCGCCGCCCTGGCTGCAACGGCGGCTTCGCATTTGTCATTGGCTCCGCGGCTATTCGCGGCGGGCAGCGATGTGCTCAAAGTCGGGCTCGTAGGTTGCGGGGGCCGCGGAACGGGGGCCGCCTCGCAGGCGCTGCATGCTGATCCGCACGTTCAGCTCACGGCGATGGGCGACGCCTTCGCCGACAAACTCGAAAGCAGCCTGGCGGGTTTGCAGAACTCGGACATCGGCGAAAAAGTCGCCGTCAGCAGCGACCACAAGTTCGTCGGCTTCGACGCTTACAAAGGAGTCATCGACAGCGGAGTCGACGTCGTCGTTCTGGCGACTCCCCCGCACTTTCGTCCGGCGCACCTGCAATACGCCGTCGAGAAGGGCAAGCACAGCTTCGTCGAAAAGCCGGTCGCCGTGGATGGACCGGGCGTGCGGTCGATGTTCGCGACCTGCGAAATGGCGAAGCAAAAGGGACTGGCGGTCGTGTCGGGGTTGTGCTGGCGATATCACCCCGGGATGCGGGCGACGTTTGCCAAGGTTCTCGACGGGGCCGTCGGCGAGATCATCGCCATCCAGGCCACGTACCTGACGCAGACGCTCAAGAAGTTCCCGCGGCAGGCCGACTGGAGTGACATGGAATTCCAGTTGCGGAACTGGAACGGATTTACCTGGCTGTCGGGCGATTTCAACGTCGAACAGCATGTGCACAGCATTGATAAGGTCGCCTGGGCGATGCGCGACGTGCCCCCCGTGAAGTGCACGGGGACCGGCGGCCGGCAGGCCCGCACCGGAGCCGAATCGGGTTACGTCTACGACCATTTCAGCGTGGTTTACGAATACGCCAATGGGGTCAAGGCGTTCTGTTCGTGCCGGCAAATCGATGGTTGCGACAACGACGTCACCGACCACATCTTCGGCACGAAGGGCGTCTGCCACGTCATGCCTCACGAGATCGTTTCCGACGGCAAAACGACGTGGAAGCACCGTCCGGCCAAGGGAGAACTGACCGACATGTATCAGTCGGAGCACAACGAGCTGTTCGCCTCGATCCGCAACGGTGCGCCGATCAATAACGGCGACTACATGACCAAGAGCACGCTGATGGCCATCATGGGGAGGATGTCGGCCTATACCGGCAAGACGATTACCTGGGAACAGGCGCTTCATTCGAAGGAAGTTCTGGGACCTCCGAATTACCAATGGGGAACGCTGGCAACTCCGGTGGTCGCCATTCCCGGCGTCACGCAATTTGTGTGAAAACACCGAAAATAACCGTGCTTTTCGGGCTTCCGTCATTCCACATGTTTTGATAAGTTACGCCGCGCTCGTCACTTTTCCCGTCTGGGTCATAAGTCTGCCGGGGGTCACCGGCAGACGGAATTCCTGAAGAAGAATCAGAGAGCCTGAATCGATTCAGAGAAAGAGCCACGGCCGGGAAAAATTGCAGTGCGTTTTTGTTGACTCGTGTTGACTCTGTCGTGTTGACTAGGGACCGTGCTAAGGGGGGCGCGGTCAAGTCTTCAGAACGGATCTCTGAAGTAGCAATATCGCGAAGCCGTCGTGCAAGACGCAGGCTTAGCGATCCAGGACGCCACAAGTGGCAAGGAGGCCCCGTGAGTTCAAGCCAGTATCAGAAGCAGGCTGTCAGCGTCCAGATCCGGTGGATGATCCGCCGTGACATGCCCGAAGTCCTGAAGATCGAAAACGCCAGTTTCGAATTCAACTGGACGGAAGAAGACTTCCTCGCCTGCCTCAGGCAGCGGAATTGCATCGGCATGGTGGCCGAGCACGAAAACCGCGTCGTGGGCTTCATGATTTACGAGCTGCACAAGACGCGGCTGCACATTTTGAATTTTGCGGTCGCCCCGTCGTTCCGCCGGCTGGCGGTGGGTGGGCAGATGATCGAGAAATTGATCAACAAACTCTCGCAGCAGCGCCGGCAGGAAATCGTACTGGAAGTTCGCGAGACCAATCTCACGGCTCAGTTGTTTTATCATAACCAGGGCTTCCGCGCGACGGGCGTCTTGCGAAACCATTACTCCGACTCGGCCGAAGACGCCTACGTCATGCAGTACCGGCTCGACGGCGAATCCTGCGAACCCAGCATGCCGACCAATCGGATCGCCCAGTACTGACGGCACTCGTGTCCGCCGCGACACTGCCGCAGCGCAAGCGTCATTGGGGGACTGCCGTACCAATTCGCCTGCCGTTCGACGAGTTTTTCCTCGCCGGGCTTCGCCTCTTCGCGCCATCATCGCCCCGATGCTTGAACCGCGTTTCCAGTGCTGTGTCCTCAACGTGCATCATGCGCACGCATTCCCGAATCATCATCGGGCACCATCTGATTCTGCACGGTTACGGACACTGGCTCCCCAACGACCCCCGCGGCAGCGGGTCCGACGAGCTTCGGCAAGAAAAGCTCACCGATTTGGGGCCGATTCATTTCGGGCGCAAGTCTGTACAGCCCCCGCGCCACGAATTGCGCGAATTCCATCGCACCGCGGCGCCGCGACTTGATTTCCCGCTCGTGTGGTTCGACGACGCGAAGAGGCAAGCACTCGGCGACTCGATTGCGCAGACGGTACGCGATCAGGGATATACTGTGTGGGCCTGCGCCGTAATGCGCAATCACATGCATCTTTGCGTGCGCCGCCACCGCGATAATGCGCGCGCCATGTGGGACAAATTCGCAGATTCGGCCCGCTCCGGGCTGCGCCTCTTCGCGTCAGTTTCCGACGCGCACCCCATCTGGTCCCTCCGCCCCTACAAAGTCTTCCTCTATTCCCCTGCCGACGTGCGCCGCGTCGTCGCGTACATCGAATACAACACCGCCAAAGACAAACTCCCTGTGCAGTCGCACCCGTTCGTGACCACCTATGACGGTTGGCCGCACAACCCCCCGCCCGCAAAGAAGCGACGCCGTTAATCCCGTTCGAACATCAATCCGCTCGCCTCGCCGAGTGCGTTCCGCCAAGCTTCGCCTCTTCGCGATTTCGTCCGTGGCGCCGCGTCACTGTGCCGGCGCCAATATCACCCTCCCCCACGACGTATTCAAATACACCCGCCCCTTCGGCTTTTTGCGCCCCTCAGCAGCCCGTTGAAAAACTCGACTTTCGATCGTCACGTCGCCAGTCGGCGGCGGGACGCCGCACGAGTCGGAGGACCGCCGGCCCGCGCTGGAATTGCGAAGTCGTCGACCATGAAAGCGCCAGGACGCGCCAGATGGCAA
>DASYAR010000486.1:0-20170 GCA_036501235.1 Planctomycetaceae bacterium
CAACTCGCCGCCGTCGATCGTCAAGTTCCCCGTTGCCAGTCCCACCCCGATCGTCTCGGCCTTGTCCGTCGAGATCGTCGTCGTGCCGTTGCCGCTGTTCAGGCTCCCCGCCAGGTTCACATCGGCCGCCGTAATGTTCAAGGCGCTGTTCGTCGTGGTCACCGTTTTCGTGGCGGCCACCGTGAACGTCCCCGACCCGTCGGCATCCTTGTCGGAGTCGACCGTCAGAGTCCCGTTCGTCGTCACATTCGCTTGGACTGCAATTCCATTGTTGGCAATCGCTGACAGTGACTGAAACGTCGACGGATCCGTCACGAAACTGATCGTCCCGCCAGTGGCCAGTGCTTGCAGCGTCAACAGTCCGATATTCTGACTCTGGGCCGATGTGACTCCGTCTACCGCAATACTCGTCACCGGTCCGCTTCCCACCATCAGCGTGGCGGCCGTGATCCGCGACAGCTCGCCCCCGTCGATCGTCAGGTTGGAGCCGGTTGCCAGACCCAGCCCGATCGTCTCATTCGCCGCCGTCGTGATCGTCGTCGTTGCAATACCGCTGTTCAGACTTCCCCCCAGGTTCACGTCCGCCGCCGTGATGCTCAGCGCACTATTCGTCGTGCTCACCGTCGTCCCATTCGCCACCGTGAACGCCCCCGCTCCGCTGGCGTCCGTGTCCGCATTCACCGTCAGCGCGCCGCCGGTCGTCACGTTACTGCCGAGTTTGATCCCGTTCTTGGCCTGCAGCGTTAAGGCCCCCGTGTCGGTAATCGAACCGGTCAGAGGATTCAGCGTGATGCTCCCCAGCGTCGCCACTGCATTTTCCGTCCGCCCTGCATCAAACGTGATGTTGTCCTGGGCCATTGCCGACAGTGATTGGAACGTCGAGTCGTCCGTCACAAAGCTGATCGTGCCTCCCGTCGCCCCGGCGTTCAGCGACACCAATCCAATATTCTGACTCTGGGCCGACGTGACCCCGTCCACCGTGATCCCCGTCGTCTTTCCGCTCCCTACCACCAGCATGGCGGCCGTGATCCGCGACAACTCGCCGCCGTCGATCGTCAAGTTCCCCGTTGCCAGTCCCACCCCGATCGTCTCGGCCTTGTCCGTCGAGATCGTCGTCGTGCCGTTGCCGCTGTTCAGGCTCCCCGCCAGGTTGAGGTCCGCGGCCGTGACGTTCAGAGCGCCTCCTGCCGTATTGACTGAGACTCCGCTGGCCACCGACAGCGTCCCGGTCCCAGTCCCCGTGCTGTCGGCGGTCAACGTCACCGCACCTGCGGATGACTTCACTGCAGAGTTGAGCGTCACCGCGCCGCTGGCTTCGACCGTGATCGCGCCCCCGGCTGTCGTCAAAGCCCCCGCCGTGATACTGGCCGTCCCCTGGCGGGAGCTGATGGTTCCGGCAGCATTGGCCGTGACACCGGCTTCGAGGGTGATCGTGCCCGTCCCCTGGGTCTGGATTCCGTTGGCCGTGTTGACAAACGTGATGCCACCCGTCGCCGAATCTCCCTGGGTCGTGTCGTTGCGCGTTTCCAGCGTGATGTTGACGTTATTCTTGAGCAGGATCGTCCCGTCGGTGGTCAAGTTGTCGATCGTGATGCTGTTGCGGGCTTGGAGGATCAGATTGGCCGTGCTGGCTTCGAGCTGCGCTTCGGAGATTGTGAAATTGTTGGTGGAAGAATCGGCAAACAAGACAGCCCCGGCGGCCTCTCCTATCGGCACATTCGCAGCTAATTGACCGTCGTCCGCACCCACAATGCTCTTATCGACAATGGTGATCGTCAGAGGGTCCAACAGCAGCGATCCCATGAGACCGTTAGCCGCTGCGAGATTGACAGTGCCGAGTTCTGTCAGTGCCAGGTGGCTCGAAATCTCGGCAAATCCCCCGTCGCCCCCCGTACCGCCGCCGAGCGCGTCGATTTCGCCGTAAAACCGCGTGACTTCTTCTGACCAGACGATGACCCGCCCGCCATCGCCGGAAACGACCGCGTCGGCATCGATCACGACGCCGGTGCCGACGTAGGTTCGAGCTGCGTTCAATATTCCGGGATTCGCTCCCTGATAATCCCCGCCGATCAAGACTGAGCCGCCCCCATCCGAACCAGACACATTGACGACGGCCTGGCCCGTCAATCCGACATATTCCCCAAACAGATCGACCGATCCTCCGATCTCGTCGGCGCCGGACGCCGAGGCATCGATGACGCCGGAGTCAAGCAGCGTCCCCTCGTCGCCGGCATCGAGCAGCACGGTTCCGCCGTCGCTGTCGATGATCGTACCTTGTTGGTCGATCAACGGCGCCGCAAGATTGATCGTCGAGGCATTGGTCGACAGCCCGCCTGTCGAAGCGATTAGGATTTGTGTCGTGGCACTCAGCTCAATCATTCCGCCCGTGGAACTGATCGGCGCATCGACGAAGATATTGTCGGTCCAGACGTAGAGACTTCCAATTCCCAAGCTGGTGGGAGCCGTAAAATCGACTGTCGAACCGGCGGCGCCTGCCGTAATGTTCAAGCTGGCGCTGAAGCCTCCGTCCAGCCCCTGGACGTCGATGGTGGTCGCCGTTTGCGGGTCGGCAGTCACCGACAGCGAACTCGAGGGATTGGAGAAATCGACCGTGGTCCCCGCCGCGAGCCCGAGTTGCGACATCCCGGCGGCGACGGAATCGGGCGAAATCTGGACTTGGGAAATCCCGCTGCCGATCGTCAACGAACGGGAAGCGGCGATTAATTCGTCGGTAATCTGATCAGCGCCGGAATAAGTGATCGATGAATTCTGCGAACCGGAGGAGATTTCGATTTGCCCGCCGGTCAGGTTCGACATCGAATAGGCGACACTATCGACGGTCCCATTAATTATCTGGAGAGAATCGCCGGGGCTTCCCGGTTGCGCCGTTCCCGCGCCCACAAAGATCACACCGCCTCCGGGTATCGGATCGCCGTGCGAGAAGTCGATAATCAGTGAGTCATTCCCAGCTGTGGACTTGAAGGTCAGCGAGGCGATCTTATCGAACTCTTCTTCGTACAGGATTGTGCCGTTGCTCGTGAGTTCCAGCTCGATCCGGCCGTCCTTCGATTCGAGCGCCAGGTCGATGGCCTGCCCGGTTCCGCTGTTTTGAACCGTTCCACCACCGGACACACCGGCCGTGACGATGAGCGCGCCTTGCAGGTCTTCGACAGTGACCCCCATTCCCACGGGAGCGCCACTCAACATGCGCCGGTCTTCGAGCCGACGCATCGAAAGTTTTGCAAACCCGCTGCGGCCGGCGTCACGTGGCGCATTTCGGGCGCTCCACGTCGAAATACGGGCGATGATCTGCCGCCACGAGGGCAAATGCATGGCGAAGGCTCTCCGAAAGAATGAACCGCTAGAACGATCTCAGTGTCCGACCCAACACGAAAAACAGACGGCGGCTCATCGGGAGCCAGGCGCACTTCCTGCGCAGGCTGCGAAGCAGCGCGACAAAAATGTCAGGCATCGCAGCACCTAGCAACTCACGCCTCAGCCCGCACGTAACACTCACACTCGACGTTGGCGATAAATCCTCCGCCGGCTTCGCGAATCATCCGACTTACAGAAATGCCGCACTGCATTGAACTTGCGCAACGTCGCTCCTTTGATTATTCCTCACAAACGACAGGGGTGTCAACTAGGTTGGCCGTTTATGGCACCGATTTTCGATGATTGATCCGTGAGTGAGTCTTAAGGCGTCGAGGTGACAACGCCGCTCGTGATAGGGGGGCCCGAGAGATACTTGATTTTACTGGCATCACCCGAGCGTTCCGCATATTCGCTAATGCGGCAACGAACAACGGAGAATTTGTGCTTCCGGCGGATTGCTATCCGGTGCCTTGTCGTCTTACGGTGCGTGGCAATGCTTCGAATCGATCTTGGATCATTCGCGCGGGGTCTGCAGGGACCCGAGTACGGCGCGCTCGCCCCCGTGTGGGAGCAAGCCGACCGCGCGAAGAATTGCCACTCGGTCCCGGCAAAAAAGAAACGAGCAGCGAAATCGCCGCTCGTTCGATGATTCGCCTCGCTCATACAGTACAGGGCACGCTTACGGCGCAACAACCGGCAACTTCCGCCGTTTCATCCAGCCGAAGCCGCCGACGCTCGCCAAACCGGTGCAGACGAGTACGATACTTCCGGGCTCGGGAGTGGAACTCGCAATCGAAGTCACTGAGACATCATCAAGGTAATAATACCCAGGATCGTCCCTGGCTGCGAATTCGAGCACGGAGGACGTCGAAGTTGCAGTAACGTCAAATGTAAAGTTCGTATATCCGAAAGCTGGCTCATTCGCCGGGTCGGTCTGTACGGGCTGTCCACCAAAGCTAACGGAAAAGTCGTTAGGAGTACCGCCGTCACCCTTGAGCCAATATGAGATTTGATACGTTTGACCACTCACGGTCGCCAGGGTCTGGGACAACAGCGAATCACGTCCCACACCCGCAAATTGCGCAGCGTAGGTCCCACTATGTTGAAAGGTCGTCGTCAAAAACATAAAACGCGTATCGCCACCTTGGGTCCAGCCGTCGAATGTGCCGGTTTCGAACCCCCCATTTGTAACCAGATCAGCCGAGGCGGTTCCAACGGCCGCCCATTGCACTCCAATCACAAAGAGCGCGCAAATACCGAAACGCTTATTGGTGGCCCGCATGATCGGTGATTTCCTTGTCCTGAAATCGAGTTGCCCGGAGAGTTCTGATCGCCGTCGATCGATCACTGACATCGTGCGCAAGGCGACATAGAACATCACTGCCGCATGCCGTCAGATTCCGCACAAACACCCTATCTTGATCTAGGGCCTTTGAGAAATCAAGACATAAAAACAGTGATTGGGAGGACTTTTTGAGATTTCAGACGTCCTGAGTGCGCCACAGAAATCCGCAGTCCCACGCCCGAAACCAGCACGAAGGGTACCTTGAATTGCGACGCTCAGCACCGATGCGAATTGCGGGGCTTCTCCAGCCAGTCAAACCATTTCGCCGGAGCGAGCAACAAAAAGCCGACAAAGAGGGAAATCCACCCTACCGCCGAATAGAGACTCAGAATGCCCGACTCGGCGGCGCCGCGCCAATGAGGCAGTTGAGCTGCCACCACATGGCCATTCAGAGCCAGGCTCGTAATCAAAGCAGCCCCGAGGACAAGTAACACCACTCCCAAGACCACGTCGGCACGCCGGCGAATTCTCATGGCTGGCTCCCAATTTGAGGCGAAGAAATGATCATCGAGCCTCAACTACCAAGTATTCGTCGTGTCGAGTCGGGAGGGTATCGGGGATTTGCTGATCAGGCAAAATCGCACAGGCCCAGCACATGGTCGCGACTACCATCGCGGGCCCACCCTTCGAGCTGGGCGGGATCCTTAAGTTGCTGCCCGCGACGCCGGTCGACCGCCAGATAGGCGCAGGGCAGATCGGGAATCGATGTCAGGTCGCCCCAGAGTTTTTCGAATTGTGCCACAGGAAAAATATCCTCCTGGCCATGACCCCAGCGGCGCTTGACGTCTTTGATCGTGACGTAGGTCGGGACACGGGCGGCCATCCGCCTGATGCAGTCGGTTACTTTAGTTGGATTCCGGCTCAGATCATCACGTGCGAGCCCGAAGGCTTGCAGCAGTCCATCGATATGGACCCAGGTCGTCAAGGTGTTGTAATAGCGCAATCGAAATTCCGCGTCTTCCCGTGGCGAGGCCAATCCTTCGAGAATTCGCGGACGACCATTCACGCGCGCCAGCCCTCCCCCCCGGTCATCGAGACGCCGTGGGACCACTTCGAAGATCAACGTGGCGCCCAATTGCCGAGCCAGGCCGAACAGGGCGGGATCGACGTTGGCGCCCAAAGTGTCGATATTGTGCGCCATCATCCATTGCAGGTTGGGAAACTCCTGGAGCAGTGTCGCCAGGACTCCATTTCTCAAAAGATTCGGAATCTCATAGAAATGGCCCGGTGGATTGAACCGTTGCAGGGGAACATTATCCACATAGTCGGTCCCCTCACCTGTGGCCCGAGTCCAGTCCAGAATCGCCTGGCGACTCGCAGCCCGCACCTTCTGCTTGTTTTCATCGAGCGTTTCGTGCATCGATTCTTCCCACAGAAACGTCAGGTCGCGCACCATAGGAATCAAGCGTTGGCCGATGGACTGTCCGCGCGACAGATAGACCTGTGTCGCCTGGCCATAATTTTCCGTCCGATCGAGGTGCCGTGCGATGGCCCCATGCGTCAGAAAGCTCGTCGTCACCACGTGCGGAATCCGACCGCCGAAGATCCGCTCGGCCTGCCGTGTCTTGGCCAGATGAATCTCCAGAAAGCTGCGGTGCTCGCCGGCGAGCTGCACGAAGGGATTGACGGCCTTGACGACTCCCGCGCCAGTCGTCCAGCGGCTTCCGACACCGGCCGCCAGCGAGACGACGGCGACCTCTCCGTCCCGAATCGCCATAGCTCCGACAGCCCGAGACCGGCCCGTGTCGTCGCGGCCGGGCAGGATCAGATCGGTATCGAGGATGTCACTGATCTCCGTATCGACGGGTAACCTGTTCCGCGACAGACCGATTTTTCCGTGCTGCAGATCATCGCGCAGCTGCAGATGCTGAACGGGATCAAACCCGTTTTCGAGGCGGAGTCGCTCGGCTTCTCGATTCGTCTCGCTGGCGTCCGCACCGCCTGGACCGCTGACGGGAAACAGATTGTGCACCATTGTCCGCATCACGCGAATCAATTCTTCCGGAGTGTGCTGTCGATTGGCAAACAGATGCAGGTCCCGTCGTCGCTGCACCGAGACGGCGGGCGTCCCGGCGGCGATCATGCGCGAGACCTGAATTGGATAGTATGACGCCGGCATCACAGCCTCGGCGCCTGGCATCAATGTGGCGTGCGTGCCGTGTGGATTGATGCGAAAGTCGTAGACG
Organism: Planctomycetaceae bacterium; assembly: GCA_036501235.1. Taxonomy (GTDB): domain Bacteria; phylum Planctomycetota; class Planctomycetia; order Planctomycetales; family Planctomycetaceae; genus JACQFH01. The sequence continues at coordinate 6,907 of DASYAR010000486.1, forward strand.
ACGGGCTGCATGGCGAACGGCAGGGCGTCCTCCAGCTCGGACTTGCGATGGTTCATGATGGCCCCGATTTCTCGGCGAAACTCAGCCTGCCGATGCGGAGCGACAAAGAATCCCATGCCGCCCCCGGACATCCCGCCGAGCATCAGAAAACCCCAAAAGTCGTTGCCGAAGCGATTTTGTGCATCACGGATGATCAATTCGGTGAACCGATTGCTGACCCAGGGAATCATGCCCTTCAGTGGAGAGCCCCAGTTCCATGTCGTCAGCCGACCGATGCTGCGGACGTCAGCGACTTTTACGGCACTGACGATTTTCTCGAAAATCAGCAGGGCCTCCTGCCGCAGGCGCGTGTCTTGACGCCCCCGGAGCAGGTATTTCTCGGTCACCATATTCAGAATCGGCCCGACGTTCTGGGCCATTCCGCCGTGAACGAGTACCAGGCTGCTCGCGAGAGCCTCTGCCAAGGGAGCACCACGGGCAAGTGTTCCTGATTCGCCAAAGGGTAAATCAGGGTGCGAGGCGGTCTGCGAATCGTTTTGCGAGTCCTGGGACGGCGGACTCGGCGCGGGTGGGACATTCTCGTTTGCCGCGATGAAATGGTGATCCGGCAAGAGCCGCCCGCGACTGACTTCCCATTCGGGGTCGCCCGGCTGTGCCGCAGCCCCCTGAATCAGCTTGACCCCCGGAAAAATTCCGCCGGAATCCTGCCAGCCGCCGCCGGACCCGCCCAGCCATTCTCCCAGGATGGCGCGCGCGACCACCACTCGCAATTCCTCGGCGGTCAGAGTTCCCGTGAGGTTTCGCGCCTGTCCTGTCGCACGCATCAAGAGGCTGGCCAGAGAAGCCAGGAGATTCGTCGACACGGCCAACCGCGAACCCTTGGGGATGTCGTTCACCTTGGTCACGACTTCGAGTCCGTGATCGCGTCCCGTCAACCGGGCGAGCACCTCTTCGAGCTTGACGCCCGTTCCTTCCAGCGACGGGGGAATCAGCCCGGAAGCGATAATTCCGGCTTTCACCAATCCCAGGTAGTCGTTGCCGAAATTGAAGAGCTCCTGCAGTGTCGAGACATCTTTCGAATCTTGCAAATCGATGCTTGTCAATCGCAAGACAGGTTCCGAGATCACCCGTATGTAGGTCTCGATCGGAGGCAACGGCTGGTCATCGCGCCCGAAAATGCCCAGATCGACAGAGATGTTTACGACCCGCGCCCCTTCGGGATAGTCCATTCCCAGAAAGAAAATATCGGACCAGGCGCTGTGCGTGAGATCCAGACGCACCGCCGTCCGCTCGCACAGGATCGGAAATTGTCCGCAGGCGGGATCCCGCTCCAGCAGCGCCGGCCGAATTCGCAGGGGATGCTCGTCGGCGTGGCCGACACGGAACATCCAGCGGTTGCCAGAGCAGTTTTGCACAGACCGGCGGACCTGGTCGGCGAGTGTCTGGTAAGTCACCTGCTCGTAGGCTTGCGCCAGCGCACTGGTCAGTGCGCTATTGTATCCTTCGCGGTGGGCGGCAGCGCTGAACGAGGCGATCGCCTGTTCGAAACGACGTTGCCAGAGGTCCTGAAAACCGCCGAAGGGGATCAGGCCCGTATCCGGCAGATCGGGCGACTCCTGGAGGCGATACCGGAACAGGGCGTGCAGCAGCATGGACGCCCGCACCCGTTCGTAGAGATTCGTGGCATCGCGGCGAAAACCTTCCAATTCCGCGCACAGCGCCACGACAGTGTTCGTCGTGAGGCCGGCGACCAGATCGTCGAACGAACGGTCACGCACCGCAGGATCGGTACTGGTGATGGTGACAATGAACGGATTCAATTCGTGCAAGGAGGACTCCGCATTTTCCGGGCCGGGAGGCGTCTGGGGCTGTCATCAAGCCTGTTCAATTCTGGCGACTGAGCCGAGCAGCAGCGACAGCATCCGCTCGCGATCGACCCCTGCGAGAGCCATCGCGATTTGCGCCTCGACGACGCCAAATTTTACTCCCAGATTGTGCCGAGTTCCCGAGGTCTCGAGCGCCAGATATTTTTCACGGGTCGCCAACTGCTGCAGGGCGGTCGTCAGTTGGATCTGTCCGGATTCCCGAATATCGTCGCGCACCAGGCCGTCCAGCAACTCGAAGATCGCCGGCGTCAGCACGTGCATTCCAAAGAAACAGAGGTAATGCCCGGCCCGGACCCCCGGCACCTGCAGATGCAGTTCAGCCAGCGTGGGGGTGGGTTTTTCCATAATCTCGTCAATGAGCCAAACGTCCGGCCGACTCTGCAGGCGCTTGCCCGATACCGTACCGTACTGGTGGATCAGATATTCGCGCGTCACCTGCACCGCCGAAACTGCACATTCCTCGGACGCCGCCAGGTCCAGTAACTGCCGGGCGCAACGCGCGGTCGAACGCGAAATGTACAGGTGGTCTCCCAGCAGCAACAGAAACGGGGATTGGCCCACAAACTCGCGTGCGCACCAGACGGCGTGCCCGTACCCCTCCGGCGTGTCTTGGACGGTGAATTGGATCCGGCGTTCTAGTTCGGCCAGCCGTTCCAACTGCTGATCGGCCCAATCGAGCCCCCGAAAAGACGATTGGAGAGCTGCCGCATAACCCTCGAAGTGTCGCTTGTAATAGGCTTCGTCTCCCGGCGCTGCGACGACGCAGATCTCTTCGATGCCGCTGTGGATCGCTTCCTCGGCGATGATCTGCAATACGGGTTTGGTCAATCCATCGCGGTCGACCAGCGGCAGCATGGCTTTCTGCACGGTGTCGGATGCCGGATACTGCCGCGCCCCGCGGCCTGCCGCGGTGATGACTGCCTTCGTTGTTTGCACGAGTCTCAGACTTTCAATCGAACAGTGGTTTTCGATCTGTCCCGGCGATTCCCAGGATGCCGCTGCTTCAACCTCAAGGAGCGAGGCGAGCCTCCGCGGCTCTTGAGAGGGCATTCCTCACCTGCAACTGACTCAAAGTCTCGTAGGCCGCATCACGGACTCGCGCATTACTGTCCTGAATCGCTGCGCACAGCGATTCTTCAACCACGAGTTTCCTCGACAGGGGCACGATACCAAGAGCGACCGTCGAGAGATAGCGCACGTCTGCACTGGAGCTTTGCAGGCCATGTGTCAACAGACTCAACGCCGAGTCATTGGCCGGATCGATCCGTAAAATGGTCACGGCGAGCAACAGGCGGTCAAACGATCGGCTGTCTTTTAGCAGTCGTGTGAGCGCAGGAACAGCGCCTGCCGCATCGCGACCGATGCGGCCCAGGACATTTGCGGCGCCCATGCGCGAGTCGGCACGATTCAACGCTAAAATCTCGATGAGTACCGGCGCGACGGGATAACTGCTGCTGTCGATTTCCCACAGAGCTTCCGCGATACACATTCGTGCGAGAATGTCCGGATCATGCAAGTGCTCGATCAGCTTGGGAACTGCACGGCGGGCTTCTTTTCCGGCAATTCCCAAACGAATCGAGGCTAAACGCCGCGTTTCAGAAGATTCAGCCGAGAGATCGGAAATCCACGCGTCAATCTCGCCAGAAGCCGGCTCGCGATTGTCGACTTCGATAACCGGGCTGTGGAATTGATCGTCTCGGATCAAATCATGCGCTCTCGACAACTGCAGCGCCGCGGCGGCGGCCACCTTTGGGTGCGGATCGGAAGTAGCATTCTGCAGAATGTACACCGCGAGATCGCTGTCTGTTACCGAAGCACCCAGTGAATTCACCGCGAAGTAGCGGACATCGACTTGATGATGGCTAAGTGCCGCCTGCAATTCTGCCAGCGCCAAACGGTCGTGCGGGTAGATTCGCAGGGCCGCTTCAGCCGCATACAGGCGGACAGCAAGCGAAGGATCTTTCAGGCAACCGTGCAGCTTCGAGAGCGCGGATCCGGCGTCGGGGCCGATTTCGCCCAGAAGGACAATGGCCGGTCGCAGAACATCGTGGTACTGAGGTTCGAGCAAACTGGTCATGACGTCGACGATTTGGTGGGCCGGCATTCCGGCGCGAAAAGCGGCGCGCGCCGCTTGAACGCGGACGCGGAGATCGGAATCGGTGAATCGTTCAAGGAGTGCCGGCCCTGCAATGGTCGCGGTGTTTCCGATTTGTTCCAGCCTGCTGGCCGCCGCGAGACGTACTTCGGGGTTGTCATTCCGCAAGTTCTTGGCCAGAGCGCCGACAATCTCGTTCAGCGCAGTCGCGGCAAATTCATGCGAGTCTCCGCGCTCGTTTTCCGAACCCCGCCGCAGCACGTCCAAGGCCTCCCTGTTGCTTGCATCGATCCGCAGGACAGCCCGTGCTGCGTGCAATTGCACCCAGACGGAAGATGTAGTCAGGCACGCACACAGTTGCGGTAAGGCGTCCTGGGCTGCCGGTCCGACGTCACCCAGAATCTGAGCCGCGAGGCAGCAAACTTCCGTATTGTTCGGTACGAGCAACTGCTTGGCGACCGGCACACCCTGCTGAATTGGCACGCCGACCCGAACGGCGACGCGCACAGCATGGACCCGAACAACGAGGTCCGGGTCTTCGAAGAGACGGACCAGCGCTGGGATAACTTCGCGTCCTGGTCGATTCAGGACCTCGACGTATTTGATAGCTTCGAGGCGAGTCGCGGGACTCGGATCTTTCAACATCTGACTCAAGTTGCTGAAATTGAGCGGGGTCGCCACGACTCGGATCGGGCCGCGCGGCATCACCCGTCCTCCACCTGCAGTCGTTCCGGCCAGGCTGCCTATCACCCCGCAGAGACCGACCCCCACCAAGGCGCCCCGGAACACTTGGGAGCGGAATGTCGTCCCCTGCCTCGCGTCACGAAATCGTCCCATTCGATCCATGGCCTGACTGCCCTCTCCAATCGGTCGATCGAGCCGGCGGATTCGGCCCTCATGTTGATTTTCGGAGCAATACGGCCGGATAATCGAGCAAAATCGGAGTTACCGATTCATTTTGCCTAATCGGGAAAGTCGAATTCTCTGACACCACGACGGCGCATAAAATTAAAGAAACGGGCGCCCCAAGTGGGCGCCCGTTTCAAGATGTGCGTTATTCCTGCCGCGCCAGCCTACCCAACGGCCAAGATCATCCGGCGCCTCTTCAGCCAGCCGAGGGCGCCAATGCTGGCTAAGCCGGTGAACAACAGGGCCAGGGCACCGGGTTCCGGCGTGGGTGATGCTGGATCTCCGGCTCCCCCCGCAGGATCCCCTAGGCCGCCGGCAGGGTCTGTGATGACCGGTGCTGCCGTAAATGTGGAATTCCCTGCGGTCAGCAAGTTAAAGCTACCGTGGTTCGTTGCAAATGAAAGGTCGGGTCGAATGAATGACGCATCGGTCACGGGGCCAAACGCGGTCTGCAAGCCGTACCCCGAAACTGTTCCCGAAATTGTATCCAGAATCGATGAGGTCGTGGCCAGATCGGCAATTCCCACAGCGTTGGCGCCGTGGTTGGCGAAGGCGTACACGGCATCGGTCAAGGTGGCCGACCCGATTCCGCCCACGGTTACCGTGCCCGCGTTACCCGCCTCCGTAAAGAAGCCTGATCCTCCGGTGACATTGGCCGGGTTCCCGGTGAACTGAATGGTCACCAAGGCATTCGAGAAGGAGTGCCCTTCGAATGATCCCGATCCCACGGCCTCTTCGGTGTAGACGATCAACGATGCGTCGGCCCGGCCCGGAATGCCGAAAACCAAAACGTATGGCACCAACAGCTTTCTGATTAAGTATTTGATTTGCATATTACGATCCAATCTTCCTTCCATCTTGAGAAGTGAAAACCCGGCTGTCCAAATCATCCGGCGTGACGGAAGGCAGTTTACGCGGCATTTGGAGCATCACAATCAGGAGATTCCGAATCGTCGCATCAGGTGATTTAACAATTTGGCATAGGTATATTACTGATAATGTCATAGGTACATTCAGTACTCTGTCATGGTGGAAATATGTAGCGACGTATAGGGGCATATCCGCTAACGCACATGGGGAAAACGCCTATTGATGGGGGCGCCGCCTGCCAGTTCTGGATTTGAAACCTCTGGCGGTGCAGGGAGATCTGGTGACCTCAACCGTGCCCTATGACTTCGATTGTTACGGTTCGAGTGCTGCGGCCAACTGCGGAGCAGCAGCACGTTTCAGCCGGTGACGTAGACCGTTGAGAGATCGCGCACGCGGCCCAAGGGCTGGGTGACATATCGCCTTCGAGACTGCCTGGCATTCCGATACGGTGTTGCTCGGGAGCCGGGCGGCTACCAAACGTCTTGCGATAGCAATTTTTCGGTCCATCCAAAAAATAAAGCGGGCAGCCACAACGGCTGCCCGCTTCGGAATGTCGAATCACTCTCATCGTCAAACTACATGGCGGCAGCTTTTGCACGCCGCCTCTTCATCCAGCCGAAACCGCCGATACTCATCAGTCCAGTGCAAAGCAGCACAAGGCTGCCTGGTTCGGGGGTCGCTGAGGTGAAAATAAAACTCCCACCGCCAAAAACATGAGCGGAAGTCCCAGAATAACCCTGTTCGGCTACTGTTTGCGCAGGAAGGTCCAATGTTGTATTGCCGTCGAATCGGCCGTTCCCGACGAAGGACACCAAACCGCCACCGCTATCCGTCGAAATCAACGGAAGATTACCGGCTTGATTTTCATTCAAATCAAGGTTTGTGTTATTGAAGCCAACGGCAACAATGCTGTACGATCCTGGGCCAAGCGTGACAACCGAGCCCAAGTTCTCAAACAGGTAATTACCGCTGGCAAATGTCGAGGCCGGGGGCGGCGCGTCCAAATGCACTTCAGTTCCCGAGACCACTAGCCCAGTTGTGCGGTCGAAGATGGCAACATCCATATTCGAAAACGGCAATCCACCACTGTCGAACGCCCCTACTGCCGTCACTGTGATTGCCGAATTCACATTGAAATCGACCCCCAAATTGCCCGTAAAATTTTGATTGCCGGTAGCCGTCCCTGTGGAATATGCCTGGGTAATTAGCCCGGCACGAGCCGATTCCACAGCTCCGAAGGACACCAGCGCCGCCAAGGCACAGATAATCTTGATTTTTTGTGTTAACATGAATTGCCTCACTTCAAAAATGTTCGATACTCCAAAGCCAAAATCGACGCGACTTAGCATGTCTCGCACTTCGGCGGATCGAGCAATTCTCTCGGAGGAGGCGAGTCGAAGCCCAGTTCGACAAGCAGTCTGATCCGGCTCGCATCACCTGATAAAACGAGCCGGAATGCCTCCGTCGCCAGCGCCACAGGCGCCGAGCCCACTCCGGAGACTGGAGGCGAAGACGTTGTGCCCCCATCGCCACCGTTTAATCCAAAATCGCGGTCCGGAAGGGCTTGTTTTTCAGGAGCCACTGGTTCCGCGGGCACAACCGGAGCATGCGAATCGGAGCTGGAACTTGAGTCTTGCCAGATCGAGAGGCCCGTCTCGTCCGACGACGGGCCTTGAGTTTCCGAGGAGAAAATGAGCCCCGCGTGGCAGCTGCTAGGAGCGAATGCCAGCACCGCAGCCGCAATCATCCACAGAGCCAGGAAATGTGGCACGCCCAGGCGCGCAAAGCAACGGCTCACGGGCAAGAACTGCCCGGCACGATGCGCACTCCCCAGTGATGCAGCTTTTCCGCCCAAAATCGTCTTCCTTTGTGATGCCGCTCGGACCAAGATCCGTCCACGATTTGGTTCACTGTAGCCGTTGGATTCAGCAAATGCAACCCTATTCATCTAAATTATCACGTCTGTAACGAAAATGATTGGATTGACGAGTTTTCCCCGGACGGCTAAATACCGGTGCTTTGATTTTTGACGAGCTCCAGGCGATGCGCATTGATCTGGAACCATGAGCACCAGTCGCGTGGATGGCCTGCGGAGAGCCACCGACCCATCCGACGAGAAGGAACGGAACGTGCCAGATTCATTTCGTTGCCGGACGATTCGCACTCTGCCGATTCAAAAACTGCTGGCGGTGGCCGGTCTTGCCTGGCTGGCGGGTGTGTCCATTTCGACGGCGCGGGCAGAGCCCTTCGACCCGTTTGCCGCCCTCCGCAACCAGATGGTGAACGAGGCGATCGTGCGCGAAGGAGTCAGGCACCCTGCCGTGGTCAAGGCCATGCGGACGATTCCGCGGCATAAGTTCATCGGCCCGAAGAACTCCACGTCGCGTGCGTACATCGACGAAGCCTTGCCGATCGGCCACCGACAGACGATTTCTCCCCCGTTCATCGTCGCGTATATGACCGAGTCGCTTGATCCGCAGCCCGACGACCGGGTGCTCGAGATCGGGACCGGCAGCGGCTATCAGGCGGCGGTGCTGTCGGCGATCGTGAAGGACGTGTTTACGATCGAAATCGTCGAATCACTCGGCAAGAACGCCGCCAAGATCCTTAAGGATTATCCGAACGTCCACACGCGAATCGGCGACGGCTACGCCGGCTGGCCCGAAGAGGCGCCGTTTGACAAGATCATCGTCACGTGTTCCCCGGAAAGCGTCCCCCAGCCCCTTGTCGATCAGTTGCGCGAAGGGGGGAGAATGATCGTGCCGCTCGGCGAGCGCTATGAGCAAGTGTTCTATTTGTTCGAAAAGAGTAACGGACGGCTTATCAAGAAGCGACTGCTCCCGGCACTGTTCGTCCCCATGACGGGGGAGGCCGAACTGAACCGCGTCGTGCAGCCCGACCCGAAACATCCCGAAATTCACAACGGTTCGTTCGAGATCGACAACGACGGGGACGGTCACCCGCTCGGCTGGCATTACCAGCGGCAGATGCTGCTCAAGACCGGAAACGCCCCCGCCGGCCAGCGCTACGTCCTGTTTGCCAATTCAGAACCGGGACGCAACTCGCAGATGCTGCAGGCGATCCCCGTCGACGGGCGGCAAGTTGCCGAGATTAAAGTCAGCCTCACGGTGAAGGCGGACAGGATTCAACCCAGTGATGACGGGGATACGGCCGGGTTACTGGTTCGGTTTTACGATTCGGATCGCGGTTCCATCAAGGAGGATCTGTCGCACGCGCTTGGTCCGTGGCAAGGCTCTTTCGGGTGGAGGCCCGTTGCGAAAACCATCACCGTTCCCAGCAAAGCTCGCGAAGCGATCTTTTTCCTTGGCCTGGGAGGGGCCGTGGGCGAGTTGAGCGTGGACGACATTCGAATCCAACCGGTCCCCAAGTAATTTCCCCCGGCAACGACGCGCTGCGCCGACACCACGCCATTGCGACAGCCCCCATCGCCCGATAAACTGAAGCCGAAGATCTCTTAGAGTTTCGGCGTGGTTTTCTGCGCGGCTTGCGGTGTCTTTTTTGATATTCTTTCCCGGGCGCCACGCCGCTGTTCCAGTCAGCCGGCATGTTGATTCCGAAAAGGATCGTGAAATTAATGCATTTAATGCTGGTGGCCGGGGCTCGCCCGAACTTCATGAAAATCGCTCCCCTGACATGGGAACTTAAGGCCCGCAGCGGTGTGGATTTCACGCTCGTCCACACCGGCCAGCACTATGATCGCCAGATGTCGGAGCTGTTTTTCGAGCAACTCGAAATTCCTGAGCCCGCGTACAATTTAGGAGTCGGGTCTGGAACCCACGCGGTTCAAACCGCCGAGATCATACGCCGTTTCGAGCCGGTGGTCATTGAACGCAGGCCGGACGCGGTTGTCGTCGTCGGTGACGTCAATTCCACCGTGGCGTGCGCCTTGACCGCCGTCAAGTTGGGAATTCCAGTAGCCCATGTCGAAGCCGGTTTGCGAAGTTTCGACCGGAGCATGCCAGAGGAGATTAACCGGGTCGTCACGGATGCGATCAGTGACTGGCTCTTCGTCAGCGAGCCGAGTGGTGTGGCGAACCTCGAAAATGAGGGAGTTCCTGCAGGCCGAATTCATTTTGTCGGCAACGTGATGATCGACACGCTGCTGGCGATGCGCGATCTGTCCGAGCGCTCGGACGTGTTGCAGCAACTGGCAGTCGATTCTCAATCGTACTCGGTCGTCACGCTGCATCGGCCGACAAACGTCGACGAACCCGCCGTTCTGTCTGGGCTGCTGCAGGCCTTGGCGCGGGTTGCCCAAGAATCGCCCATTATCTTTCCGGTGCATCCCAGAACACGTGCCGCCGTGCAGAAACTTTCGGGCGCGGATCTTAGCAATATTCGATTGATCGAACCGCTGGGATATCTGGAATTCATGAAGCTCGTGGCCCATGCCCGACTCGTATTGACCGATTCGGGGGGCTTGCAGGAAGAGACGACCATTCTGGGGATTCCCTGCCTCACGCTACGAAAAAACACCGAACGTCCGGTAACGGTCGCAGAGGGGACGAACACGCTGGTCGGCATGGACCCCGCACAGATCGTCGATCACGGCTTGCGTGCCTTGCGAGCCGGCAACCGGCGGAACCAGCCGCCCCGGTTCTGGGATGGCCAGGCCGCCAAGCGCGTCATCGACGTGCTGCTTAATGACGTGACCCGCGGACGCTCGGCGGCGTCCGCTTAGGCATCGATGTGCGGCATTCGCCTGGGCATTCACCTGCGGCCCTTCAGCCTGACGCAGCCCTGATGCAGTCGGACAGCACCGACTCATTCTGGCTGCCATCTACCCTTCATGCCCTGGCTTCAGCGTCGGCGCCAGGCTGTCAGAAATCTCATAGTCCGCACGCGCAACCTAATCGGAAAAGTCTGCCCATTTTTAATGGCGATTGGGCTTGGCAGACTGGTGGGGCTGCGTGAATTCCGGTCAAGGGGTTTTTCCAAGCCTGCCGATTTTAGCAGGCAGGCCGATTGTAGCAGGCATTACGAAAGCTCTGATCGAAACGGAAGCAGGGGATTTTCGATGAAAGCGACTTTGGCACTTCAAGGACGAACTGCATGCCGTCGGCGTGTGGAGGCATTGTGCTTGTTACTCACCGCCGCCGCAGGATGTCTGACGGCAGCGGGATGCACCGTCAATTCGGAAATACGGCGGACCGCCTTCGACGCGGGCCAGACGGATATCCCGGCTGAGATGCAAAAGGTCAGCATCCCGCCATATCGGGTCGAGGCCCCGGATATCCTGGCGATCGAATTGGTCAACAATATCCGTCCTGAAGACGACCCGCTCCGGGCCGGTGATGAACTCGTGATCCGTGCCAGCGGCACGATACCTGTTGACCCCACGGAAGATCCGGTCGAGAAGGACTTCAAGCAAATCAACGGCGTGTTTCGCGTGCAGACCGACGGATCGGTTGACTTGGGGCCTGAATACGGATCGGTTCACATTGCCGGGCTGACTCTTAGGAAATCCAAGGAGGCGATCGCGAAACATCTCCGAGACGAGACCGGGCTGGCCAATCCGAAAGTCGCCGTCTCGCTGCCAAACGTAAATGGCAAGCAGCTCATTTCCGGCGAGCACCTGATCCGTCCAGACGGCACCGTTTCCCTTGGAATCTACGGCAATGTCTATGTCAACGGCATGACTCTGGACGACGTCAAGATCGCGGTCGAGCAGCATCTCACGAAGTTCATTCACTCGCCCGAGATCCAGGTCGATGTGCTGGCCTACAACAGCAAAGTCATCTACATCGTGGCGGATGGCGGCGGCAGCGGAGAATCTGTCGTGCGTGTGCCATTTACCGGCAACGATACGGTTCTCGACGTCATGTCCCAGGTGGATGGCTTGTCTGAAGTAGCCGCAAAAAACAACATGTGGGTGGCCCGCCCCGGACCACACGGCGCCGACGCCGCCCAGAAAATGTATGTCGACTGGCGGGGGATCACCCAGGACGCCGTGACCACCACGAATTACCAGTTGATGCCCGGCGATCGCATCTACGTCAAGGCTGATCCGATGATTGCGACCGACAGCTTCATCGCCAAGTTTACGGTGCCGATGTCGAGGCTGTTCGGGGTGACATTGTTGGGTAACGGAACGGTGACGTCGATCAAGCGTGGCGCCAACAGCAGCAGCGGCGGTGGCCTCTTCTAATAACCGACATGCGGTCACGTGCTACAGAGATCATGCCTGCCCCACAAATCAGGACGTGACCGGCGGTACGAGGCGCTTGCAGAGCTGAATTCGCCAGAGGTATAATCGCAGAACCGAATTGCATCCCGCGACAAACAGGTTCAGGCACTTTCGAGGGGAGACAATCATGATCAAGAAATTGGCCCTGGGAATCTTCGCGGCCGCCTTCGTGCTGGTTGCGGCCGAAGACTCCGCCTTCGCTCAGATGGGCGGAATTCCAGGCATGGGTGGCGGCATGGGTGGCATGGGCGGCCGCACAATGTCGCGTCCCAAGCGCAAACTGCATAAGTCGAAGGCGCCCGTGCTCAGTCCCGCGCTCAACCTGCTGCCCGAGGCGGCAACCACCTTCGAAGGGCAGTTTTTGCTGCGGCAGCTCCCTCAGGAACAGGCGTTGCGGGAATACCAGCAAACCTCGAAGTCGCTCGATAAATTGCAGACGGAGATTACCGACACCGACAATCAAATCAAAACGGGCCTTCAAAAGACGTCCGGGCATCATGTGCGATTCATGGATTACGGCAGTTATTATTCATTCGGGGCCAAGGCAAGCAGCGGCGGAGGTCGTTAAGACGGCAAGAGCCCGAAGAGCCAGAGCCCGAAGAGTTCGTCAAACAGTAGCGGAAGTCGTCGGTTGCTTCAAATCGGCCATCCACAGCCAAGGAGGGGACTGTGTTCAAATTCGATTACAGAATCGATAAATGGAATGTGTGTGCGGTCTCATTGACGGCGATCATGGCGCTCGGCTTCAGCGAAGCCGACGCCGGACTTTTTGATTGGAAGCCATTTCAGCGCAAACCGCCTGCGTCCCAAGCGAAGCCGGCGGCGTCCGCGTCGAATCGGGTCATTCACGCGGGTGGTTTCGAACCTGTTGCGGATTCCGCTGGCCCCATGTCCTCCCCGATCAATGCCAATCCGGTCGTGCCGATCGAGGTCTATGAGGATTCCGCCCGTCCCGCTCCGGCGATGAAAATGCCCTGCGAACGCACATTCGATTGCTTTAACTGCGGCGAGGAAGACGGTTGCCAATCTTGCCTGCGAAAATGCCGGAAGAAGTGTAATCAGACGTGGTACCCGCGCGTGGCGCCGTATTGTCAAACCGGCTGGGGTTATACTCAGCCCTGTTGGCGCCGCACGGAGGACACCAATAATTGTCCGCCGGTACGCCTGCCGAATTCTACCTCGTGGCCCGCTCCGGCGCCCGCCGTAGAACCGGCCCCGGCACTGGCTCCGGCCATGGAATCGCCCGATGCAGAAACGCCCGACGCAGAAACGCTGCCGGAATCTCCGGTGCCGCCT
>DASYAR010000487.1:0-4139 GCA_036501235.1 Planctomycetaceae bacterium
CCTGTCCCAATGACGTGAACAATTTCCAGCAGCAGAACGGCCTGAGCTACGGCGCGAACGCGGGCTATGGCAATTTCCCGTCAACTGCGGGGAACAGCTTGCCCCCCGTCACCGAGGCGAGCGCCACGAGCGGCGGTGGCAGTTTTCACGGTGCCTATGATTTGGGCTGGATCAGCGGCGGCAGCTTCGGCACAATTACCTCGTTGACCGGCGATCCAGATTGCGCACGTGATACGGGCGTTTTCTGGCGATCTCTTATCACATTTCCCCCCCCGTACAAGCAGGACCAGTTCCGCATGACGCTCGACCGCATTTCGCTGCGCGACGGTGTCGGCCAGACGCTGATGCTACTTGAGAATCACAACGCCCAGAACTGGGGAGCTAATGAAGGCCAATACGGTCTCACCTGGAGCGGAACCGCCTGGGGCACCTACACCGGGACGAACACGGCGGTGCTGGATTGCGGCGTGGTGATCAATGCGACTCCAGCGGGGACAGGCGACGTCTCGTTTACCACGAGTGTTGGTCCGCTGTGCATTAATACATGGACGACTCCAGCAGTCTCGCGGATCAACGGCTCAAAAGGTATCAGTAAGGGCAGTTCTCCCTTCGCCGGCTCGACGCACCCAGGAATCGTCACCGTGGCTTTCTGCGACGGCCGCGTCCGCACGCTCAACGAGAACATCAATTTCGGCGTGTACGCCTCGCTGTTCAGCCCCGGCGGATCACGCCGTGGCCAACTTGTGGTCAGCGACAGTTCGTATTAGTGAATTCCGTTGCGTGATTCTGCGACCCGGCCTTCGTTACACGAAGGCCGGTTTTTTTATTTGTGCCGGCCTCTCGCAACAGCCGCCCCCGGCGAACCAAACGAAGGTGTGGCAGGGTCAGAGCGTCAAACCCTGCTTGACTGTGAGCGCAGCAGAATCGTCTGCTGTTCGATTGAGCGTGAATCACAGTCACAGCCAGCGATGGCCCTGACCGCGTGGCACACGTGCGCTCCCTGGCTCATTGTCCGGCTCATCGTCCAACTCGTCGGGGCCATCGCTGGGTTTCAGGCTCCGACGATCCGGGACTCCACGGCGACGAATTGATTGCTGCGACGCGACATTCCCATTCGCGCTCTGACCCCGCCACACACGTCGTCTTCCGGCACGAGCGGCCTTCAGCCGCAACCAAAAACAGAAAGAAATTTAGCCGCGGATGACGCGGATCAGCGCGGATGTGCGATTTGACCCGTTCCGTGCTTGATCCGCGTGTATCCGCGTCATCCGCGGTTACCCTTTTTTTGTCTTGTCGAACATCTTCGCGGCGCGCGAAAATTTGAACGGTTAGTATTACACGAAACGCCTGGGCCGGCCCTCGGCTGGAACCAACTCCAGATCCCTTTCGCGTTTTTCGTTTCCTTCGTGGTTCCCCTCCGGTCGTTGGGATACAGGGTGAACCACGAAAGAAGCGAAAACGGACGGACGCGAAAACGGATGTGTGGCGAAATCCGGCCCTTTTGTGCGGGTTCGTCTTCTCAAATCGAAAGCTTGAAAAAGAGATGTGAGTCACGCCTCGGGGGTGTGGCCCAGGACGATGTTGAACTTCGCGGCCACTTCGCCGATGCGGGATTCTTTGATCGGCGCGAAATCGACCGTGATCGATTCGCGGGCCTGGGGGTCGCGGATCGCCTTGTAAATGCCGTCGCGCTCGTTCCCCGGCTCCCCCTTCACATAGCACTGCGTCGTGAACTTGTCCTGGCCTTTCGCCTTCACCTGAAAATGAATGTGCGGCGTGCGGCCGGGGTACGGCACGGGCTTGATCGTGCGGAAGTAGTATTCGCCCGTCGAGCCGGTCAGGAACCGGCCGAAGCCCTGGAAATTCTTGTCGCGTTTGTCGTCATTGCTGCTCTTGGTGTGCAAATAGGCGCCGCCGCTGTCGCATTGCCAGATTTCGACGACCGCATTGCGGATCGGCTCGCCGCGCGCGTCGAGGATCTTGCCTGAGAGGTGCGTGACCGTGCCGACGGCCGGAGTGATCTTGTCGTTGAGGATCAACAGATCGTTGTCGGTGTCGAGGGGGAGCTTGTCGGGATAGAAGGGGCCTTCGGTCTGAGGATAGGTCCGCACGAGCTCCTCGGCAAAGGCGCCGGGGGCGGAAAAGGCCATGGCCCCCAATGCCATTCCCCCCAGGAATTTCCGCCGCGTGACGAACGACATGTCGGTGTGCATGGTGCTGATCCTGCGCCTGGCCGGCGCGTAAGAGAAGAGAAAGTGCTGAGCTGCCAGTGATTAAATCCCGCGCGAACTTGGTCGTGCCGGACATTTTCTCAGATTTAACGTCTGAGGTGCAAGCGAACGGGAGTGTGGCAGGGTCAGAGCGTGATAAATGGCGGACGTCGAGCGCCAAAGCATCATCCGAAGCTCGATTCATTGTGGTTCACAGATATCGCCAGCGATGGCCCTGACCGGATGGCCGGAACGCGCTCGTTTTGCTCATTGTCAAACTCGTCGGGGCCATCGCTGGGTTTCAAGCTCCGGCGATCCGGTTCTCCCTGAATCCGCAGGGGCCATCCTTTCGGGCGGTGCTCTCCCCCGCGGCTCGCTGGCGCGAGCGACCCCAATTGGGTCCGGCTGTAGCGGTTATATCGATTGCGCCAATTGAATTTATCGTCGGGGAGCGGGCGTTTCGTTACGACCGAAAACTTAGGTGTGCCTCATTGAGAACGGGGGCCGAATCGTCACTTAGATGATGACCATCGTATTCAAACCGCCCGATACAGAATTAGGGCCTAGTCCTAGTTCGACCTGCGGTCGACTTGATAAATTGAGGATGCCGGGATGCGCACTCACTGGTTCGTGCTGACGTTAAGCGTTGTCGTCCTGTCGGGAACTGCGGCCCGTGCCGACCTCGACCCCTCGTCGGTCTGGGGGCACGATTTTGCCGCCGGCGAAGCGGAAGCGGCTCGCCTGCATCGGCCGATGGTCGTGCACTTTGGCGCCACCTGGTGCCCACCGTGCCGCAAGATGGAAAAAGAACTGCTCAATACCCAGCAGGTGCTGAAGACGCTGGACGCGGGATTTATCGCCGTCAAGGTGGACGTCGACAAATACCAAAAGGTCAAACAGCGGTTCAAAGTCGACAGTTTGCCGACCGACCTCGTCCTCAGTCCCGACGGGCACGTCCTCGCGCGGACGGAAGGCTACGACGGGTCGATCCGGCAGAAATATCTGAATAACCTTTCGCAAATCGACAACCAGTTCGCCAAGGCGGGGACTCGTCTGCCCCGCACGGCTCCCGGCTTCGATCACGTCCAGCAGCCGGTGGCAACCAACAGCATTCCCGCGATCCCGGACCGGGCCCTGGCGAGCAAAGAGAAGCTCGTTCCTCAGCCCTCGGAGCCCCGCAAGGTCGACATGCCCGCCGCAACGACTCCCGGCGCGATTCCGCAGGACGACGACTCGTTGGACGGCGCGCTGGAGCCCGACACAGGCGAGGTTCATGTCGCGATGGACGGCTATTGCCCCGTGACGTTGCGAACATCGCGCACCTGGAAAGCGGGCAACAAAGACTTCGCACTCGAACACGACGGCCAGTTGTTCTTCTTCACCGCCGCCGACAAGCTGGCGGACTTCAAGGCCAGCCCCGAAAAATTTGCCCCGCGGCTCCTGGGTTGCGACCCGGTGATGCTTGCCGAGAACGATCTGGCGATCCGTGGCAGCACGAAGTTCGGCGCGTTCTACGAGGGATCGCTGTTCCTGTTCGAGAGCGCCGAGTCGCGGGCGAAATTCAAGAAGACCCCGACCCGCTATTCGCAGCTCAAGCACGCGTTGAAGCCGGAAGACGTGAAGAAAGTCGCCAGCACGGCGGGGAAGTAAGCGGCGTCGTCGACTCGCGCCAGCGAGCGTTTGGTGCCGCGAGCCGCAGGGTTTATCCCTGCGGTATCAGGGTGAAAAGACAGTTCGACGCAGCGCGTGGCGCAGATACTGTTTGGTACCAGGGTGAACAGACGATTTGACGCGGCGCGTGGCGCAGACACTGCCTGGCCATGTTGGCTGGCGTGATCGTTGCTGGAAGCTCGCACGGGGGTCGATAAGTCTCATCCATCGCAGTTTGCGCTTGACCCTGATACCGGGGGGATAAACCCCCGCGGCTCG
>DASYAR010000488.1:0-3568 GCA_036501235.1 Planctomycetaceae bacterium
TACGTTCGCTTGTGCACCTCGAAAGGAAGTCGCGTCGGTTCCGTTTCGGCGGATTTATCCACTTCGCTGAATTCGTCGATTTCGAACGGCTTTCCGATGCGATTTCCGGCCAGGTCTTCCAGGGCCGTGTCGATGACAAGCTGAAACCTGCCCGCCTGCCACGGGGCATGGGGGCGAAATTCCCAGCGGCGCTCGTCGTCGGAGACGGCGACCCGCCCCGCGACCGACGGCCCTTCGAGTCCCGAGACTGAAATCGTCCGCTCAAGCAGCGCACGATCGAGGGATCTGGGAAATCGAATGACGAGAGGATTGAGCGAACCAGCAGTCGGGGGGCCGATCTTCCATTCTGCCGGGTCGATAGCCGCCTCGACTGGCGGTCCCGCGCGAAACTTCTTGCGGAACTCGGCTTTCAGCGGACGGCCTGCCGCATCGCGCCAGTCGCGACCGATCAGCAGCGAATACTCACGACCCGCTTCCAGGACCGGTCCCTCCTCTTCGCGAGGCTTCACTCCCTTTTTGATCCGTCCGGGATCGATCAGCAGCGTCAACCGTTTGGCGCGGGGATCCCACAGTTCTTCGCCGATTTCGAGGAACGCCTCTTCAATGAGCTTGCCTTTGGCGTCCAGCAGATGCAGGTGCTGATACGCCTCACCGCGCCCCATCGACTCCGAAAAATGAATGTAGAACCGCAGATTGTTTTCGGGCAATGTGGCCGCCGAGGGATAGACCTGAACCACCTCGGTGGGCTCGCCCGGCTGGTCTGCCGGGACGTTGATTTCGAGCGTGATCTGTTTTGTCGATCCCTTCTCGGCCGCAGTGTTGGAATCTGCCCGGCTGGCAAATGCCGCCGGTCGCAACACGGCCCGGTAGCGCGTTCCGGCAATCAACGGAAAACGGGGGGTGAATCGGAGCGACGATTCGACGACCGAATACGTTCCGGCCATCGGCGTCGGTTCGGCGTTTGCCGCGTCGCTCACAACGCCGATGGCGAGCAGCTTCGTGAATGTGTCGTGGGCGTCATTCTGCTTGGAAATGTTCGCCAATTCGCCGCCGGGAAGACCATTCGCTTCCACGGCGATCGGATGGTCGGCCTTATCGCGGATGATGCGCAGAGCCGGTCCTGCGGTCTGGGGCTCGGCTGCCAATAACGGAGCGATTGACAGCAGGCAAACCAGGAACAGACCCGGCGTGACGAAGCGTGTCATACAGGGTTCCATTTCAAGAAAGACAATGCCTACATGGGCTGGGGCTTTCGGTAAGAAAGCCCCAGCCCTACGTGCAGACAAATTACGGCAGCGGCACAGTTTCCAGATTGAGCTGCTTGCCAGGAGTGCGGACGAGCAGCAGAGCGTATTCGTTCCCCACTTTGTCCAGATGCTCGACTCCCTTGAGATCAGCGATCGTTTCGTACGGCAATCCAGACGTGCCGTCGACCCGCTGCTGGATCCCTTCCTGTTTGTCGATGTTGTCGGTCGTGATCTTCATCACGCCGCGGGCGTTGTTGGCCAGCAGGAGAAATGCGCGGCCGTCCTTTTCGTAGGCGATGATGTCCAGCGGCCGATTGCGATTTCCCAGTTCGGCAACGGTGCGGCCTTTCACTTTCGAGCCCGCCTTGAGCTGCGCGACGGGAATCGTGACGAGCGGCGTGCACTGGTACGCCGCCAGGAGGTGCGGCTCGCCGCCGATGTTGAACGGCACGAATGTTCGCACCGGGGCCTTCGTTTCGAAAGCGCCGTGGGCGCCATGGTAAATTTCGACGCCGGTTCCGGGATCGGGACCCGTGAACGGAAACGCGATGGCCCGCAACGTCGACGGGAAACCTTCATTCGAGAGACCGGCCACAAACACACGGCCGTCGACGAAGTGCAAGTCGGTGATCGCGTCCTGCCGGAGCGGCGCTCCGCCGCGGCCCTTTTCTTCCGGGCCCGGCGCATTCACCAGGGCCACCTGGGCGTAGGAGACCTTGTCGAGATTCAACAGGTCCAATTTGCCGGCCGGGGAGACTGTTGCAATGACGGCTTGTGCATCCGGCCCGCGACCGCGCGAGACGCTCAGAAAGGCAATGCCGGTGCCTGGTTGAACGGCGACGTCGTTGACGAGAATGTCTTCCGCCTTCGCGCCCAACAGGGCTGCCAGCTTGGCGTCCAACCCTTCCACCTTGACCGGAGCCGGTTTGGCGGGAGTTCCCGGATCGACGCCGATGGCAAACAGCGCCGCCCCCTGCGAATCGCCGACGAACAACACGCCCGACGGCCCGAAGGCCAGCGGCCCGGCGGATTTCAGCTCCGCCTTGCCAGACTTATCGAGTCCCTCAATTTTTTCAGCCGCACCGGCGGCGCCGGCAACCAAGGCCAGCGAGAACAAAGCTGCGAAAGACGACAGTCGAGTCATTGCGGGTTCCTCCGTTGGGGAATAGAGAAAGAGCGTGACCGTAGGATTCTGCGACAGCCCCTGCATTCAGCCAACCCGCCGGCAGACCCCCGACGAGTCGTTGGGCAAGAGCGTACCATATTGAACACCGATAATCAGCCATGCAGGCCGACGTTTATTTGGTTCGGATGCTTGCCCACGTCATTCGCCTCGAGCGATTGTGGTGGGCACAGCCCACCTGACAACCAACAGGCAAAACGGCGCCGGACGCCTACAAACGCCGCCGCGGCACGGAGAAGATCGTCTCACTTTTCGTCGCGTGGACTTCAGTCCAAACGACGTCGATCAGTCACATCCGGAAATCGGGCACTATTGTACCGGAAGGTAGGACGATCTCAGGGCGCGCAGGGCCGCTTTGGCAGTCCGTTACAATGTCGATGTCAGGATGGCATCCGATTGATACACTCGGAACGGCAGTGAGCAGTGACAATTTGGCTGGCGATCGCGCAACTCCAAATCCATCAAAACTTTAAGAAATCCCTACGATTCGTCGTCATTTTTGGCACATTCCTTGCATTGATTAGCTTACAAATCAATTTGCTGGTGGTCATTTGACCGAAAGGACGACGCCATGAAAAAGCAACGCAAAGAACCAGAAGCAGAGTCGGTTATCACTCTGCGGATGTGGACATATCTGGGTGCCCAGAAAGCGGTTCCATACTTCCGTTCGCTGGTGCAGTCGTTACGCGACGGCTGGCTGGCGATGCGACAAGCCCAGGAGAAGCAAAAAAAACTCGAGGCCCGCCCGGGAAAACCCGATCGCGACACGCTGATTGCGATCGAAGAATCCTCGCGAGAAATGATGCGGACCGAAGCGAAGCTCGAAGAAGTGATCGAAGAAATGCTGGGCCTCAGCGCTTACTGCGTCGACCCGCGTGCCGGTTTGGCTGTCATTCCGTTCATGCGCGGACCTGATCTGGCATGGTTCGTTTTCGACCTGTTCGATGAACAGGGAATTTCTTCATGGCGGCTCTATTCCGATCCGCTCGAAACGCGGCGGCCGCTGTCCGAGCTCGAACAGCCGGTGCCCACGCCGCCTGCGATTGCATAGCTCGGGTTGTTTGCGCTGTCTGTCGGACGCTTCCGCCAACCGGGAGTGTGGCAGCGTCAGAGCGTGATCGACGTCGAGCGCGCGCGC
>DASYAR010000489.1:0-4751 GCA_036501235.1 Planctomycetaceae bacterium
GCAGGGCTTATCCCCGCGGTATCCGGGTGAAGACATGCTCAGGTCGTTGCGATCGACCGGGGCATGTCTGTTTTTATTTGCTGGTATGCTTGCCGGGCTGGTCTCGACGCCACCGAAAACGCGTCAATCTGCAATTGCAGATTTTCAATTCTCAATTTGCAATTTCACTTCAGCGCCGCTCCGCCCTAAATGAACAAGAACTCCACCAGCACGACAACCGCCGTCGCTGCGGATATTCCCCACACGACGCAACGATCAACCGGGTGCGCATCTTGACCCCAGCCGAAGTGCTTTCCGAGCCCATTCCACAAATAGAACCCGCCCGCGGTCGCCACGACTCCAAACCCCAACAGTGCGCCCCGCGGCGCGCCGTGCTGCAACAGCACCTCGGCGTCTCCCGCCGGGTAGAACGCCCCTCCCAGCAGATACGCGCCATTGGCTACCAGACAGAACCCGGCGAAGAACGCCGCCAGCCATGCGTGAGGCCATCGCGCCGCGCGGACCGCTCCCAGCACAGCCAGCGGCCAAACACTCCCCCAGATCGGTCCGCCCCACGCCACGAATTGGGGATGCGGATTGGGTTCCACGTCGGTCCGCGAAATTTCCAGCGGATGCAGCACGACGCGCGTCACCTTCCCGCCGGTCACCCACGCGTGCAGCATGTGCCCCGCCTCGTGTACGACCTGCATCGCCAGCCACGAGAAGATGACCGTTGAGCCGATCAATTGCGTTTGCTTCAAGTTTATCTCCCTCTTGCTTTCCCCGAGTTCCCGGCTCACCATCCTCTATCCTCCATCTTCTATCCTCTAAGTCACTGTCGCTCGCTTTTCTCCTCCACGACGAGCCAGACACACCGGCGGGCTAACGCCCGCCGCTCGCCGTTGATTATGCTGTATCGGCGTCGACTTTCCACATTTGACCTCCTTTTCTCGCGCAGCGCCATGCCATTTCACTCTCGCCACTTTCGTTTTCATTCTTTTCTCGCCGCGGCCCTGTGTCTCGTCGCGCTGCTGATTAGCCGGCAGAATATTGCGGCTGAACCGGTTGGCGCGTATCCACCGCCGGCGGAGGTCAAGGCGGTATTTCTCAAACAGTTGGACAGGCCGCGGGTTCCCCTCGATCCAAAGACGCGCAGCACCGAACGCGACACCGAAGGACGCATCGCCGAGTTCATCAGCATTGCCAGCGAGAAAAAGGCGGACGGCTCAATCGAACGTGTCCCCCTGCTGCTCGTCCGGCCCGAACATCCGGCGGGTCGGCTGCCGGCGGTCATCGTCCTGCATGGGACTGGCGGCAACAAAGATTCGCAGCTCCCATTTCTGGTCGATCTCGCCCGCCGCGGCATCATCGGGGTGGCCGTCGACGCCCGCTATCACGGGGAGCGATCGGGCGGCGCCAAAGGGGCCGATGCCTATTTCGCCGCCATTACCCGCGCCTGGCGCACCCCGGCAGGCGAGCGGTCCGAGCACCCCTTCTATTTCGACACCTGCTGGGACCTGTGGCGGACGATCGACTACCTGCAAAGCCGCGACGACGTGGATGGCGATCGGCTGGGGATGATTGGTTTCAGCATGGGGGGGATTCAAACGTGGCTCGCAGCCGCCGTCGATGAGCGAATCAAGGTCGCCGTGCCCGCGATCTCGGTCCAGAGTTTCCGCTGGAGCCTGGAGAACGGCGCCTGGCAGGGGCGCGCCAACTCGATCCTGCCCGTCCATCTGGCGGCCGCGGCCGACCTCGGCGAGTCGATGGTGAACGCCCGCGTCTGCCGCGAGCTATGGAGCAAGGTGATTCCCGGAATGCTCGAACAATTCGATTGCCCCAGCATGTTGAGACTATTCGCCGGGCGGCCGATGTTGATTCTCAACGGCGATCACGACCCGAATTGCCCGCTGGGAGGAGCAAAGCTCGCCTTCGCGGCCGCCGAGGCGGCCTACCGCGAAGCCGGCGCGATGGAAAAGCTGAAGATCTCAGTCGCAATCGACACGCCCCACAGAGTCACCGATGAGCAGCGCCAGATGGCACTCGACTGGCTCACCAGGTGGCTCGAAAAATAGCCTGCCTCAGAGTCGCAGGCACACTCCGTGTGCCGTTTTTGCTATCAACTCGTTCCCAAGCTCCGCTTGGGAACGCTCGCGGGGAAGCTCTGCTTCCCGAGTTGCAACGAGCCAATGAGCGCTGCCGCGCCGCCGTCGACGTGCGAGCGGAGACCGGCATTGCCTTTTGATCCGACGCGAAGCGAAACTTCGGGAGGAGCATTCCCAAGCGGAGCCAGGGAACGAGAGTGGTATAACCCTTCGACTCTTCCACCCCTTCGACCTCTTTGGCCCTTTCGACTCCGTCGCCCCCGGGCTCCCCGCTTCCGCAGCGGGAGAGGCGTCGACGATGAGGTTTCGCCATCCCCCGTGCACACGCGCCGCGGACAAAGTTTATTGGCAAGCTGGAGGCAATTCGCCTGTTGGAACCGGACACGATCAGAACAGATGATCTAAACTGCGGGAAGGTCCGCTCTTTCTAATCTCGGAGATATTCCCCGTGAGCAGCTCCTCCACGGGGCAACATTTTTCGTATGTATGCAATGGGCCGAATCGCTCATCCATTTCTGGACTGTCACAGAGCGCATCGTCGAGGTCGCATGGGAAAAAGTCATCATCTCAGTTGAGTCTTTGATGTCTAAAGCACGTCGCAATTTTCTCAATGACCACAGAACCTGGCCAGTATCCACGAAACTGGAACTGCTCTTTCAGAGAGGAATTCTTCCGGCGCGCCTTCGAGACAAATTGAATGACGTTCGCAAAGCCCGCAATGCTTTTGCACATGACGGAATACCGCCGACCCAGGAAATTGCGACAAAGGCTCTGAGCGGCTGTTTCGAATTTGCATCACTGTGCGCATCGGGATTCCAGAGGGATGACCAATTTAGCAAGGTCGTCGATATGATCGTCGGCCGATGCAATGCCGATTTAATTCCTAAGAAGACCCGATTCGACATGTCAGAGGTGTCTCACTGGATCTATTTACCTCCGCTTCCCGGTGATATTCAATGGGGGAACGAGCCGTATGAGGTGATCGAAGATTTGTGCTTGAGAGCCTTACACGGTTCGTCGTCCAAAGAAAGTGGAACAGTTGGCGGGGAACCAGATCAGCGCTGATTCGAGTCATACCTACGGCAATTCGGCCCCTAATGAAAACGGAATGCGAGGGTGCCAGCCACTTTGTCGAGGTCGCGGTTTCGCTGCGTCTCCATAAGATCGCGACCAGTAAAATGACCGCCGGCGGTGACGGCGGAAAATTCGACCGGAAGGTCCGACTGGAAGCTCCGCAGCGATCGGCGGGAGAACCGCATGCCCTATTGTCTGCATGGGCATGGGTGGCGATGGTGCCCCGGCCGAGTCGAGCCGCGTCTTGAGTTTGCGCTTCCAGGTTTTCGCCAGGCCTTTGCGGAATGAGCGGCAACGAAGAATTGAACGAATCGGCAGTTCTCGCAGGTAATCAAGTCAAGAATTTGCGGTCGGCATTGCGAGTCCCGGTAAAAGATGCGGGCCGAGAAACCCGGCACTCGGAATCCGGTTCTTGGCGTCCAACAGTTCGTCGCCACGGTGCGGGTAGACGATATTCTGGATCCTGATTCTCCGTTCCAGTCAGCGGTCGAGAACCTGGACCCGGTACGGGTCGTCGATCGGACCGCGGACTGACTCGAATCCCTTTTTTTCGGTGCGCCAGACTTCCTGATCCTTGTAGCTCACGGTCATCGCGCAATCGTTCATGCGGGCGAGTCCATATTGCCAGGTCAACTTTTCCGAGGCGCGGCGGGCTTCCAGAAGCAGCAGGACCTCGGGATCGGTCCCCAGAACGATCGCAAACATCGCGCCATCCTGCACCTCGCCCTCGCGGGCGGGATAGCGGTACAACGGCTGCGTCAACAGCCGCAGTTCCTGGCGTTCGCCCTTCCCGTTCTGGCGCAGATCGTTCAACTGGGCCGAGAACTCGCCGGCCAGAGTCCGCATTTGCTGTAACCGTCGCAACTCGCTGTCTGCGGGGCGCGGGGCATCGGGGACGTTGTTCAGCGTGATACCGGCCTTCGTGGGCTTCCACCGCACAACACCATCGCGCTCCGCCGACAGGCCGGTCAGCGACAGCGAATGCATTTCGGCCGTGAACCCATAATCCGGCTTCCACCACTTGTAGAACGAGATGACCGCCTCGGGGCGCCCGTCGCGCGTCCACAGATACACGTCACCGTTGATTCTGCCGACGCCCGGGTTCGTCCAGCGTAGCACGGATTTCGGATGGAGCGTCAGCTCGTGTTCGCGATCGGCGCCGCTCAACAGCTTCCACTTGGGCAACTCGGCACGGATCAGGTGCGACGTCGCTTCACTTTCGCGGGTGGCGAGCGACGCGTCAGCGTCATCATCCGCAACGGCGACCGGCCAGGGCGGCCCGGCAGCGAACAACAATAAGGAAGAGCCAACCAGCCAAGCACTCGTGCGAGCCATAACGACACCTCGATGCTCAATCGGTTACGGTCTGTACGGCATGCCGTCAATCTAACTCGGGGACCTGTGCAAGTAAATCCCCGGCTAAATGGAAGCCCGGGGGTGGGTGCATCCGTCATTTGGGATGGTTCGACAAAGTGCCCCGGACCGCTTTTTAGGCGGCCGGGGCACTGCGCTCGCAGTTTCTGCTCGTCGCAAGAGATTTTTGTAATTCGAGACGACTCGTCATCCGGCCTGAATCGGCCTCGTGTTTGTTGT
>DASYAR010000490.1:0-18681 GCA_036501235.1 Planctomycetaceae bacterium
ACGATAATCAACGATAAGAACATCGAACTCATCGGTTTGCAGCAGACGCCGATTGTCACCGTTTTCGATAAGAGCAACCTCATTCCCGGCGAGAAAGACGTGCTGGCGCTCGGCAATGGGTTCCAAGGAACCGATCCACCGCCCGCCCTGGCCAGCCTGATCGCCTTGCAGAATCAGTTGATCGCAGCGCTCAACCTGGGATTCGAATTCGAGAACAGCACCGAGTTTACCGGCCCGCAGACCAGCAATTACCTGACGTTTGCCTCCGTTCCCGGGAACGGCCTGGGGATCATTTCGATCGATTCGAATATTTACATTGCGCAGTTCCAGCATTCGCCCCCACCCGTGGCTTCGAATACCCCCAGCGGCCCATTGCCGCAGGGGAACCAGTCGCAAGCCGAAGAAACCATCACCATCGTGGCTGACACGGGGGCTGTCCAGGAACGGCAGATCGTCATCGAGCGGCTCGACGAAGAGGGCAACGTGCTCTCAGAGGTCAAACTGCCCGAAGCCGTCCTCGACAATTTGGACGGATTGTTTGAGACGCTCAAGAATGGTCGGTTCCGGATTTCGGTCATTGAACCCGGCGAATCGAAGCCGCGAATTCTGCTCGATAACCTCAATCTCCGCGGCGGCAAACCGGCGGCAGACGTCGAAGAAGGGGAAAAGCCACCGACAATCAATGACGCCGGCGCCGCCGGCGCGGCACTGCCCGCCATGGGTGACGGCGCGGTTTCGATCGTTCGTGCGCGCGATGTCCTGGGTCCGGTATTCGGCACGCCGATTATGGAAGAATTCCCAGTCGGCGGCCCGGTGGGCGCCGTTCCGTTGCCCGATCGCCAGGCGGCAACCGCCGAATCTGTCGCGGGCCACGACCCTGACGACGCCGTGTCTCGAACTTCGGTGAGCAGCACGCTGGCCGGGGTCGGTTTGGGATTGGGCGCACTGGCAATAAGTGTTGGGACCAATACCTGGGAAGAGCGCGTCGACGCGACGTTGCGGGCCGCCGACGCGGGGACACTTTCGAAAGCCGCGCGCCTGGCGCGACGCTTGCGGTTCGGATGTGCCAAAGTCCGGAAGCCCCGTCGCCGGCCGGGAAGAATTTGAGTCCAGAGTGAGTGCCGCGTCACTGACAAAAATGAGCGCTGACCAGTATTTCGCGAAAACTGTTTGAGAGTGATCAGAAGACCATTTGATTGAGAGCGACCAAATGATCAATTGTCCGCAATGCAAAACCGACCTGGCCCAGTTGGCCGTCTTTCCTGATATCTGCCCCAGTTGCGGGCACCCTCTGAGCCGTCCGGGAAGCGAAAGCGCAAGCGTCCAGTTGCTGCACGGCAGCGCGGACAAATCCGTTTCCGAAGGCCGCGGGACGGTGAACGAGGAGGACCGGTCGTCGGGCTCCGGATTGGTCAGCGGCTCGGCGTCGTCGCTCAGCGGACCCGCGGGATCCGTGAGTCGCTCGACGGGATCCACCGGAAGCGACGACCCCAACTTTTCGAAGACCTTCGTTTCCGACCAATGGGACGAGTCGGACGCTGAGGCGCCGTCGAAGTCGAATGAAGGCATTGGACCCGCCGGCAGTGCCAGCGTGCAGCTCATAGGCGACAGCGGTGAAGTCTCCAATTCCGAAATCGACGTCACCGTCCAGTCGTCCGAGTTCTCACCGGGCGCGCAGACGGCGTCGGGCGAAACCGAAGACCCGAACTTGTCAAAAACCTTCGTCGCGGACGATCCCGACGACGTCAATTCCCAGACAGTCCAGTCGGGCGAGATGGAACAGGGAGTGTCGGAACAGGTCGACAAGACTGTGCAGTTCGAGGAAGCGGACGATCCGTCGATTCAGAAGACGGTCCAATCTGAGGAATTCGCCTTACAGGATGCCGGCGGCGGGCCTGTTGACCGCACGCTGATTTCCGACAATTTCGACGCGCTCCCGGGAGCTATGCAGGCCACGATGCAGGACATGTGGTCGGGCGCCTTTGAAGGCCGCACCACGCCGGGCATGACGATCAAGGGAAAAACCGGCAAAGACGACAAGGGCAAGTCGAGCCTCGTCATTCGCGAGCGATCGATGGTCTCTCCCGGCGAGCAGAAGCCCAAGGGTTTCTCCGCCGAATACGAACTGATCAAGATCCTGGGTGAGGGGGGGATGGGGGTCGTCTACGACGCCAAGCAGATGTCGGTCGACCGGTCGGTCGCCGTCAAGATGCTGAAAGGAAAGACCGCCAGCGACGAAAAGCAGCGTCAGAAGTTTTTGGCTGAGGCAGTGGTCACGGGAGAATTGGACCACCCCAATATCGTACCGATCTATGACGTGGGCACGAGTGACCGGGGGCTCTTGTTCTACTCGATGAAAAAGGTCAAGGGCACCCCCTGGAACAAACTGGTCACGAAGAAATCGGTCCCCGAAAACGTCGACATTCTGATGAAAGTCTCGGACGCAGTCGCGTTCGCCCATTCGCGCGGCGTCATCCACCGCGACCTGAAGCCCGAAAACATCATGCTGGGTGAGTTCGGTGAAACGCTGGTGATGGACTGGGGGCTGGCCTTGCCGGCCCAAGGTTACGCGAAGGCCGACTCGATCGCCACGGCGCACAGCATGGGGGGAACGCCCGCCTACATGGCCCCCGAAATGGCATCCGGCCCCCTCGACAAAATCTCGTTTGTCAGCGACATCTATCTGCTGGGGGCCATTCTGTACGAAGTGCTCACCGGCAAGGCGCCGCATACCGGCAAGAACACGATGCAGTGCCTGTTCGCGGCGGCCAAGAACGAAATTCGGCCGCCGGAGAACAGCAACGTGTCCGGCGAGCTGATGGACATCGCCCTGAAGTCGATGGCCACCAATCCCCACGACCGGTATCAAACCGTCGCCGAGTTCCAGGATGCAATTCGCGACTACAGGCTGCACATCGAGAGCATCGTCCTCTCGACGCGTGCCTCGGAAGAGCTGGAAATTGGTGAACAGACCGGAGATTACAACTCCTTCCAACGGGCCCTGTTCGGCTTCGAAGAAGCGGTCAAGCAATGGGACGGCAATTCGCGGGCCAAGAGCGGTCTCTCGGAAACCAAGCTCAAATACGCCGGCGTCGCCCTCAAGAAAGAAGACTTCGACCTCGGACTGGGTTTGCTCGATCACGACGACCCTAATCACCTGGCGATTTATGCTCAGCTCCAGAAGGCGAAGCGCGAGCGTGATGCCAAGCAACGAACATTGAAAAGGCTGAAGCAAGGAGCTGTGGCCGCGGTCGCCGTCTTCATTCTGGGCGGTACGGGCGCCGGAATTTGGATCAACTCGGAACGCGTCAAAGCTATCGCGGCCGAAAAGGAGGCCAAAGAACAGAAAGACCTGGCGGACATCGCCAAAGATAAGGCCGTTGAGGAAGAGAATAAGGCCAAAGCGCAAAAGGAGATTGCCATCGCGGCAACTGACGTGGCCAAGCAGCAAAAAGCCGTGGCAGAAACTGAGAAAGCTGCCGCGGACGTGGCGCGCGACAAGGCGACTGAACAGGAACAGATCGCCGTCAAAGAAAAAGCCAAGGCCGAATACGAAGGTTATATCGCCCAGATCGGCCTGGCCGCCGCCAAAATCGAAGAGAACTCGTTCGAGAGCGCTCTCGAGCTGCTCCAGGACTGCAAACCCGAGTTGCGGAATTGGGAATGGGGCCGGTTGATGTACCTGTGCGGCCTGTCGATCAAGACGGCCGATGCCAAGGCCCCCATCGACGCCATGGCCTTTTCTCCCCAGGGGGGCGAATTCGTCACTGGCGGATGGAACCACACGGCAAAGATTTGGGACACGGAAACCGCCACGGAAAAATTGTCATTACCGGTCGCGGCGTCATTTGTGTTCGCAGTCGCCTACTCGCCGGACGGCAAAATCGTCGCCACGGCCGGGAACGACAAGCGCGTCCGTCTGTGGAACGCTCAGACTGGCGCGCCGGTCAAGACCGAGGGAGAATTCGCCGGGCACGCCGACGGAATTCTCTCGGTCGTCTTTTCGCGAGACGGGTCGAAGCTCTTAACGGCTTCATATGACAAGACGGCCCGGCTCTGGGATGCCAAAACAGGCAAGGAGCTACGTGTCTTCAAAGGCCACTCGTGGTGGGTCTGGGCGGCCGTGTTCTCGCCGGATGAAACGCAGATCGTCACCGCCAGCCAGGACGGTTCGGCGATCGTGTGGGACCTGAAGGCCTCCGTCGCGAAGGCCCCTCCGCAGTTTCTCGAGCACACCGGACCGGTCTATACGGCCGCCTTTTCGCCGGATGGGCAATCTGTGGCCACAGGCGGCTACGACACAAAGATCCTGATCTGGCGTCCGCGAGACGTCCGCGCGTTTGATCTCGCGAAGCTGGCGAAAGATGAGCAGCGAGATCACGTCCCCTATCGGGCTTTGGAAGGGCACCTCGGACCTGTACGGTCAGTCAGTTTCTCCGACGATGGGAATCTGGTTCTCTCCGGCAGCCACGACAATACCGTGAAGATCTGGGAACAGAAAACCGGTCGCACGGTCAAGACCCTGCGCGGTCATGCGAGCTGGGTCCGGGCGTGTGCGTTTTCTCCAGACCATAAAACGGTCCTCTCAGCCAGCCACGATAACAAGGCGAAGCGCTGGAACATTACCGATTACGAAGAAGTCCGCGTGCTGCAGGGGCGCGTGCTGCAAGGGCACAGGGATGACGTCCTGGCCGTGTCCTTCACGCACGACGGCGATAGTCTCGTCACCGCCAGCCGCGACCGAACAGCCAGCACCTGGAATTTCAAAACAGGTCAACAACTGAAATCATTCGCCGAGGGCCATGCTTTCCTGGCATCGAACGCCGTCTATTTCCCGGACGGTAACCGGCTGCTCCCGGCCGCAGTCGACAATACCGTCCGACTCTGGGACGCCACCAGCGGTACGCAGCTCTCCCGATTCGACAATACCGGTCGCAGTGCGGCCTTGGCCCTCTTCCCGGACGGCCAGCGGATCCTCACGGGGGGTGATAAGCGGATTCGGGCTGACAAGAAAGTCGATTGGGTCGCTCAAGTCTGGGATGTGGCGACGCAAAAGGTCACCAAAGTCCTGGAAGGTCACCATTACGAAGTCACGGCCGTTGCCATTTCTCCCGACGGGAAGTGGATGTTTACCGGCGACACGGTCGGCCACGGCATTCTCTGGAATGCCGCGACTTTCGCGCAGGTTCACAAACTGCAATCGCATAACGGCAAAATCTCAGCAGCCGTGTTCCTTCCCGATAGTTCGCGGCTGCTGACCGCCAGCACCGATAAGTCGGTGGGGCAATGGGATGTCGAAAAGGGCAAAGAAGTTTTGCCGCTGATGCTCAAACATCCCGATACGGTGCTGTCGATCTCCCTGGTTCCGAACACCCGGCAGGCAATTACCTGCTGTGGCGACGACCACGTGCGAATCTGGAACATCGACCAGGCGCAAGTCGCCGTCATGTTGCCCAAGCCCCCCCAGGGAACCATCGAGCGCGTCTCGGTTTCGGCCGATGCGAAGCAGCTCTTGACGATCAATTCCCTGGAAAAGACCGTCCGGCTGTGGAACCTCGAGGACAAGACCGAAATCCTGGCGCCACAGGGGCAGGGCGCCTTCCTCGATTTCCACAGCACGCGCGGGCAATTGTCGACGGCCGTGTTCACTCCCGAAGGGGAATCGGTCCTGACTGTGGGCGGAAGCGAAGCGCGGCTGTGGGACAAGCAGCGCGGGACCGAGCTCATCAGCTTCAGCCCGAACGGGATCGTCGCCGCTGCCGGCTTTTCACCCGATGGGACGCACGTCGTCACCGGCAGTTGGGACAATGCGGCTCGTGTCTGGGACGCCCAGACAGGCATCGCCGTCAAAAAACTCGAGGGGCATACGAGCAACGTCAATAGCGCCGTTTATTCCCCTGACGGCAGCCTGATCCTCACCGCCAGCGACGATAAAACCGCCATCCTCTGGAACGCCGAGTCGGGTCAGGCGATCCGCACGCTCCGGGGACATGCGGATCGAATTCGATCGGCCGTCTTGTCTCCCGATGGCCGGCAGATTCTTACGGCCTCCAACGACAGTACGGCCAGGCTCTGGAGCACTGAAACCGGAGCCGAACTCGGCCGCTTCGTGGGCCACGAATTCGCCGTGATGAGCGCCGTGTTCTCGGCCGACGGAAACAAGGTGATGACCGGCGGCGAAGACAAAACGGCGCGCATCTGGGACGTCGCGACCTTCAAGGAGACTTTGGCAGAGCCCTTGGCAGGCCACACCGCGTCGGTGGCCTCGGTGGCGTTCCTCCCCGACGGCCTGCGCGTACTCACCGGCAGCCTCGACAACACCGCCAAACTCTGGGACGCCCAGACCGGCAAGGAGATTCTGACGTTGAAAGGGCATACGAAAGAAGTCACCTGCGTCGGCACGTCGGTCAACGGCCGCTATGTCGTCACCAGCAGTCGCGATGGCACCGCCGTCGTGTGGCTCTCTTCCGATTGGAAGGACGAAGCCCCGCAGCAACAAGCCTGGATCCGGAACGTCAAAACCCTGATCAGAGCAGAATAAGCCTCGCGACACACACACAGCGATTCCATTTTCGCGAGCTTTGCGAAGATCGGCACGGGGATCAGTCTGTTCCTTTTGCACGATCTTGGCCAATCAGCCGCTCGCCAGGTCGCACGTCTTGCGACCTGGCGCCCGCAGCGGTTACTGCAGCCCATTCCCCGAGAAGCCGTTAAAGAGGAAGTTGAA
Source organism: Planctomycetaceae bacterium (assembly GCA_036501235.1). GTDB lineage: Bacteria > Planctomycetota > Planctomycetia > Planctomycetales > Planctomycetaceae > JACQFH01. The sequence continues at coordinate 6,728 of DASYAR010000490.1, forward strand.
CTGGATCATGCTGATCGCCAGATTTCCGAGTTCCTCGAAGATCGTGTATTGCACGATGATCGTGTCTTCCGGTTGAATCAGAATGCGTTCGGCGGGATTCTGCAAGGCGGTGCAGAGGTTGACTCGAATGGCGATCTGGCGCCGGCCGGGAAGTTTCCGCAGAATGATAGCACGTGACGGCGGTATTCCGACTGTCCGGCTGCCTCCACCAAATGCCCCGCCCCCGCCTCCGCCCTGACCTTGACCCAATCCGACGCCTCCGGGTGCAATCGACCCACCGGAAACCGCGATGGCCTGCAGGATATCCAGGTCATAGTCGCGAGGCAGTTGCTGCGCCCCCCCACGCAGGGCGCCCCCCAGGTAGTAAAGCTCCCGATCGCGAGAGGGAATGTACACGATGTCGCCAGTTTGCAGGATGATGTCTTCCTCTTTGAAAACCGGAAGTTCATCGGGAAAGAAGCGGATGGGAATGCGAACGATATTCTCGTCGTCCGGCAGCTCCTGGAGGTCAGTGCAGGGATCGCGTCCCGTATTCAAATCGGCCAGCAGCTTGTCTCTGAGCGCGCCATCGATGCTGGTGCCTCGAAAGATCAGGATTTCGTTTTGTGCGTCCAGGCCCGGCAACCCGCCCGTGGCGCTCAAGGCGTGGAGCAGATCGTTTTCATAGGCATCCAGCGATACCAAGGCACCCGTCCCACGCTTGTTGTTTCCCAATCCCAATCCATTGCTGAGGCCACCTCCGCCGCCGCTGCTGCCGCCGATATTGCCGCCACCGGAGTTATTCCCCGCTTCTTCTCGAATGACGAGAATCTTGTGCTTGCGCCGGCGCTGCAGAGTCACAATGATCCGGTCTTTTCCCTCCGGCAGGATTTTGCGTTCCACCGTGTAGGCGCGGCGGATCGCCAGAGTGGCTTGCGTCAGCGTCAGCCCGGTTAGCTTGATGGGGTCGACCAAGGGAAGAGCGATCGTCCCGTCTTCACGGATGGGAACCGGAAAGCCCAGCGAGGGCTCCATCGTCCCTGACTTTTCATCCGGGAAATGCACTGGCGGTGGTTCGTCCGCTTTGCCGATCACTGTTTCAATGAATATGCCCAACGTGTCGCCCGGGCCCAACTGGTACACCTTGGGCGGGTTCTGCCGCAGGCGAGTCATGGTGATCTCTTGCATCTCGGAACGCGGAATGCCGAGAAACTCGCGAGGGACGCGACTGGCTTCAATCGCTGGGACCTGGCAACCGGTCATTGCCAGGAGGCAGGCCCCCAGGGCACATCGCAGCGTCTGATCGTGGTTCCGTGAGAATTGCATGAGAGTCGACTCCTGGTCGTCCAATTGTCGGGTCGTTGATCGGGAAGGATTGGGTCGCTAAGTGCAGGTGGTGTCGTGCCGCAGACTGGCGCTAATAACCATTGGCCGCGTCAGTCCACCGTATGTCGGCGCCGGAGGCCCCGCCTCCGCCGGAGTGGGTTTCTTTGAACTCGTCGATGCCGGTCCCGGCGCTGGGAGGCATGGCAGATTCGTCGGGGGGCAGCGGCTCGACCTGGGGGACGGAGCCGTCGCCGCCGTCGTACGGTGGAACACTTTCGACACCCGTCCCTGTTCCGGCCGAACCCGCTGCTGCTCCGGCTGCGGCCGTGTTGCTTGGCCGAAGCTTTCGGTAGGCCGGCATCGTGGGCGCCGTCACGACGCGGCTCCAGTCGGCAATCCCTTCTTGTTCGGCATATAGGGCGCCATACGAATAACCATTGAACCAGGCCAGTTGCTTGGCTTGGCCCGTGGGGTTCTGGTATTCGAAATGCCAGTACGCACGAGGCGGAAGTGCCGGCTGGCACATTCCGCCGCCGGCGGCGACGGCGACGTAGCCGTCTCGAAAACCCTTCCCGAAGTCACATTTGCAATCCACGTCGCAGTAAGTTGATTTGCACCTCAGCCACGCCATTTCGGCATAGCAACGATTGCGACAGTCGGCACAGCAACGATCGATGCAGTCCTTGGTGGTGATGCACCCACTGAACGTCGCCAGCAACAGGGCCGGCAAGCAGATTTGGGCAATTTTCATGGAAGACAATCCTTGTCCAAAAACGATCCTGGCGGCAGGCTGCATCTCCAGCCCGTGATCGAAGTACGTCGTGGCAGAATGTGATCTCTCTCGCAGCCGGTCGGACCTGTTTTGCGGGAAGTCCGGTCGTGCAGCGGTTAGTCAACGCGCGGGGGATCAGCAGGCTCGATCAAACACCCCGGCCCCCCGGGCGCGTTTTCGCGGGTCTCACAACGAGCGCTCGAGTCCGGCTTTACGGAATGCGGAGGTATCACTCCCCGTCCGGCGGCAGTCCCGCAGCTGACGCTGCAAGTTGCAATCCGGCTTCCTTCCGACTTATTCCGTTTAGACGGGACTGTCGCGATATGCTCGCTGTACGGAATCTATCGGCTGTACTGATAGAGCCGCATTTAGCAAAAAAGCACGTTTTGTCGGTTGGATTTGCGAGATTTGTTGAACGATTCGTGCTAAAGGTAAGCGCAATCAGCACATCCAGCCAGTCCATAAAACTTGATGAAGGAAACAAATCGCCAGCCAGACGGAAACCCTGTTGTGTTTTGACTTTAACGCCTGTAGCGGTTATCGCGATTGAGCAGAGAAAATCGAGTGACTTTGAACAGGCACGCATCTGTCATGTCGCGCTGATATGATTTTGGAAGTTGGCCAGTCACGCGGGCAAGTGGCGCCCGTGGTTTCCGAATCTCCGAGGTGATCTCCGTTTCATGCGGCAGGACGAAAGCACTCGCAGCAGCTTGTCCACAGAGCCCCTCGAAATCACCGTCGAGGCGCGAGCCCACGGATGGCGCGTCGATCACTACCTGGCGCGGCTGTTTCCCAACTACAGCCGCGCCCTGTTTCAGAAGGCGATCGAGCAGAACGCCGTCTTGGTAAACGGCCTGGTGGTTAAAGCCAGCCGCCGGTTGCGAGTGAACGACCTGCTGTCGGTCCGACTGCCGGCGACCGCAGATGAAACGCTTCCCCCGGAAAACCTGCCGCTCGACATCCTCTACGAAGACGATGCACTGGTCGTCATCAATAAGGCCGCCGGAATGATCACACATCCCGGCAAGGCGAACTATCGCGGGACGCTGGCCGGTGCCCTGCAGTTTCATTTCAACACGCTCTCCGATGTTGCCGGTAAGCTGCGACCGGGTATCGTGCATCGGCTCGATCGCGACACGAGCGGCCTGATCGTCGTCGCCAAGGACAACCAGGTGCATCACGCCTTGAGCCGGCAGTTCGAACGCCGGGAGGTGACCAAGGAGTATCGCGCCATTGTCTGGGGCGTCGTCGAACGCGACACCAGTCTGATTCGGACCTATCTGCGGGTCAACCCCAAGCGACGCGAGGCGATGATGGTTTGCGAAGAAGAGGGCAACGCCCGAGAGGCCGTCACCCGCTATGAAGTGCTCGAACGCTTCTACGATTTCAGCTACCTGCGCTACCTGCCGAAGACCGGGCGGACCCATCAGTTGCGCGTGCATTCGCGGCACATTGGCCATCCGATCGTGGCAGACCGATTGTACGGCGGGCGGGCCCTGCTCACTCGGCAATACCTGGAGGGCGCCACAGGCCCGCGGGCACTCCGCGGCAAGAGGCGGGAGCCTGCCGTCGGTGACGCCGCCCCCGACGCCGACAACGCAGATGTCTTGATTCGCCGGCAGGCCTTGCACGCTTATCGACTCGAAATTCGGCATCCCTCGACGGGAAAACCGCTACAGTTTACCGCATCGCTTCCGGCCGACATGGAAAACGCGCTTTCAGCATTGCGAAAGCCTGCGTCGCCGAACATGCTGTAACAAAACGACCGTCCCACAAGATTCAGGATCGAAGGAAATCCGCCGCCATGCTGGTTGCCAAAGTCGAATTGCCGGGGGGAGAGCAGCGCGTCGCCGTGCTGGTCGAAAACGGGGTCTACATTGTGGCCTGGTCGGACGCGTGCCGCAGCCTGACGGACCTCTTGCATTCCGAAAACCCGGTGGACCTGGTTGGCTCGCTGTTCGATTCGAACGCCACGCTCATCGCCGCTCCTCAGGTGCGGATGCTGGCTCCTCTCGATCAGCAGGAAGTCTGGGCGGCGGGCGTGACCTACAAGCGCAGCCAGGTGGCTCGGATGGAAGAATCGGCCACCGGCGCCTCGCATTACGATCGGGTGTACACAGCTCCGCGTCCCGAATTGTTCTTCAAGGCAATGCCCCGGCGTGTCGTCGGCCCCGGGCAGCAGGTTCGCATCCGCCAGGATACGAAGTGGTCGGTTCCCGAACCGGAACTGGCGCTCATCGTGTCTCCTCAAGGCAAGCTCGTCGGGCTGACGGCCGGCAACGACATGAGCGCCCGCGACATCGAGGGAGAAAATCCCCTTTACCTCCCGCAAGCCAAAGTGTACGACGCCTGCTGCGCGCTCGGCCCGTCGATCCTGATCCCCGAAGAGCCGCTCGACCGCGCCAAGACGGAAATCACGATGGTCATTCATCGCAAGGGGGTCGAGGTCTTCCGCGGCAAAACGAATCTCGATCAGATGAAGCGATCGTTTGACGAATTGATCGAATGGCTGTTCAAGGACAACAGCTTTCCGGACGGCGTGGTCCTGCTGACCGGCACCGGAGTCGTCCCGCCGAACGAGTTCACGCTCGAAACCGGCGACGTCGTCTCGATCGACATCACCGGCATCGGCACGTTGACCAATCCTGTCATCCGCGGTTAGCGCGGCGCGCACATCGTTTAACCGCGACCCGCCAGGGGAGCGCGTATCGCCGGCTGCCGGCTCTCGCATTGCCACAGGACTTCAAACGGCCGAAAAGCGCCCGACGTCCGGGGAGCGGGCTTGAATACGATCACGTACTCGACACGCGCTCTCCTTGTCGGGTCCCCGCTAAGCGACTCTTATTCGGCGGTGGCGTCGCTGCGCAACTGCGTCGACGACACGTCTGCTCGGAACTCTTCCGGCGGGATCGCGGTAAATATCGCCGAGAATTCCGGCGGAACGGCGACGTCCGCCAGCGTTTCGAACCGCCCGCCGACCATCCGACCCGCGACCAGGAAACGACAACCCGCACTGCGGATTTGCTCGAGCGCCTCGCGCGTCGCCGCCTCGCCTCCCCCGTAATACTTCGGTTGCACGATTCGCTCGGCTGTATCCACGCCGACGACGAATACCACCCCCGGCAACACGGCTGCCTTCTCGGCGAATGTCGGCGCGGCCGTCAGCGCGAGTGGCACGTCGGTGAACTGTGCACGGCGTCTGTCGATCGACAGAAAATCGAGCGGCGGCTTGTCGACGTTGCGAACCGAGAGCTCGTAATAGACGGGGCCCTTCAGGATTCGCTCGGCAGCCGCGCGGAGTTGGCGGTGGCCGTCGTGCAACGGGTGAAATGAGCCGCACAGGATGCCGACAGGTGGGGGACAGTGGAGAGAAGAGTGAAGAGAGAAGAGGGAATTGACGTCGGTGCTGCCTCCCTTTTCACTCTTCGCTCCCCTCTCTTCGTCGTCATCCCGCAACGGTACCGACCACAAAATCCGGTAGGGTCCTTCGATCAGTCCGGGAAGCCGCCCATCGGCCGGTGCCGCATATTCGACTAACGATTCGCCTGGCAGCAGATCGAGCGGCGGTAGATTGCCGATTTTCGCGGCGCGGGCCAGAGCGAGCAATATTAACTTCCCGACGAGGCGCTCTTCACCGGCGCGGTCTCTGGCCCCTTTTTCGAGGACGAGCGTGCAGGACTCAGTCGACCGCCAGGTCTGAGTCGCCACATGGCAGCGGTGTTCCCCTTTCTTCGGACGGTCACTGACGAGCGACGCCGTGCACGCCACGCCGATCGTATCCTCGCGGAATGACTCGCGAGGAACGGAGAGTGAATCAACGACTGCGTCTTTTCTCTCCTCTCTCTTCTCTCCTCTCTCCTCATCCTTTTTCGCTGCCAATCCGCAAGCGCGCCGATACGCCACTGCCGCCATTGCCAGCGCCGTCTCTTCGACGCAGAATTGCTCCGGCGCCTTTCCCAGCCATTCAACGAGCGCCGCTTCGGAATAGGGAACAACCGCCTCCAGTAAGGTGCGCGAACCGCCGGGGACGCTCAGCAGTTCCGAGATTGCGGACGCCCCGCCGCCGGTGACGACCATGACTGCCGACGACGATTCGACATGAATCAGTTCGATCAACTGTCGCCAGGCTTCGGCAGATGGGCTCGCGGTGACCACCGTGGCCTTCGATGACGCCACTCTTTCGGTGACCGGACGAAGCATCTGATCTTTGCGAAATTCATGATAGTGCTCTTCGCAGAGCCTGCGAGAGATCGAGGCGCCGTCGACCACCGTGTCGATGAAATGCTTCGCAAACGCGGCGCATTTCTCGCAAGCGATTTTATTCGCCACAGATCAACCTCCTCACAGTGCCTCCGCCGGCAATTCCATGATGTGCGTCTTGCCGTCGCTTCCGGTAACGGCGACGCGACGGCCGTCCGGGAAATACCCCGCCGAATAGATCACCAGCGGCAGCTTGTGACTGAAGAGCGGCTTCGCAGGGTTGTTCACGTCCCACACGTCGACGACCCCCGAATAGCCGACAGACAATAGCCGCGTCCCCGTGGGGTTGAACTGCACTCGATAAATGTCGTCGGTATGACCGGCGAACGTATTGACGAGCTGTGCATTGGCCACGTTCCACAGGCGGATTTTCTTGTCGACTCCCGCGGCGGCGATCAATTGCCCCTGGGGATGGAAGGCAACGGAATAAACCGCTCCCTCGGCGCCGGCGAACTGACGGATCTCGTTACCACTCGCCACGTCAAACAAGCGGATCGTCTTGTCTCCGCCCGACGTTACCAGCGTCGTTCCGTCCGGGCTAAACGCCACGGAATACACGGGCCCTCCTTGTGCGGCCAAGGTCCGCAATTCCTTGCCGGCTACGAGGTCCCAGATCTTGACGGTTTTGTCGTTGGAGGCCGATGCCAGCCGATTGCCGTCGGGACTGAACGCCAGCGAATAAATCTGCGACGAATGCCCGGTCAAATTGAGCGCTACGTCGGGGGAGGCGACCGACCACAGCCGCAAAAAGCCGTCGGCGGCAACCGACAGGGCCGTGCGATTGTCGGGGGCGAAGACCAGGCCGGCAATCGCGCCGGTCGAACCTTTCATCGTCTGCACGGCGACCAGCGGTGCTGGCGGAACATTCTGCTGAGGCGGCGCAATCGCCGGGTTAAACGTCCGAATCGCCATGTCTTTCGAGGCGGCAATCAACTTCTTGCCGTCCGGGCTGTAGACGAGTCTCGTCGCTTCCGACTCGACCGGGTACTTCAATTGCACGTTGCCGTCGTTCTGGTTCCAGAGCAGCACGGTCTTGTCGGCTCCGCCGCCGGCCAGTTGCTGGTTGTTCGGATTGAACGCGACCGACAGCGCCGGTGCCGCCAACCCGGCAAACGTGCGGACCGGATTCCCAGAATTGATGTCCCAAGTTTTGACAGTCCCGTCGGCATCGGCGGTGACGTACTGGGCGCCGTTTTGCGACAGGGCCAGCGCGTTCACTCCTTTTTCGTCCGCGACGTGCATGCGCTGCAGCGACACGGTGTTGACTACCAGTTGATTGTCGGCCCCGCCGGAGACGATCGTTTTATTGTCCGGGGCGAACGCTACGGCCGTCGCCGCGGCTTTGTGATCGACGAAGTGCTGCATCTGCCGACCCAGCTTGAGGTCCCAGACGCGCACCGTCTGGTCCGCCGCGGCGGAGACGAGCTTCTGATTGTCGTTGGCGAAGTGAACGGCAGCAACCGGCTGCGTGTGGCCCGCCAGCGTCCCCCTGGCAGCTCCATCGGCGATGGCAAAGATGCGGATCAATTTGTCTTCGCCCCCCACGGCCGCCATTACGCTGTCCGCCGATACACTCAAGGCCGTGACGGGACTTCCCGTTTCAATTGTCCGGATTGCCGCGCCGTCCGCCGCATTCCAGACACGCACCGTTTTGTCGGCCCCCGTCGTGATGATCTGCGCCTGGTTGGGGGTGAACATAGCCCGGCTGATCTTTCCGGCATGACCAACCAGAGCCCGTACTTCTGCGCCGTCGGCGACGTTGAAGACTTTCACGATCCCCCCGGCATCTCCGACGACGACCTGCGCTCCGTTGGGGCTGACCGCGGCCGTCGTAATCGCTGCCGGCAGTTCAGCGAACGCCTTGACGAGCACACCGCTATTGGCGTCGAACAGGCGAGCGATCTTGTCTTCGCAACCGGTGATGACTTGCGCTCCATTGGGGCTGAAAGCGATCGATGTGACGACTCCGCCGTGTCCGTCGAAATTGCGGACCGGCTTGCCGTCGCCGAGAGTCCAGAGCCGCGCCGTTTTGTCGGCACTGGCCGACGCGAGGAATTGTCCATTGGGACTGACGTGCACTGCCGTGATGGCGCCGCCGTGCCCGGGAATGGCGCGCGCCGCAGGAATCGCCACTGGCCAGGCTTTGACCAGGCCGTCGGCGCCGGACGTCAGCAGCAGTGCATTATTAGGATGGTAGACTAGCCCGGTCACCGCGCCGTTGTGTGCTCCGAAGGTCCCTTGCGCCATGCCGTCGGCCGGATTCCAAAGCTCAACGATCCCCGAATCGTCGGCCGAGGCGAGTTGGTTGTTGTCTTTGCGGAAATCGAGTTGCGTGACGGCTCCCGGATGACCGGATAGATCGCGCACCGGTTTGCCGTCGGCCGCGGTCCACAATCGAACGAGCTTATCTGCGCCACCTGTGGCATACATCGTTCCATCAGGTTTCACGGCCACGGCGCCCGCCGCCGGTTTGTGTGCTTCGTAACTGGCCTTGGGCGTTCCGATGGGGACGTCCCAGAGCTTGATCGTGTTGTCGAGAGAGCCCGAGGCGATCCGGTTGCCGTCTTTCGACATGACGACCGTCAGCACGAGGCCCGTATGGCCGGTGAACGTCCGCAACGGCTTTTTTGTCGCGGCGTCCCACAATTTGATCGTCTTGTCGAAACTGCCGGTGACGATCTGCAAGCCGTCCGGCGTGAAATCGACCGAGTAAACCGGATCGGTGTGTCCCACCAGCGCATGCGGATTGGCCGCTTGATCTTCAGCGAACCCGGCCAGCGTCAAGCAACCCATTGAGATGCTGGTCGCTAGAAACAACAACGGACGATTCGGCATGAGCGCTCCTCAGTGAAATTCCTCGGTGAGAATCGATGCGGCGGGACGATGTTCGGCGTGATTCTGTTAGTCTCCCTCCCACCCCGCAACGTGTCAACGCCCCGCGCCGCAAACGCCCCCAGCGAGGCGGGGGCGTCAGGCCCCGAATTTCTCAGACGGGCATCGACACTTTACTCGCGCACGCCGGGCGACCAGAATGCACCGACCGACCAAATCAGCGCATCACTCACGGGCATCTCTTCCATGAAAAATCGCTCCCCTGAATTTGACGCTTACATCGACAAATCCCCCGAGTTCGCCAAACCGATCCTGAAAAAAATCCGCAGGCTGTACCACAATGCATGTCCGCAGATCGAAGAGCAGATCAAATGGGGCTGCCCGCACTTCGGGTTTAAGGGCCCCGTCGGCAGCATGGCCGCATTTAAGAATCACGTTGCCTACGGATTCTGGAAGGCCAAGCTGCTGAAGGATCCGCACAAACTGCTGACGATGATGACCAAAGCGTCAATGGGGCATTCCCGAATCACGCGCCTGTCTGAACTTCCGGCCGACAAAATCCTGATCGCCTACATCAGCGAAGCGGTCGCGCTCAATGAGCAGGGAGTCAAGCCGCCCGCCCGCAAGAAGACACGTCCCAAAGAAATCGCCGTGCCCGCCGACTTGGCATTGGCGCTCAAGACGAACAAGAAGGCACAGGCGACGTTCGCAGCTTTCAGCCCCAGCCATCGGCGCGAGTACATCGAATGGATTACCGGGGCCAAGAAAGAGGAGACTCGCCAGCGCCGGCTGGCAACCGCCATCGAGTGGATGGCGCAAGGGAAGTCGCAGAATTGGAAGTACGAAAGGAAGTAAGCCGCGCTGTCCTTTTTCTGATTCAAAACCCCGAGTCGACCGACCGCGCCTTCAGGCCAGGGGTCGCTGCAGTGACAAGCTTCGACATCGTTCGGATTCTTCTGAGAACGGACCGTTTATTCGCAGGTCAATAACCGATCGAGATAACTCGACTCGAACCCCAGCAGGCGCTGGACCGCCCGATATTCGGCCAGGCGCGTTGCCTGCAGGTCCGTATCTGGCCGATCGCGTCGCACGGCCCGGATCAGGATGTTTTTGGCCGTGTGTTCGAGGTCGATGAACTCCACGACCTGCGCGGCATAACCGCACGCTTCGAGGGCCAGCGAGCGCAAGCCGTCGGTCGCCAGTGCGGCGAATTGCTCGTGCAATAGGCCGTGCCGCAGCAGCGGCGCGAGGTCAGGGCTATTGATCTTGCGGGCCAACTCGTGCTGGCAGCAGGGGACAGCCAGGATGACCCGCGATCGCCAGCAGACGGCTTGCGCAAGCGCGTCGTCGGTCGCCGTATCGCAGGCGTGCAGCGAAACGGCCAAGTCGACCGGCTCGGTTTCCTGATGCGTGGCAATATCTCCCTCACGGAATTCCAAGCCGCGGCATCCGAGCCGGCCGGCAATGTTTGCGCAATGAGCCATGACGTCCGCCTTCCGATCGAGACCGACAATCCGCACATCGCGGCCATGAATCTCGGTCAACAGATGGTGCAGCGCAAATGTGAGGTAACTTTTGCCGCAACCAAAATCGACGACTCGCAACTCACGTCCTTCAGCGAACGAGGGGACGATATCTTCGACGAGCTCGACGAAGCGGTTGATCTGCCGGAATTTGCGGGTCATCGAGCTGCGCACTCGCCCGTCGGCAGTCATCACGCCGATTTCGATCAGAAAGGGACAAGGAACTCCGTCCGGGATCAAATACTCTTTCGAGCGGTTGTGTCCCCCGGATTCAACCGGTGGCGCGGCTTTCGTAGGCGGCTTCCGGATGCAGCGGAAGGAATCGTCGCGATTCGCGCGAAACGCATAATCCGCCTCTGGCGTATACAGAGCCGCGTCCTGAAACGTCGTGTTGAGCAGTTCTGTAGCTCGCCTGGCGGCCGCGGCCGGCGTGAGATTTTCATGCGTCACCCGGTCGGCCAGATGATGCGTGAATTGATACATTTTCTGCCGCCGGACCTCGACCGGTCGCACCGACACTTTCGAGCAGGTGTCTGTTGCCCCCGTCCGCTTGTGGCTCAAAACCAGCAGCAGACAATCGCCTGCGGAGACGGAATCAGCGATGGTTTTTAACGAGTCGTCGGGCAAGGTGATTGTGTGTTTATGAAGAGATCAGGGAGCGATGGGCGAGACGCCAATTCAGCTTCACGGCCTCTCGGGACCGTGCCGGTTCGATGGATTTATGATAGCTTATGTCGATTCGGGATGGGACGTTCGGACGGCGGGGATTGGCGGATGCACCACGAGGCTGACGACTCCCGCCCGGCAGGTTCCAAAGTCGTCGCGGGTCAATCGGTCAGGAAAATCGGGATTTTCATGTCGCAGAACAAGAAACAGAAAAAGCAGCTTGACGTCGAGCGCAAAAAACTGGCGCAGCTCCAATTGAAGCTTGCTGGGGCCAAACAGCAGCTTGACGATCCCGACGAAGTGACGCGGCTCGAACAGGAGATCGCCGCCACCAATAGCCGACTCGAAAAGCTCAAGCACGCCGAATGACATGCTTGATCGTTACCTGATCGTGTGGCTGAGCCTGCTCTCGGCGCTGGCGTATCTTTGGCCCGATCTGTTTCCCTCGCTCCGCGATCCGTTCGTCGCCAGCAAGGCGGTCGCCCCGGCGCTGATTGCCGTGACGATGTTCTCCGTCGGCTGCCTGATGCGCCGCGACGAGTTCCGCGAAGTCGTTCGCGACTGGCCTGCGGTGCTGTCCGGGACGATTATCCAAT
>DASYAR010000491.1:0-12731 GCA_036501235.1 Planctomycetaceae bacterium
CGATCTGGCATGGCCTGACGAAGCTCCTGCTCTGCCTCCGAGGAGCCAGGGCCGAACGACAAAGATGTCGGTAACTTCAAGACGCTCTGACCCTGCCACACCACCTCGGCGTTACTTGGGCTCGACCGTCACGAAGACGGGAGCGCCGCACAGGGTGTGCTTCATCACGAAATTGATCGAGATGTGGGCCATGATGGGGATGAGCTGCTTCTCTGCGGGCGGAGCGTCGGCGGCCGCTTGCAGCGTGATGAAGCCCTTCGTTTCTTCGCCCGTGAGCAGCGTCTTGCTGGCGGCGCCGTCCATCTTCACCCCTTTGGGGAGGCTGTTGCCGAACGGTTGTTCGAGATGCTGAAACAAGACGTCGAGTGTCACGTTTCCCTTGAAGCCTGTCGCCCGTTCGATCGTTACGTCGATCTTCTGCGAGCCGCCTGGTTTCAACGTCACCGTCGTCGTGCTGAGAGTGACCGAGCGAATATCCATCGGCTCGGCGATCGAGACGGTGTGCAGGTCGACAGGATAGTTCCCGCGGCCTCCGCCGGGGGAATAATACTCCTGCAAAGGCTGTGCGACGGCTGCGAGCGCCAGCGGTTGGCCGTTCGGCACGGGGTGGGTTGCCGTGCCGGTGATGCGAATGTTCGCGGCACAATCTTGCGCGTCGGGGGCCGCCTGCAGGATGACGCAACCGTCATTGGCGTTTGCGAGGATCCTGCCGGCCACAGCGGTGACGCCGGGCGGAAGGCCTTCGACGGCGAGCTGCACGTCTCCGGCAAATCCGTTCTTGCGCAGCGCGCGGACGAAGCACACCGAGCTGATGCCGGGGGCCAGCAAGGTCTTATCGGTATCCGCTTCGAGCAGGAAGTGCGGTTCGGCCCGTGTGACCTGAATCGCGTAAGTGTATTGGGCTCCGCCGCGCAGGTGCAGGTCGCGGATTTCGAGAACAAACTTGCCGTCGGCCGGGGCGCTCCAGTTTTCAAGCGTGGAATCAGCACTCGTGACGCGATGGAACGACGTGTCGTCAGCCTCGGAAATCATGCCCCCCTTGTCGTTAAGGATGCGGATGATCGGATCGAGCCCTGACTGGGCACGCCGTGCCACGACTTCGAATGACAGTTTTTCCCCCGCTTTGACGTCGAATGCATATTGATCGGATTCGCCGGGTTGGTCGATGCGCCCAGTGACGACGGCGGGAACGGTAAACGGCTGGGCCGTCGCTGCGGGGTTGGGAATGGTCGCCGTGGCGGAGCCTCCGGAGGCAGGTGCCAGAGGCGGCGAGGTGGCGCCCGGCGCTTCGACGACAGTCGGCAGGCCCGTCACGAATATGGCGAACTCATTCGTCGGCTGACCGTTAACAACCGGTGAGACCCAGCGCAGGCCTGCCGGCGCATCGGCGGGCAGCGCCAGCGAAGCGCTGGGCTCGGCCGGAAGGTTGTAACCGACCAGTGACAGTTTCGTTTCGGCACCAGGATGCACCGCCAATGGCAGGACCTGCGTCACGAACGGACGGTTATTGATCTCGATGCTGTACGTCCAGTCGCCATTCCCCTGGTAGCGCACGTCGCGGACTTCGAGCAGATAGTCCCCCGCCTGTTCGAACATGTAGTAGAGCAGCGGATCGCCCGCGTAGTAGTTGTCGCTGGCGGCCAGCGTGGCGCCGGCGGCGGTGCGGAGCGTGATCATCGGGTCGACGCGGGTCTGCATGTCGTGCAGCCGGTTGAGCAGCCGCTGCGAGCGAACGTGAAACGTCAGGCCCGCCCCCGCATCGACATGGAACTTGTAGAAATCGACGTCCTCTGCCTTTTCGATGGCGCCGCAAACGGTGGCCGGCAGCTTGATTTCGAGCGCCTTGGCGACAGAGTCGTTGTCGCTCGTTTCGCTGACGACCGGGTCTCGCGCGATGACGATCTGCCCCACCGTGCTCGCACCGTGCGGCGTGATGATGCGAAAGTCGCGCACGCCCGGCACAGCGTCGGGCGCGACGGTGAACCGCAGCTTGATCTTCGAAGCGTTGCGGCCGCCGCGGTTCCGTTTGCGACCTGCCCGCGGCTCTTCTTTCGCGTCCTTGTCTTTGTCGCTCTTTTCTTCGGGAACGACTTCCGCTTTGACGCCGTCGCCAGAGACGATGACCTGATCAGCCCCGGAGAGAACGTAGCGGGCGGTCACTTCGTGCTCGGTCGTCTGCCCGACCTGCGCCGCCGCCGGCTTGACGCTCATCAGCATCGGGTAGGAGTTGTTCGTCTGGGCCTGCGCCCAAGTGACCAGGGACAGCGACAGGACGAGAGCGGCCGAGCATAGACTACGATGCATTTGCGATTCCCTATTGTGCAACTATTCTCACCTCGCGTGCGCAGTGCATAATCATCTCACCACCGACACGTGGTCGGTGCGGTCGACCTCATCGCACGAACAAAAATTGCTTCGAGTTGATCAGTGCCCAGAGCAGGTCTTGATAGTACTCCTGCGGATTGGGGCTGCTGGCGAGGAACTTATTCGAGGCTTCGATCTCGGCGGGCGTCGGTCGCCGCGAGACGGTCGCCAGGTAAATCTCGGAGACGATTTCGTCGTGCGGTTTCTTGGCGGCCAGCAACGTGGCGATGCGCCCTTTTCCGTCCACAATCTTGGTTGCCACGACGTCGCCGTTCAGCGTGTGCAGTGCCTGCGCCAGGTTTTCATCCGGCGTGCGCTCGCATTCGCAGACGCTGGCCCGCTTAGGTTTTCCGAACGTCACCAGAAACGTGTTCTGGTAATTCGCGTCGGGAAGCTCGGTCGCCCGCGTTCCCAGCGGCAGGTTCGGATACTTTGTCGGCGTGCCGGTGGAATAGTCGATCGCGTCGAGCAGCGGCTCGGCGGAAATTCGCTTCACTTTGAAATGGCTGTAGAAGCGATGATCGGCGGCATTCTGCGGCGTCGGCTGCGAATCGAGTTGATACAGCCGCGAATTCATGATCGTCTTCATCAAGTGCTTGACGTTAAACCCGCTGGAACGGAAGTCGCGCGACAGCGCCTGCATCAGCGCGACGTTCGTGGGGGGATTGGTCGAACGCATATCGTCGATCGGTTCCACCAGGCCGCGCCCCAGAAGGTAACCGACATACCGGTTGACGACGTTCCGCGCGAAGAGCTCGTTGTCCGGGCTGGTCAGCCATTTGGCCAGCGGAATGCGGCGGTCGAGCGGGTCGTCGATCGCCTCCCCGTCGAGGGGAGTGGGTTTCATGATCTGGCCCGTCTTAGGATGCCCGACTTCGCCTCCCGATCTCACGAGCACCACCGTCTCACCGCCGAAATTCCCGAATTCGGAGCTCCCCTTCGTGCCAACGCGCGAGAAGAACGCGGCGAATCCGTAATAGTCGGCCTGGCTGTATTTTTCGAACGGATGATGGTGGCACTTTGCGCACTGTAACCGCACTCCCAGGAATAGTTGCGAGGTCGTTTCAGCCAGATCGGGTGGATTATTGGCGATGCGGTAATAATTGGCCGGGCCGTTCGAAAAAATCGACCCCTTGGCCGTCACCAGCTCGCGGACAAATTCGTCGAACGGCTTATTCGTACGGAATGATTCACGCAGCCAGTTATGCAGCGCCCACATTCCCGTTTCGCCGGTCACCGTGCTGTTGTTGCGAATCAGGTCGGCCCATTTCAAAGTCCACAGGGCGGCGTACTTGTCGTTGTAGATGTCCTGCGTCGGGTCGCCGCTCAATCCCAGCAAACGGTCGATCAGTTTTTTTCGTTTTTCCGGATCGGTCGAGTCGAGGAAGGCCGTGGCTTCTTCCACCGTCGGCTGCGTTCCGATCGCGTCAAAAAAGGCGCGCCGCAGAAAGGCCGCGTCGTCGCTCAGACCCGAAGGGACGATTCCCAGCTCTTTGAACTTGGCCGAGGCCAGCTCGTCGACGAAGTTGTTGTTCTGCCAGCCGGCCAGATCGACCGAATCGGCAAAGGGGACGACTACCATTGCAATCTCGGCCTGGCCTTCGTAGCGCACCATGATCGGCGCCTGCCCGCGGCCAATCGCCGTTGTCACTCCGGCCGAGGTGACGTTGAGGACTCCCTCATCCATACTGTCGAACCGCGCCCAGCCGGTGACGTCGCGCGACTTGCCGTCGCTATACAGCGCCTGCACCCGCAATTGCTGCTTCATCCCCGGTTGGCCGACACGCGACGCGGGAGTGACGATCAGTTTCGTCACCTTGCGGGCATCGGCTTTCGACTCGGGTGCGCCACGGGCAATCCATGACGACAAGATGTTGTAGTCGGTCGAACCGACTTCCAGACGCCGACCGCCGCCGTGCGGAGCCGACATCGTCGGCTTTTTCAAAACCAGGCTGTCGGCCGGATTGAGCAGGTTGACGCGGCGCTGCATTCGATCGCGGACGATGGCATTGCGATCGGCAGGCGGGTCGAACCCCATCACCGAAAGGGTAAAGCCTCCTTTGCCATGCTGACTGGCGTGACACGCCCCGCCGTTGCAACCCGCCTTGTACAGGATAGGGAGAATCTGCTCGGTGAATTCGATCTGCGGATCGGTGACGATCCCTGCGACATGGACTTCGACCGGCTTGGAAACGCCTTCGACGGTGACATTGATGACGGCGTCGCCATTGGCCAGCCCCAGCAGCCGGCCGGAGGGGGAAACGGAAACGACTGCCGGATTGGACGACGCGAAGCTCGCGCGGGTCGTCAGATCCTCCGATCGTTCGTTGGAAACACCCGCCGGGTCGGTCGCCGTGACGAGTAGTTGCGCCTGCTCGAAATTGCGATCGAAAATCACCTGGGAATGCGAAATCTTAAAATCGAGCGCCCAGGCAACCTGAGTCAACAACGCCAAGCTGGCGATCACCCCCATTCCAAGACGGAGGGCAGCCATCGGCAAACGATGAAAGGAACGGGAGGAAATCAAAAAGGTCCTCCTGATAACAGGGATCGACCGACGACAGCGAAGCGTAAGGCGGGAGAGCCATGAACTCCGACACCGGTTGAATTCCCAGGACGGATCCCGAATTTCGACTCCATGTCGCGAGCTACAAGCCCCAAGCAGGCGAGACATCAACAAACTCTATTATGACGGCCCGTCGCCGCCAACGCCATCCATAAATGCCAACTACGCCAGCATTTCGGGGACGACGTCGGCACTTTCTGGGACGATGGGAATTAGCGAGCCGCCGCGATCAGGAATGCGGGCGCGCGGGTCGATTCCGAGCAGGTGATACATCGTCGCCAGAATGTCTTTGGGAGAGACGGGCCGATCGGTCGGCGATCCCGCTTCGCGGTCAGTCGCGCCCACGACCTTGCCTTTCGCGATCCCGCCTCCGGCAAACGCCAGCGAATAGGCCAGCGACCAGTGATCGCGACCGCCGCCGGCTGCGTTGTTCAACTTCGGCGTGCGGCCGTGGTCGCTCAACACGACAACGAGCGTTTCGTCAAGAATGCCGCGCTGTTCCAAGTCGAGAATCAGCCCTGAAAACGCCTTGTCGAAGGGTGGCAAGAGCTGATCGACCATTCGCGGATAGTGGTTCCAGTGGGTGTCCCAGGCGTCGCCGGCCAAGCCGTATTCGTCCCAGAACACGCTGACAAGCCGCGTGCCGGCTTCGATCATCCGCCGCGCCGCCAGGCAGCCCTGGCCGAACAGCGTCATGCCGTACAGATCGCGCGTCGCTTGCGGTTCTCTGCGCACATCGAGCGCCTCGGCGACGCGGGGCGAGGTGATCATCGAAAATGCGAGATCCTGGTAGCGCGACATCGACCGGCCGTCGATTGTTGTTTCAAGTTCGCGCCGTGTCTGATCGAATTGCCCCAGCAGCGAACGCCGGCGGTTCAGCCGGTCGATCGAAATGTCGGGCATCGGCGTCGTCGACGAGAATCGGAAATGGCTGTCTGCGTTGCACCCGACATACGGATCGGGGACGTCGTAGTTCATATCGCGCAGCGTCTTCTTGACGGTCCCCGTCGATTTGCCGAGATACTCGGTCCACGTGGGGTTGTACGTCGAGCCTAGGAATGCGGCATACGGTCCGGCCCGCGGCACTTCGCCCACGCGCTCGCTGCTGAACGGGAACGGGAGCGCGACATTTTGTGGAATGTCGGCCGGCCGGCCGGCCGAGATGTTTCGCTCGATGTATTGCACGACCGAGCCGAAATAGGGGTGGTGGCGGACGTCGTACGGAGCCAGCTCCATCGCCACGTCGATGGCGGGAATTCCGGTCGTAGCAAAGGCGACGCCGTGAACCGGATAGGGGTGAGACACCGAACGCACGACGGTGATTCGGTCGGTCATCCCGGCGATGTGCGGCAGATATTCGCAGACGTCCAGCCCGGGGAGCACCGAAGGGATGGGCTTCATCGTCCCGCGGATTTCCACGGGCGAGTCGGGCTTCATGTCGAATGTTTCAAGCTGGCTGGGAGCGCCGTACAGGTAGAGCAGAATGCAGTGCTTGGCTCTGCCGAAGCTGGCCGCGGCACGTCCTTCCGTTGGGCTTCCCTGCGCAACTGATTTCAGCCCCAGGAACTGGTCGAGCCCCAGTCCGCAGGTCCCCAAGCCACCGACCTGCAACAGGTCGCGGCGGGTCAGCCCGTCGCACAGTTTCTTTTTGGAACTCAAGACACGGAGCATCTGCATCCTTCGAGATTGACGCGGAAGCGCTTACCGATATGTTACTGGACATTATCGGCAGTCGCAAGACGACCCGGCGATGGATCGTGGTACCGTTTCCGTCCGGGTCGCGCTTTCGGCGTTGTCGCGAGCGCAAGTAGCGGTTGATTTGCCGCATCCGCGTTGAATCCCCATTGTTTCGCCTGTAGAGTAATGATCTGATTTTAAGGGGACGTCGCTTGCCAGATATCGTCACTGATCCGCCGCCGTGCGCCGCGCAGACGTCAGTACTGCCGGAGCAGGCACCCACTACGCCGGCCGCGAGCGATGATCCGGTGCAGATTCCGCCCAGCCTCTCGAATTTCCGGGCAGATTACCGGTCGAAAGTCATCGGTCGTTTCTACAACGGGTTTCTGCATCTGGCCTTCGTCGTCGCGGGGTCGGTGGCCGTCATGGCTGTTGCCCTGTCGTGCGTGAGCGACCCGACGTGGCTCGACTGGCTGTGCGTTCCGGTGACATTCTTCCTGGCGAATTTCGTCGAGTACTTCGGCCATCGCGGACCGATGCACAAGTACATTCACCGGATGGGACTGATGTTCCACCGCCACACGCACGAGCATCACCGGTTTTTCACCGACGAATGGATGACCTGCCGATCGCAGCGCGACTTCAAGATCGTGCTGTTCCCAGCGATCATGCTGCTGTTCTATCTGGGGATCGTCGCCTTCCCGATCGGGTTCGGGTTGTACCTGTTCCATACCTGGAACACGGCGTGTTTCTATGTGGCGACGGCGACGTTCTACTTCATGTCATATGAGGTGCTGCACTTCTGCTATCACCTCGATGAAAGTTCGTGGGTGGCCCGTGTTCCGGTTATCCGCGCCCTGCGCGCTCATCACCGGATGCACCATCGGCACGACTTGATGTCGAATTACAACTTCAACATCACTTGGCCGATTGCCGATTTCTTTTTCGGGACGATTTATCGGGAAGGCATGCGGGACGAAAAGAAGGTTTCTGACTGAGTGCGTCGATTCAGTTTCAGTCGAGCGCGGATGATGTCGGATCTTGTCGCTGCGCGACCCCGCCGCCCTGACGGGACGGCTGGGCCACCCGGTTTGTTTGCTCGCGTATGAACCAGCATCTAAGGAGTACTCATTCATGCACCGCCGCGACTGGCTGAAATCAACGATGCTCGGATCCGCGGCCGCTGGCCTGCCGTGGCTCGCGCACACTGCGCTCGCCGCTGATGACAAGCCCGCCTCCATCGCCGAAGAAGCGGCGCGCGGCACGCCTCCGCTGCGGATCACTGACGTCAAAACATTTCTTACCTCTCCAGCCAAAATCCGGCTCGTGGTTGTCAAAGTGCTGACCAACGAGCCAGGCTTGTACGGCTTGGGCTGCGCCACGTTCACCCAGCGGGCACGGGCCGTTGAAACGGCGGTCGACAAGTTTCTGAAACCATTCCTGATCGGCAAAGACGCCACGCGGATCGACGACATCTGGCAATCAGCGTTTGTCAGTTCGTACTGGCGCAACGGCCCCGTCCTGGGGAATGCCCTGTCGGGGGTCGATATGGCACTGTGGGACATTCTCGGCAAGCGCGTCAAGCTGCCGCTGTATCAATTGCTGGGGGGAAAGTGCCGCGAGGCGGTCGATACCTATCGCCATGCCTCGGGAAAGACGTTTCAGGACGTTGAAGAAGCGGTGGGCAAGTACAAGGCCGAAGGTTACCGGCATATTCGCATCCAATGTTCCGTGCCGGGACTGGCGACGTATGGAACAGGCGGCGCGACCGGCAGCGGCGACGATCAGGTCCAGTCGAACCGCCGGGTCGACGTCTGGGAGCCGGGGCCCTACGCGCGCCTCGTCCCGAAATTGTTCGAGCACATCCGCAACAAATTCGGCGACGACATTGAACTGCTGCACGACATCCACGAGCGAGTCCCGCCGATCCTGGCGATGCAGCTCGTAAAGGATGTGGAAAAATTCAAGCCGTACTTCATGGAGGATCCGTTCTCGCCCGAAGACGTGGGCTATTTCAAGACATTAAGACAGCAAACGAGCACTCCCCTCGCGATGGGCGAACTGTTCAACAATCCCAATGAATGGGTGCCATTAATTTCCGAACGGCTGATCGACTTCATCCGCATCCACATTTCGCAGGTGGGCGGGCTGACGATGGCCCGCAAGTCGGGACCATCATTACCAAAGTTCTGGCGGGCCACCATCAGGATGAAGATCGCCTCTTTGCCGGGGTCGGCATGACTTTGCGTTCCGAAAGCGCCACCGTGACCATAAGTGCCGGCAGAAACCATCTTCATGCCTCCCACGGGCTCGCGGACGAGTGAGAAACCCAAGCCCCAGCCGGTCTCCGGGCCTAGTCCCGATTGAATCTCGCCGGTCTGGAGCGACGTCATCTGGTTGACCGCATCGGCAGACAGGACTCGCTTGCCGTTCAGTTCGCCACCGTTGAGAGCCATCTGATAGAACCGCACGACGTCGGCCGCGGTCGAATACAGGCCTCCCGAAGGATTCGGTGTCGTGTCAGGAGACAGTTCAAATAGCCAGTGCGTGCCCGGCTCGAGTCCTTTCTTATCGGCAGTCGGCTGATACAGCTTCGCAAGCCGCTGCAGTTGCTCGGCAGTCGGCCGGAACGATGTTTCTTTCATGTCGAGCGGCGCGAAGATTCGTTCGGCAAGAAACTGATCGAACGATTTGCCCGAGACCACCTCGACGACACGGCCGGCGACCGACAGCCCCGGACCGTATTGCCATTTCGTTCCCGGTTCGAATGCCAGCTTCGACTTGGCGAGCATCTCGGCGGTCTCGCCGAGGGTCCCCACGTTGCGCTGGTCGCTCACCAGCCCGTTCGTATGCCGGAGACAATCGCGAACAGGACTTCGCGGGCCGGCTTATTGCCGTCGGCGAGAGTCGTCTGCTGGAACGTGGGGATGTATTTCGACACGGGATCGTCGAGTTTCAGCTTGCCCTCGTCCAGCAGAATCATCACGGCAGCCGCGGTGATCGGCTTGGTCATCGACGCGATGGCGAATACCGAATCCTTGGCCATGTCGCGTCCTCCGGCGACGTCGGCCTGGCCGACCGCGTCGAGGTGCACCACGCGGCCGCGGCGGGCGACCAGCGTCACGGCGCCGGAAATCTGCTTCGCAGCGACGAAATCTTTCATCCGTTCGCCGATTTTGGAGAGGGCCTTGTCGTCCATTCCCGATTCGGCCGGTTTTCCGCCGGCGACGAGTCCTGCATCGCGGCTCGTGGCCGTCACTAAGACGTTCTGCGGATTTTCCGTGAGAATCAAGCCGCGCCACTGCACTTCCTGCGGCACGCTATTGGAATGCAGTTGCAGACCGATCGGTCCCGTCTCGCACAACTCAGGCTGTGGATCGCTCCAGTCGGCGACGAGCTGGCCGTTGACGACATGCCGGATTCGCCGGCCGGTCGCCACGATCTCCATGCGGTTCCAGTCGTGCTGCTTGCCGACGCGCCGCGCGATTCCCAGTGTGTCGCCGTAGATGCCGTTGCGACGATACAAGTCCCAGAAGCCGTATCCCGAGGGGTACATCACCAGGTGCCCCTGGTAAGTGAACGGGCCTTCTTCCTTTTCGATCGCCTTGCCCCACAGGGAAATGCCCGAGTGCATTTCACTGGTGACGAGCCGGCTTTCGAAGATCAGTCGGAAGTTGCGGAATTTCTGCTTCGTCAGCAGGTAGGTGCTGGCTTTCGGGGCATTCTCCTGGGTGTTCTTGCCGACGATGACCCCGTTCTCAACCGAGAAGTACTTGCCGATGTGCCCTTCCCACCCCGACAGGTCTTTGCCGCTGAAGAGTCGCACCGGCGTTTCACCGGAGGGCAGCTTGGAGACCTGCTCTTCGCTCCAGTCGGCGGCGAGGGCCAGCCGCGACACGAGGGACAAGGCAACGACGACCAGCCAACCAGAGCGTGCGAGCACGGCATCTCTCCCGGAAAGTGAGCAAGGCGGGTGAACCAGCGTCCGCACATGGTAACAAACGCGCCGGCGTTTGTTGAGCCGCTGCGATCAGTCGACGAGCAGCGCCATGCCGTCGGCGCCGGCGTCCGCCGCGCCTTCCAGTTGGCCCGTTTCGGGTTTGATCGCAATCGCGTGCACGAGGGCCATGCCGCCATGTGCATCGGGAGTGCGGCGGATGGGGTGCTTCTTCCGCACCTCGGCACACACGAACTCCGGAATCCGCGACTGGCAGAATATGATTTCTCCCTGGCAATCGAACCGCGGGGCCAGCACGGCGTCGGTCATGCTCATCCCGAAATCGAGCCGGTTAAGGATCACCTGCAGCACCGCCGTGATGATCCGCGTCGCCCCCGGCGCGCCCAAAACGAGCACTGGTAGATCGCCGTCGAGCACTACGGTGGGAGTCATCCCGGTCGTCCGTCCTTTGCCCGCCGCGATGCTGTTGGGATGTCCGGCGTAAGGATGAAAATTAATCATGGAATTGTTGTACATGAATCCCAGACCTGGAGTGATGACGCCCGACGATGATCCCAGCGAATGCGTCAGCGAGACGCAGTTACCCGCAACATCGACAACCGTCACCTGCGTCGTGCTCACAGGTCCGGCTTGAATGCGAGTTGTGTCGATCGGTTGCCCCGAGTCGATCACGTTCCGCCACTGCGCGGCCCGCGCAGGGGAGAGCATATCTTCCAGCGGAACCGTGACGAAATGCGGATCGCCGAGCTTACGATTGCGGTCGGCGAATGCCGCCTTCATCGCCATCGACACGAGGTGGATGTACTCGGCCGAATTGTGCGGCAGAGACGAGACGTCGTAGCCTTCGAGAATGTTGAGCATGGCGGCCAATGTCGGGCCGCCATGCGGCGCTTGCGACGTGACGATCGTATAGCCGCGGTACGTCGCGACGATCGGTGGTTCATCGCGAATACTGCAGGCGGCGAGGTCGGCCGCGGTGACCCAGCTTTCATGCACGGCCAGATCGGCTGCCATCTGGTGGGCGAGCTCGCCGGTGTAGAAGTCGTCGGCCCCCGCCGCGGCGAGACGCCGCAACGATTGCGCGTAATCGCGATTTCGCAGCACGTCCCCTTCGTCGTAAGGAGTGCCGTCGGGCTTCAGATAGATCTGTTGTGCGGCCGGCGAGACGTGCAATTTCTGAAGCAGTGACGAGTCTTCGTAGAAGAGGGGCTTGTCTTTCCAACGCCCGGCCAGATGCGCGCCGACCGGGAATCCGTTCTCGGCCGTGGCTATGGCCGGCGCGATCAGGTCGGCCCACTTCCAGGTGCACCAGCGCTTGTGGATCGCTTCCAGTCCACGGACGATCGCCGGGACGCAAATCGACTGATAGCCGCTGTCGTTGACTTTGTCTTTGAGGAAAAAGCCCCAGCCTCCCGGATTGGGGCCGAGGACATCTCCTTCCCACATCGTCGGGCTCGCCCGCGATCCGGCGACGGCCGGCGCGTCGAGGATCTGCTGCGGACCGGGCGTGCCCGCGCGATGATGGGTGAGCAGCAGGTACCCACCCAGTCCGCACGAATGCGGATCGAGAATGAACTGCATGAACGCGCAGGCTAGCGCCGCATCGTAAGCATTGCCTCCCTGCATCAGCACTTTGGCCCCCTCCTCGACGGCCAAAGGCTGCGGAGCCGAGATCATGGCGGGCATTGCAGGATCCTCGAAGACGGCGTTGCTTGGTGTGTGGCATAGCCCCCGCAGGGACGGCACATTTTAGTCAGTGGCGCAAGCCGCTGGTAAGCGTGAAAGCCGGCAACGGCCGTGAAGGAAGAGACGAAATTCCGTTGAACATGAGGATTGCTTAAAACTCATGCCAACTTCAGCAACTTTCTCGTCAACCATTCCAGCGACATGAGCCCCACGAGCAGATACATCACCCAGTCGCGGTCCCACAGGTCGATTGGCTTGTCGTAGCGCACTTTTTCGGTCGTTCGATCGGGAAGCAGCGATGGCAATTCGGTCGCGGCGGCGTCCAGCGGGACATATGCCCCCCCGGTCTCTTTGCGCGCCAGCGACCGCAGAAGCTGCTCGTTCTGCTCGGGATGATCGAACTCGAGGTTCGGCAGTCGCACCGAGACCGAGCCTTTGAGCTGCTCGTTCGACTCAGGGATCGGCAGCTCGAGCTTGTAC
>DASYAR010000492.1:0-20298 GCA_036501235.1 Planctomycetaceae bacterium
GACGAACGGCCACGCGGGCAATGGCCAGGCCGGCAACGATCGCACGGACGATTCCGGTGAAGAATACTTCGACGAAAATCGGTACTCTTAGTGAAAACTGGCGGGAAAGTGAGGTGTTTCAGAAAAACGAAAGAGCCACAGGAACGGGCAGGTTGGAAAACCTGCCCTACGGAGTGTGTTCTTTGACAATTTGTGGTGTGACAGAGCGGCGGCGGCTGAGCTTGTGCGAGCTCGGCCGTCGCCGAAGCCGGTCGGCATTCGCGCGAACTCGATGACGTGCGAGTTGGCGCCGCTATTCGGGGGTGGGGCGCTGGTCGTCGTCGGAATGGCGTTCGCCTCGCAGAAGCCAGCGCAGCTCGGCGATTCCCAACAGCCGCGCGATGGCGAAATAGGCCGCGGCGGCCAGCACGATCGGGATGAGTAAGGCGATCGCGTCGTGGATCTTGCCAGTCCGCTCTGGCATAAGACTTCGCGACGTCAGGTAAATCGCAGACATGGCGGCCGTCGCGACAGCCGCCTTGGCGATGGTCCACGCCAGTCGGGGCCAATCGAGCCGTCCCACTCGTCGCTGGATCAGCCATGAGAGCAAGGCGACTTGCACTGCGGCCGAAATGGCGGTGCTGGCGGCCAGGCCCCGTTCCGCGAACGGCCAGATCAGACTGAAATTGAGCAGCAGGTCGAGCCCCACGGCGGTCAGGCCGACTTTGACGGGAATCTGTCGTTCGCCCACGGCGTAGAAACCGCGGTACAGCACGGGGATCGCGCAATAGGCCCAGACTCCCGCTCCATAGGCGATCAGGATCGGAACGACTCGGGCCGTATCGGTCGCGGTGAACTCGCCGTGCTGAAACAGGAGCCGCGTCAGCGGCTCGGCGACCAATGCCAATCCTGCGCTCGCCGGCAGCCCGATGGCGATCACCAGCCGCAGGCCCAGCGAAAGATCGTCGCGAAGTCGCCCTAGTTCACCGCGGGCGGCGTGCCGCGACAGCAGCGGAAACAACACGGTCCCCAACGCGACGCCAAAGACTCCCAGCGGAAATTGATAGACTCGTTCGCCAAAGTACAGCGCCGAGACAGCCCCTGGCGCCAGCGGATGGGGCAAACCGCCGGGGAGCGTCATGGCAGTTTCTCCGGCGACGGGGGCGGTCAGCGACCAGGCGATCAGCCGGTCGAGCACCGTATTGATCTGCGTGATCGACAGTCCCAGCGTCACCGGCAGCATGGCGCGCACGATTTCGCGCACGGCCGGGCGCACGGCTTGCCAGCGGCGATCGAACCGGAAACCGAACCCGCGCAGCGTCGGCCACTGCAATGCCAATTGCAACACTCCCGCGACGACAATGCAGACCGCCAGCGCGTAAACCTGCGCCACGCGATCGGGATCGAACAGCGGATCGACCAGCCAGATGCTGGCGATCCAGCACAGGTTGAGAACGACAGGCACGAGCGCCGGCCAGGTGAAATGCCCCAGCGCGTGCAGCACGGCGGTTACCTGGGCCGCCAGGCAGATCAGCAGAGCGTACGGCAGCATCACGGCGGTCAGGCCCAGCATGAGCTGCGTCTCAGGCCGGTCGGCGAACACATACGACAATCCAAACAGGATCAGCTCGCCGACGAGAACAAGCCCCATGAGGAACGCCGAGAGCAGCGAAAACACCGCGCTGGCAAGCTGCCACGCGGATTGCAGCTCGCCACGGGGGTCGGATTCCACCTGCCGCGCGAACACGGGTAGAAACGCCGCCGACAGCGCGCCTTCGCCAAACAGCCGGCGCGACAGATTGGGGATCACGAAGGCAAACGAGAAAGCGTCCCAGACCGGGCCCAGTCCGAAGAGGCGGGCCGAAGCGATCTCGCGAAACATCCCCAGCAGACGGCTGGCGAGCGTCGAGCTGGCGACGATTCGCAGCGCGGAAAAAACGCCGGCGACATCCGATCGGGCGCGGGCGGACACATGACGAGCGCTCGTCGGCCCGGCTGCCAGCACCGGTTTCGCAGCGTCCCTGCTCGAATCCATTGCGGAGCCGTCAGTCTTTCGACTCGTCCTGAATGGTGCCCGGCCGGGCGAATCGCGGCGGATCTTTCGGTGACAGCTGCGCGCGATTCAGATTGAGCTGTTCGAGAATGTAGATGATGCGTTTGAGTGGCAGGCTCCACTCCTGGGCCCAGACCAGGATGTCGAGATTTTCCATGCCGGCGTGAGCGCGGTCGAGAATCATCTCCAACAGCAGGTCTTCGTTGCGGATCAGCTTGCCGACCAGCCCGAAATCTTCCGGGGCGAATTCCGACCAACTGCGATTGCCGGAAAGATGTTCCAGACATTTGAGCCGGCAGAACAACGGCCAGTAGCGGCGATACCAGTCGGTGAGGGCCCAATCGCCCAGATCGATGCCGCGCTTCTGGCTTTCGATCCACTTGTGACGTTCGGCTTCCCGCAGACCTTCTTCGTAAAGGCTGAGCGCTTGCACTGTTTGTACCCTCCCTGGCAAAACGTGCTGATCCAAACCAAGTGTCCCTTCGCAATGGTTTCTACAAAACCACTTCGCGGCCATCTCAGAAACAGTTCAGACGAGAGCCGCATGCAGCATTCGACGAGAACAGTGACGAAATCGTAACCTAGCCGTAAGAAATCAGCAAGACGGAATCGGGAATTTTGGGACGGACGGGAGTCAACCGCCTATCGAAAAAGGGGACAGTCCCTCTCGGCCGTATCGAATTGCGATGGAAAAGTCATTCGTTGGAGGACAGTCCCCTTTTTCATCAAACTGCCAGCCACGGGGCGCGGCCCGTGTGCTGGGAGCAACGAAATCGCTGTCAGTGCAGTGGATTGTTCCTTGCGAGTCGCGTCGGAATCATCATTTTTTGACGATTTCGTCGAGCAGTCGGTGCGGTACGCCGATGCTGACGACGTGCACTTCGCCCGTGAAATGCCGGGCGCCCGGAGCGTCGAAGCCGACTTTTCGGGCGACGAAGGTGGCCGTGTGATCGGCACGCACCGCGGTCCCCAGAGGCGCGCCGGTGTTGCAGTCCAGACCGGACGGCAAATCGACCGCCAGCACTTTTTTTCCTGACCGGTTGATGGCGGCGATGGCCGTCATGTACGGCTCGCGGATCGGGCCGGCCGTCCCGGTTCCCAGCAAGGCATCGACGATCCAATCGGCGTGGGAAAGAATTTTATCGAACTGGGCGAGATCAGGGGTCGCCCCCAGCACAATCAACGGTTGTCTGGCCGCCGTCACGACGCGGCAGTTGATCGCCGCGTCGCCGGAGAGGTCGGCTGGATCGCAAAACAGAACAACGGTCGCTTCGATGCCCCGCAGGGCCAGGTGCCGGGCGATGACGAAACCATCTCCGCCGTTATTGCCTTTTCCGGCGCAGACGACGACGGGGCCGTTAATGCCCAGGCCTGCGAGCAGTTCTGCGGCGCCACGACCGGCATTTTCCATCAGGACGATCCCAGGGAGTCCGTATTCTTCGATCGCTTCAGTATCGACGGCGCGAACCTGGGCGCGGGTCAGCGGAGGGAGCATTGGTTTGGTCGTCTTTTGCAAGGGGTTCTGTTAGTATCCAACGCTTTATCATTCGTCATCTTCGCAGATTACTTCCAGATCGCCACTGTGAGGGATCGCAACTGGGGAGTGTCACGATAGTGCTTAAGGCCTTTGCCGATCAGTGGGCGCTCGTCACCGGAGCGTCGTCGGGGATCGGAGCGGAATTCGCCCGGCAACTTGCCGCCCGGGGCATGCACCTTGTTCTGACGGCACGACGTGAACAGTTGTTGACGCAACTGGCCGCCGAATTGCACCAGGCGCATGGCACGAAGACCGAGATCATCATCGCCGATCTCTCGAACCCGGCGGAACCGCCGCGCCTCTTGCAGGAAATCGAGAAGCGGGGGGTGACGATCGAATTGCTGGTCAACAATGCCGGCTTCGGTTACGTCAGCCCGCTGGAAACTGTCGACGTCGATCACGTGCTCGATATGATTCGCCTGAATGTCTCGGCCCTGACGGAATTGACTCTCAGAGTGTTGCCGAAGATGGTCGAGCGGGGGCACGGCGGCATCATCAATATCTCGTCGGTGGCCGGTTTTCAGCCGGTCGGGTACATGGGGCCCTACGCCGCGAGCAAAGCCTACGTGCTGCATTTCAGCGAAGCGATGTGGGGAGAGGTTCGCGACCGCGGTGTGACCGTCACGACGTTATGTCCCGGGTCGACGCGCACCGACTTCTTCAATATCTCCGGGGCGCCGAACTTTCTGGAACGGCATTCGTCGCAGGATTCCCGGCAAGTCGTGCGAGCGGGGCTGAAGGCCTTCGAAAAGCGGCGGTCGTACGTCGTTTCGGGTTGGAAGAACTACATCCTGTCGCTGTTGGTGCGAATCGCGACGCGGGCGACGGTCGTAAAAGAATCGATGAAGTATTTCCGGCCCAAGCCGTAAGGCCGTGCCGCTTCAGCGATTTTCCTGCCACAGCGGTTCTCCCACTTCAACAATTCTCATAGAGCTCTCTGACGAGGTCTTCGATAGCTGCGTCGTGTTCGCTCGCTAGCGCTTCATCTGATTCGGCCTGTCGCAGCGAGACGACTTTGGCGATGCGGCCTTCAAGTTGCTCGCCACGTCCCGGCAGAGGAAACTGCTGGAGCAGGTGGGCATTGATTTCGACATTCGCGCCGCGGCGTTTGGCGTGACGCTCGAACCACCGGAATGCCAGGTTGGAATTCAGGATTCCGGTCAGGGCTGCGAGTGAACAGCCGGGGCGCGAACCTGGCAGAATCAGATTGACCGAGAAGCCGACGAAGGCCGGTCGCCCGCAGAACACGAACGGCGGCCTCTTTCCCATCTGGACGCTGAAGACTTTGGGCTGCAGAAAGATTTCTTCCTCGCGGGGCCAGTGGAGATGCCACCACGCGCAGCGACCGAGCCGCACTTCGCGCCGACGTTCGAGAATCGGTCGGTAGTGTTCCAGGTGTGCAAGAATCGTCGGAAATTGTTCGAGATGGGGAGCGGTCTGCCGCGTCAGATACAGAAGCTGGTGGGTCGGCTGTTCGGGAAGCGAGTAGCGACGAATGGCGTGCGTGTCGTAATAGGGGCGCAGCAGTTCTCGTTCGAGCGGCAGCAGATTCAGCCTGGCGATTTCGTCCGGCGACAGGACGAAGACTCCTGCACCAACTTCATAGTGATCCGGAAACTCCTGCTGCAAGCGGCGCGTGATGCAGGGGGGATTCTCGGCGATCCCTTGTCGCGTGTCGAAGGAATCGTTCAGCGTCGCGCAGGCTTGGAATAAATGGCGATCAGCGTCGGGAGGCGCGACAACGAGTCGGCGATTCTGGAACAAGTCTTCGTGTGAGAGTGAATACGGATTGGCCGCCGGGTCAAGTGACGGCACGATCAGGCATTGGCCGTGGGAAGGATTTCGTTCTCCGGCAGGAGCGTCGCCCGTGCCGGTGCGTTTTCGCAAACGAAAGATCATGTGTCGTCCGGCAACCGACTTGAAGACCGGCGCGTCGTGCAGCAACTGGATTTCTTCGAATGAGGTTTCGCGGTCCAGGCGATCGATCAGCCGGCCAGCTCCACGAGACGACATCCAGTAGCTGTTGACGATGAACGCCAGCACGCCTCCCGGTCGCAAGAGATCGAGGCTGCGATGCAGAAAATAATACCAGAGATCCATCCGCGCATCGCGCCGGCGCCGGCCGATCTCGCTGGCGGCGAGTCGATCGAACAGCGCCTTGGCATTCCGCTCGCGGAGGTAGGGAGGATTGCCCACGACAATGTCGAATCCCCCCGCTCGCGCTGCGGCGGGAAATGCGTCCGGCCAGGAGATTGCATCCGGGATTTCCGCCTTACCGGCAGTCCGCAAGTCAAGCTGCTGGTGCGGCGGCCGGGAGAAGTCTGGTCCCGCCAGCGAATCGCCGCAATGGATATTCTGTTCCAACGTCGCGGCGGCCTCGGCGGCAAGTTCGTCCGGTGGATCGATTCGTGCCAGCAATTCCGAGCGCAATGCGGCGACGGCCGGCGGGTCGATGTCGACGCCGAAAATCTGGTCTCGAACGATCGCCAGGCGTTGTGTGGCTGACGAGTCCGTCGGGAATCGGCGTTTAGCCAGTTCGTCAAATACGGCCAAGAGAAATGCGCCGTCGCCGCAGGCCGGGTCGAGAACGCGGCAGGCAGAAGCGGATCTCGCATCGCATTGTACTGTGATCGCACCTTCCCAGCTTTGCAGGCAACCGCGAACCATGCCTTGCGCGATCGCCGCGGGGGTGTAGACTTTTCCCAATTCGCGTCTTGTTGCGGCAGGAGAGCGTGGCATGAATTCGAGGGATCGACTCGCCTGTTCGTCAGCCGGGTGGATTCACCCGGATTCCGCAGGGATAAACCCTACGGCTCGCTGGGGCAAGTCACAAGCTTCGCGGGTGGCCCGACCGCCGTGACGAGGCGGCCGGGCGACCTGAATCACAGAGGGGATTCGACCATTCACAAAATGCCAGTTCAACTCTGCACTCCGAATTCCGCACTCCGCGCTTGAGTCATTCGACTTCCGGTGCGTGAATTCGCAGGTTCTCGCGGCGGAGCCATTTCGGGCCGCGCAAGGTGTGCTCGCCTTCGTCGGTGGGGAGCATATCGGCCGGATCGACGGACAGGCTCGCCGGCATGTTCAGCGGCACGTCCTGGGCACGCACGATGCCCGCTCCCAGGTCGTTCAGTTTGTGTTCCAGCCGATCGTAACCGCGATCGAGATGGTAGATGCGGCGGATGACCGAATCGCCATGCGCGGCGAGTGCGGCGAGCACCAGCGCTGCCGAGGCCCGCAGGTCGGAAGCCATCACCCCCGCGCCACTGAGCATGGGGACGCCGCTGATGATGCCGCTGGCTCCTTCGCGGCGGATCGAGGCCCCCATGCGTGCCAGCTCGGCGACATGCATGAAACGATCGGGGAAGATCTTGTCGGTGATGATGCTGATCCCGGGAACCGTCGTGAGCAGCGCCATCATTTGCGCCTGGACGTCGGTCGGCAGGCCGGGGTAGGGGAGCATGATGCAGTCGGCGGCGTTCAGTTGGTGGCGGACCGTCACGCGGGCCGCATGGCCCACCGTTTCGATCGTGACGCCGATTTCCCGCAGCTTCTCGATGACGGCGGTCATGTGGTCGACGTCGATGTTTTCGAGGACGACGTCGCCTTGCGTGATGGCGGCGGCGATCATCAGCGTGGCCGCTTCGATCCGATCGGGAATGATCGTGTGTTCGCAGCCTGTGAGCGTCTCGACCCCTTCGATGTGCAAGAACGGCGTCCCCAGCCCGGTGATCTTTGCGCCCATGCGATTCAAATAGGTCCCCAGGTCGACCACTTCCGGCTCGCAGGCGGCCGCTTCGATCGTCGTGACCCCCTGCGCCAAAGCCGCGGCCGTCATCACGTTGCATGTTCCGGTGACGGTGCTTCCGAACGGACCGCCCAGATAAATCTTTGCGCCGCGCAGGCGTTTCGCGCGGGCGAAAATGTAGCCGCGTTCGACGCGCAGTTCCGCTCCGAGTGCGGCCAGACCTTTCAAATGCAGGTCGACCGGTCGATCGCCGATATTGCATCCGCCCGGCAGCGACACGCAGGCGCGCCCGCGCCGTGCCAGCAGAGGGCCCAGCACGCAAATTCCGGCCCGCATGCGGCGGACCAGTTCGTAATCGGCCAGGCAGGGACCGGCGTTCACGACTTCCAGGCGCAGCGGGGCGACCGGGGGTGTGTCGAATTCGTCTCTCTCGGAAAGGCCGAATGGGAAGGTGACGTGGTGCTCTTCGGTTTGCGGTTCGCCCGGTGGCTCCTGCGCGTCTGCGTCGATGGCGGCGACTTGTCCATTTGTTTCAACAGCATCGGGCGCTGAACCGTCGGTTTGGTTGACGCGGCTGACTTCGACTCCCAGGGCCGTCAATAATTGGCATAGAGTTGCGACGTCGACGAGGTCGGGGACTCCGTGCAGCAGGGTGGGGCCATCGGAGGCCAGCGCGGCCGCCATGATCGGCAGCGCGGAATTCTTCGCCCCGCTCACCTGGACGCAACCGCGCAGCCGCCGTCCGCCGTGAACGACAAACATGTCCATCCCTGGACCCTCCGGATTGTGCGTGCCACTATAGGGGCCGGATATTCGCCGAAACAAAACCGTGACGCAATCCCGGTTTGGGAACTGTGTCACTGTCCTTTTATCGACCTTTGCCGCGTATCCTTTGATGTTTCGGGCGAATTCGACGTATAGGAAAGGTGGCGGGTCTGGCGAAAAGAAAACGGGGCATGGTGGTTTCTCAGGCGGCTGGAGAGTTCAGATTGTGGTAACCGGGCGAAATCAGATAATATCCAAGCCGATATAATGGTGAATCCGCGTTGTGAAAATGGACGTCCTTGATCCGCTCAAAACTGACTGCGGGAGATGCACAGATGCCCGGTAAGCACTCGACGATCACGCGCAAAGCATTATTGGCCATTGGCTTAGCCATTGCGATCGCCGTGCCCGTGTGTGCCCAGATCGGCCCGAAGGGATTTTCGGACACGCTCGGCCTTCGTGGCAAAAAGCCTGCGAAGGGAAATGGCGCGGAATGGAGCGCCTCGCTGGAACGCAGCGGCCAGGCCGATGACGTCACCCTTCGCCTCTCAGTCAAACTCGCCCCCGAGCATTACGTTTACTCGACGACCTATGCGAATGGGTCGCTGATGAAGTTCAATATCAAGACGGAGACGGGCATTGAGCCGATCGACAAAGCGTTCGTATCAAGTCGTGATCCGGAAATGGTCAACGATCCCGACTTGAAGGCGATTGTCGAGAAATCCCACGATCACGTGGCCTGGTCTCGCAAGTATCGGATTCAGCCGGGAGTTAATGCGGGCCGCGTCGCAATCGCCGGCGAAGTGGTCTATCAAATCTGTGACGAAAACAATTGCCGGCCGGGGCAAAAATATGCGTTTGATGTGAAACTGGCTGACGAGCCGGCAGCAAATCGTGCCGAACCTCAGGACATCAGTTCTGACGTCGAAGAACTGTCGGCGACTCTGTCTGAAGCCGAGGAATCCAATACTCGTTTTGTGCAGAAGGTTGGGCCGCGCGGCGATCAAACGGTTGGGGGAACCTGGCGAGTCTCCGTCGCACCGCGTCAGGCGGTTCCGGGTGGTACGGTGACAATCACGATCGAAGCCGACTTACAACCGGGCTGGCACGTTTACGCGTTAAATCAGCAACAATTGGATGGCGAGCGGGGACCGAACGCGACAGGACTGGGCCTGACGGAGTTCGGCGCATTGACACCTGACGAGCCGTCCTTCCGCGGGCCGCCCGCGATTGAGCGACTTTCGGGTACTCCCGGTTGGGAGGGATTGATCGAGCGATATCACGAAGGCACGATTCGCTGGACTCGGACATTGCGCGTGCCCACGGATGCCGTCGCAGGCGATGTCCTGATCGCCGGAAAAGCTGCGTGGGCCATGTGCAACAGCGGTGGATGTCAACCACCGACAGGCTTCGAGTTTCGCGGAATTGTGTCGATTGGTGCACGCGAAATATCGCAGGCGGGCTTGTTCGCGATTGGATCTAAGTTCCGTGTGCCGGACGCACTGGAAGCAATCGGTGAATTCCGCGTGCAGGGGAGTCCCGCGACGAACGCCGAACATCGCAGCGTCGCTGCAGGTGATTCTCGGGACACTCCTACGTCGCGAGAGTCTGGTTTGGAAACTCGCGTCGGCGCCAAGGGAGGCCTTGGCGCCATCAAGTCAAAAGGCCTGTTTTTCTTTCTCACGACTGCCGCGGTCTTCGGTTTTGCCGCATTGCTCACGCCATGCGTCTTTCCGATGATTCCCATTACGGTCAGCTTCTTTCAGAAACAGTCCGAGAAACAGCACAATCGACCAGTCAGCATGGCGCTGGTTTATTGTCTGGGGATCATCGGAACATTCACCGTGCTCGGAATGTTGATGAGCATTGTATTTGGCGCCGGAGCCTTGCAGAAATTAGGCAATAACGTCGTCCTCAATCTTTTTATTGGGGGCGTTCTCGTCTTTTTCGCCTTCAACTTGTTAGGGATGTTTGAAATACGTATGCCGAGCTGGCTGTTGACCTACACGGCCGGCAAAGAGAGCCGTGGCGGTTATCTCGGCGTCATTTTCATGGCGCTCACATTCACCCTGACTTCGTTTACGTGCACGTTTGCATTTGCCGGATTGCTGCTCGTCGAAGCGATGAATGGAGACCGCCTGTGGCCCATCTTGGGGTTGGTCGCATTCTCGGCGGCATTCTCTCTGCCGTTCTTTTTCCTGGCGCTGTTTCCCAGCTATTTGCAGAAGCTGCCGAAGAGCGGCGGTTGGATGAACGTCGTGAAAGTCATTATGGGGCTGATCGAGTTGGGAGCCGCATTCAAGTATTTCGGGGTGGCAGATCAATCCTGGAACGGCCAGGCAGCGATCTTCGATTTTCATTTGATGATTTCCGCCTGGGCAGTGATCTCGATCGCCGCGTCGTTGTATTTGCTGGGCATGTTTCGATTGCCGCATGACGTAGCGACCGACCACATCGGAGTCTTACGATTCGTGAGCGCCATGAGCTTTCTGGGGCTGGCTTCATACCTGGGAGTGGGCCTGTTCAGCGCCGAGAAGCCGCAGGGCGTGGTCTGGAAATACGTGGCAGCCTTTGCGACCCCGACATTCAAAGGGGGAAGTGATCAGCTTGGGCCGTATGTGGAACATCGCGAATTGAAGTATGCGCTGGACCTCCAACGAGCACTCGAGTTCGCAATCGCTGAGAATAAGCCCTTATTTATCGATTTCACGGGAAAC
Source organism: Planctomycetaceae bacterium (assembly GCA_036501235.1). Lineage (GTDB taxonomy): Bacteria > Planctomycetota > Planctomycetia > Planctomycetales > Planctomycetaceae > JACQFH01. Next base: position 10,800 of record DASYAR010000492.1, read on the forward strand.
AATTGTGCTAATTGCCGCTTCATGGAAAATGGGCCCATGAGTGCGCCTCACATCGAGAAGAAGCTTGCTGAATTCGTGCGCGTGCAACTTTACACCGACGGACCAGTGCCGACGATTGCGGATTTACACGAAGCAGAGCGACTCCGAGATTTCAACGCGCAGTTGCAAGAGAACTGGTTTGGCGACGTATCTCTTCCTTCGTATGTGATTGTGCCGCCCGACGCAGCGGTGCTGAAGGACACGTCCAGAATCCTGTCTCGCTTGCCGGGCAAGACTGACGAAGCGACGTTTGCCCAATTCCTCGACGAGGGATTGGAGGGGTGGAAGAAGCTCCAGGCACAGAAGGCCGGGACTGTGATCGGGAGTCGGTAGAATCGCCGCGTGGGCAATCGATTGTGAATGAACTTCGATACCGGATCACGAAGGAGCAAGTTGAAAAGTTCGAAGCTGTAATGATTGAATCGGTGCACAAGAAGTGTCCGAACAATCTGCTGCACGAATTGGAATTTCGGGCAATCGCAAGCCAATTGCGAGATCTTCGGGAACAGCTCCGATTGTTACAGCTTGATGGCGAATCCCATTCGGAGGTCGCCGATTGACGATGGCGTACGCGACGTTGCGCCTATGCAGTGGCGCGTGACATTCATTAATGATATTTCGCTGTGTAACGCGCGGTGCCACCGGCGGACTGACGTCCTCCGTTCGCCAGGGTTACTTGGGCGGCGCGGTGACGGTGATGGTCACGGGGAGGCTGGGGGTCGAGACGAGGGTGTTCGGCTTTTGTGCGGCGGCTGCGTCTTTGTTGTAGGGGACCTGCGCCTGGCCGAGAACCGAGAGCGTGTATTCACCGGGACGCGTATTGGCCTGCACGGCGATCGAGAGCGACGCTTCGGTCTGCCCGGCGGCGACGTCGATTGAGCCGAAGTTGAAGTTTCCGGGGAAGCCCAGCGGGATCACCGTGATCTTCTCCTTGAATTCGGGCCAAAGGCGGGTGGCGACGAGCTTGAGCTCCGCCTTCTTCCCTGATTCCACAGTGATCCGGTCGGGAACGATCTTGAGGCCATAGGGAGCGGTTTCCCGAACGCCGATCACCAGATCGCGCATCGGCTGGCTGGAGGCGATGTTCGTTTCGTACCAGACGCGCGTCGTGGGGCGAACTTCGCGGCGCAGCGATTTGCCGTCTTGCGTGCCCGCAGCGAACAGGCGGATCGGCGAGTTGCCTTCGGGGGCGTCGGCATCGGCCCACAGGACCAACACGCCGCGGGTGTTGTTATTCACGATCGCCGGCGCAGCATGAACGCCTGGCGGGAGCCCTTCGGGCGTGACGGTGATCGGCATATTGAAACCGTCTTGCTGATGAACGACGAGGTCGAGAAAAGTAGCGCCGCCGCGGCGCAGATTCGTGCCCGCCGGCCCTGGATTCTCGTTGTGGATGGCCGCGACGTGAAAATCGGGAACCGGTTTGCGGATCGCCAGCACGTATTGAAATCGCGGTCCGCCGCGGCCGTAGCGGTCTTGGATCATCACGCGATACTTTTGCTTGGCCTGCAAATTGACGGTTCCGTACGGGTCGCGCAAATGACCGTCGAAGGCGTTGATCCGGTGTCCGTAATCGTCGAGCTCGACGACCGTGTTGTCTTTCTCGTCGACCACGACGAGATACGGATCGGCCCCGCCGGCAATCCGCTCCGAAAAGGCTTCGAAGACATATTGGCCGTTGTCGGGCACCTCGAATGAGAACCAGTCGGCATCACGCGGCTGATCGAACCGTCCGCTGACCATCGCCGGGAGGGTGACAGACTGCGGCTGGCTTTTATCGTTGTTGGGCTCGGCTTCCAGAGTTACCGGAATCGGCGAAGCGACGAGCGGCACGGCATTCTGTGCTCCTGAACCGACCGGCACCCGAACCTGGCAGCCGTCGAGCGTGCAGGTCGCCGCGGTCGGAAGCACGCTGTGATCCGTCGGGTGCTCGATGAAAACATAGCGACGCGTGCCGGCCAGATCGGTCGGCATCGTGAACGGGAAGCGAAATTGTTCCAGAGGCAATTCGCCCCCGTTGGCCGCCAAGAATGTTCCGGTCTTCAAATTCCGCCCCAGGGCAGTCAGTTCGACTGATTTTCCCGACTCGACGGCACGAGGAAAAACATTCTCGACGTGCGGCCGGTTGGTCACGATCAGCCGGTAAGGGTAACCGCCGCGATAAGACAGATCGTGAACGACGATCGAGTATTCGCCGTCATCCGGAACGGTGAAATCGATGAACGGATCGCGGCCGCGATAGTCGCCGCCGGTCGCCAGGATCTGCCCGCCGGCCGAACTGAGGATCAGCGTGCCGTCGAGTGCCGAATCGAGTTTTTGCGCCTGGCAGTCGATCGTAATCCGCTCTCCCCTTTTCGCGGGGAACCGAAACAGGTCTTGGCCGTTGCCGTCGGACAGTCCATATACGGCCGCGTTGATGGAAATGACTTGCGCCTGTGCGGCGGTGTTGTTCGGTTCGACCTCGAGGATGTCGACCAGATCGCGGCCGACGGCAAATACGCGTGGATTGCTGACTCCAAATCGGCCGACAAGCCGCACGTCGTACGTCCCTTCGGGAACGTCGGCTGCTACGGTGATCTTAAACCGATCCGATTTGACAAGCTCAGCCTTCAGGCCCGGCTGATCGAACCACAGCGATTGGAGGCCTTCGACGTCGCGTCCGGCAACTTCGACCTCGACTGAGGTCCCGGCCACGGCGCCAAGCGGGTGGATCTTGTCGAATCGAATGTAAGGCAATTCCCCGCGCGCCGGACCAACGATTCCGACAAGTACGGTGAAAGCGACCGAGGCGATCAGGCGGCGCGGCATTCGGATGAACCTCGGATTGGCATGTTCAGTGTGATACGGCGTGCGTCGCGGCGAAAACGGGATCACTCATCCGCGTCGTCATCCACGTGCGGCGCGTCGTCCGGTTCGTCGACGTCGTTCTCGGCGTCGTTCTCGGCTGCCACCTTGGGACGCCGCGTTTTGCCGACTTTGCGGAACACGGCCACGACGTCTTCGATCGGCACGACGAACAGCACGTTGTCGGGTTCAAAGTCGACGGGAACGGCGTTTTTGGGATGGAACAGCACCTTGTCGTACTTCCGCACGGGAAAATCGGCGTCGCGCTCGATTTGCGCGCTGACTTCGACAATGCGTCCGGTAATCGTGGGAATCTCGGCTTTGTCAGGCAGCACGATCCCACCGCGAGTTTTCTGTCGACTCTCGTCTTTGCGGATCAAAATTCTCCGCCCCAGTGGTTCAACCGATTCGTTCAAGAGGCCCTCATGGAAAAAACCGCTGCGCGTCGGTGCGCAGCAACTAGATTACCGCGATACCGATCAATTATACGCATCTCCCCTGACCGCAGGAAATGGCGGTTGGGCAGTGCGCGGTGGAACGCCTAGATAAACAGTGCTGCCTCGACGACCATGCCAGGGCCGAATCCCAGCACAACGCAGGGCCGGGGCGCATCCTGCCGGCGCAGACGGTCGAGAATGAACAGCACGGTCGGCGACGACATGTTCCCACAGTCGGCCAGCACGGCCCGAGATTGCTTGAGTGCACGTTCGGGCAATTCCAAGGCCAGATCGACCGCGTCGAGGATTTTGGGCCCCCCCGGGTGGACGGCCCACGAACCGATCTTGTCGATCCGCAATCCCTGCTTGTCCAGCCAGCTTTCGACCCAGCCGCGCAGGTGTCGGCAAATCAGCTCGGGGATGCGGCGTGACAAACCCATCTCGAACCCGAAATCGCCGATGCGCCAGCTCATCGCCGCGGCCGAATCGGGAATCCGCACGGTGCCGAGGGCAGCCAGACGCCAAGATTTTGCGGATTGATCGGCATTGACGGAATTCCGGCAAACGACGGCTGCGGCGCCATCGGCAAACAGCGAGTTGGCGACGATTTTTTCAGCGTCCCAGCCGGAATAAAAGTGCAGCGTGCACAATTCCACGGCACAGACCAGAGCCTGCGCGCCGGGCTCTGCCGCCAACTCGCCACGTGCGACTCTCAAGCCATTGATCGCGCCATGACATCCCATGAATCCGACTTGCGTTCGCTCGACGGTCGGCCTCAACTTGAGGCCTTCGATGAGCGCCATGTCGATTCCGGGAGCGGTAAAACCCGTGCAGGAAACGGTGACCAGGTGTGTTACGTCGGATGCGAAAACGTGCGCGTCCGTCAACGCCGCCTGCGCCGCCTGAATCGCCAGCGGCGGTGCGAATTGTTCATAGGCCTGCATGCGCCGGCCGGTCGAGGGCCCGCGGCTGCCTCCAGTCGTGGGATAGAAACTCTGTGGCACGTCGCTGCCGGCCGACTCACCTTCGAGCAACACGCTATGCCTGCGCCGAACGCCCGAATGGGCGAACAGCATCCGCAGCATTTCCGCCTGGGCCGGCGTCTGACAGCACAACGGAGTCGTAAACGCCGCCAATTGCTCGCTGGTCAGCGAGAAGGGGGGGAGCGCAGACCCAATGCCCGTGATCGAAAAGGTCATCGTCGTCGGTTCCTGGATTGCGCCCGCACACTCACATTGATTGAATAGCAACCGTATCGTACCTTAGCGCCGGTGGAATCGGCAGAGCGAACCAGATAACAACTTCGACAGTTTTCCGAGCGTGCGGAATTCGTCATTTATTTTCGAGGGAACGGGCACTATGCGATGGCTTGTGTCAGGAGTGATGATGGCGACGATCTGCGGCGCGGGTTCCGGAAATTATTCGTCGCCGGCGCGGGCCGACGAGCCGGTCGATAGAACGGGCCAACCCGCTAACGGAAAGCCGTCGCCGAAAGTCGACGCCGAGCGGGCGTTCGGATATCTGACGAAAATCTGCGACATCGGGCCGCGGATCAGCGGCTCGCAGGGGATGGAACGGCAACAGAAACTGATCGTCGAGCATTTCGGAAAGCTCAAGGCCCAGGTGCGCTTTCAGTCATTCGACGCGCCGCACCCGCAGAGTCGTACTCCCGTCCGAATGAACAACATGATCGTCTCGTGGGACCGCGACGCCAAGGAGCGCGTGCTGATCGCCTGCCACTACGACACGCGTCCCCGTGCCGATCGCGACGCCAACCCGCAGCTCGCCCTGCGCGGAGGCTTTCTGGGAGCGAACGACGGCGCCAGCGGCGTGGCCCTGTTGATGGAAATGGGCAATCACCTCCGGCAGATCAAGCCGACGTACGGCGTCGATTTCGTGTTCTTCGACGGTGAAGAGCTGGTTTACGACAATGCCACTGATCCGTATTTTTTGGGCTCAGAGTATTTTGCCAAAGACTACCGGGATCATCCGCCAACTTACAAATACGTCTATGGCGTCGTGGTCGACATGATCGGCGACAAAGACTTACAGCTCTATCTGGAACGGAACAGTCTGCAGTACGCTCCGGAACTGACGCGCAGCATCTGGAAAACGGCCAAGCAAGTTGGCGTGCGCGAATTCATCAATCGTGAAAAGCACGACGTCCGCGACGATCACCTGGCGCTCAACGAGATCGCTGGAATCCCCGCGTGCGACATTATCGACTTCAACTACGATCACTGGCACACAATGAAAGACGTTCCGGCAGCCTGTTCGGGCGCCAGCCTCGCCAAAGTGGCCCGCGTTCTCTTGGCGTGGCTTGAAGAAGTGCCAGCACCGGCACCGGCGAATAAACAGGAAAGGAAACGATCGCGGTAAGCCCGCGTTATGGAAGTCGCATCAAGGCGCGAAAATCTCCTGCAAGACCTTAACAACGCTCGCGGCGGATTTGGCGTCCAGCGATCCCAATTTCTTAATCAGTCGAATTTGGTCAACACTGCGAATCTGGTCCAGCGCGACCTGCCCGTCCTTCCCTTTGAATCGGCAAGCGATGCGCGTCGGGTAGGGCCGGCCGCGGGTCGTCATTGGTGCCACAATAACCGTTCGCAGATTGTGATTCATCTCGTCGGGCGAGACGACCAGACAGGGACGGGTCTTTTGAATCTCGCTGCCGATTGTCGGATCGAGATTGATGAGATGGACCTCGAATCGATTTATTGCCATTCCCACTCTTTGTCGTCCCAACTGGACAGATTTGCCGGAATCTCATCGCTAATCGAATCGTCGCCGCGCCGAGTCATTTCACGGAAAGCCGCCCCCCAACCTATACGCGTTCCTTTAACAGAACGAATCACAAGGGCATTCCCTTTGACGCTGATATCCACTTCTCCGCTCAGCCCCGTCTGATCCAAGAGCGGTTTCGGAATACGGATGCCCTGAGAATTCCCCACCGATACAATACGTGTCTTCATGATTTGCTCGCGAAATGAGGTTGTGGTTACATTGTAGTTACTCCGGCGATTGCTAACAAGACGTTTTTGATGAGTGCGTGACATGCGACGAAAGCCCAAACGGAAAAGCTCGCGTCCGATCTCGGCGGAAGCGACCTACGTCTGTGATTCCTGCGGCGAAGAGATCGTGATTCCGGTCGATCTGTTGCAGGGGGAATCGCAGGAATATGTTGAAGACTGCCCGGTGTGCTGCGCTCCGAATGTGATTCACGTCGAGATCGACGATCGGCAGGAATGTCGCGCCTGGGCCCAGCGCGAATGATCGATACGCGGCGCCAGTTAATACTTGCCGGCGTGATTCGGTTGTGTCGAGCGGCACATACGAATTGCACCGCCGCCGCTGCTGTTGGTTTCCGCAGGCAGCCTCTATAATGCCCCAAAACTCATCCCTTCGCCCCACTCGACTGCGCAATGGCCTACGACAATCTCTCGGATTTTCTCAACGAACTTCAGGACGACGGCGAGCTCATCCGCATCACTGCCGAAGTCGACCCGGTCCTTGAAATCACCGAAATCACCGATCGCGTAAGCAAATCTCCTCATGGCGGACCGGCGCTGTTCTTCGAGAACGTCAAGGGCAGCTCGATGCCCGTGCTGATCAATCTGCTTGGCTCATACAAGCGCATGTGCCGGGCGCTGGGTGTCAAATCGTTCGAGGAAGTCGCCGAGCGAATCGCCGGGCTGATCAAACCGCAGGTTCCCGAAGGCTGGCTCGATAAGCTGAAACTCGTGCCGCAGTTTGCGCAGCTGGCGAAGCTGCCGCCGCGTACCGTTCGCACCGGCGCCTGTCAGCAGGTGATTAAGCTGGGACGCGACGTCGATCTGACGGAGCTGCCCGTCTTGCAATGCTGGCCCCTCGACGCCGGGCGGTTCATTACCTTCGGGCAGGTGTTCACCAAGAACCCGGCGAGCGGCGAGCGCAACGTCGGCATGTATCGCCTGCAGGTGAAGGACAAAAACACCTGTTTCATGCACTGGCACCTGCATCATGACGGGTGCCAGAATTTCATGGAATACAAAAAGCTGGGAACGCAAATGCCGATCGCCGTGTCGCTGGGAGGCGACCCGGTGTTCCCATACATGGCGACCGCGCCGCTGCCGCCAAACACCGACGAATGCCTGCTGGGCGGTTTTTTGAGAGGGGCGCCGATCGATCTGGTCAAATGTCGGACGATCGACGTCGAGGTGCCCGCCAACGCCGAGATCGTGATCGAAGGCTACGTCGATACGACCGAGCCCTGGCAGACCGAAGGGCCCTTCGGCGATCACACCGGATTTTACAGCCTGGCCGATCAGTTTCCCTTGTACCACATCACGGCGATCACGCACCGGGCCAATCCGATCTATCCGACGACGATCGTGGGCAAGCCGCCGATGGAAGACTTCTGGATGGGCAAGGCAACCGAGCGAATTTTCCTACCTCTCATTAAAATGTTCGTTCCCGAACTGATCGATTACAACTTGCCCCGCGCGGGGGCCTTTCACAACCTGTGTTTCGTGAGCATCAAAAAGACCTATCCCCAACAGGCGCGGAAAGTGATGAACGCCATCTGGAGCATGGGGCAGATGATGTTTTCCAAAATCGTCGTCGTCGTCGATGAGCACGTCGACGTGCAGGACGAAGAGAAGGTGTGGTTCCATGTCGGGGCCAACGTGCATCCAGGGCGCGACGTCGTCTTCAACGCCGGCCCGACCGACATTCTCGATCATGCCGCGCCGGTCTGCGGCGTGGGGCATAAGATGGGGATCGACGCCACTCGCAAATTCCCCGAAGAAGGCCATCCTCGGCCGTGGCCCGACGAAATGATCATGTCGCGAGACGTCAAGGACCTGGTGACGAATCGCTGGGGGCAATATGGATTGGGCGCCGTGTTGCCGGAGGCCTGGTAACATCTCGTCAAGTTCCTGCGTGTCATGCCCGAATCAATTTCACCACCGTCCGTCGATAAGTCTGAAGAGCGAATTCGCCGCATGTTCGGCGAGATCTCGCCGCGGTATGACTTTCTCAATCATTTCCTGTCGGGGGGAACAGACTGGTATTGGCGCTGGCGCACCGTGCGTGCTGCGTCTCCGCAGGGTACGGCGCCGATCCTGGATGTGTGCACCGGCACAGGTGACCTCGCGTTGGCATACTGGAACAAAGGGGGAGGCAAGATCTCGGTCGTGGGGGCCGACTTCACCGGCGAAATGCTGGTGATTGCCGAGGAAAAGGCCGCGAAGCCGCAGGCGGAAGGCAGAGCGCAGGGCGTTACGCTGGGGTTCGTGCAGGCGGATACTCAAATGCTGCCATTTGCCGACGATCAATTTCAAATCGTGAGCGTCGCGTTTGGATTGCGGAACGTCACCGATACAGCGCGGGGCCTAAGGGAGATGATTCGTGTGTGCCAGCCTGATGGGCGGGTCGTCGTGCTCGAATTTTCGCTGCCTGGGAATCGCCTGCTACGGGCGCTTTACACCTGGTATTTCCGCAATATCCTACCGCGGATCGGACAGCTTCTCTCCCGCAACAGCCAGCAGGCGTACAATTATCTGCCTGATTCGGTCTCAGCATTTCCGTACGGCGAACGGCTGGCGGCGCTGATGAAGGAGTGCGGTTTGAGAACGGTGCAATTCAAGCCGCTCACGTTCGGTATTGCGACGTTGTATATTGGGGAAAAGTAACAACTCTCGTTCCCACGCTCTGGCTGGGAACGGATACATCGACGCTCTGCGTCGCGCTTCGTAAATTCGGACGCGACGCAGAGCGTCTGCACGTGCGTTCCCACGCAGAGCGTGGGAACGAGGGGATTCTTATGCATGATTTAGTCGTCGCGATGACGGGGGCCAGTGGGTCGATTTATGCTATCCGGTTGCTCGAAGTCCTGTTGGCCGCGGGGCACACCGTTCACCTCACGATCAGCAAGTCGGCAGTCCTCGTGCTCGTTCGGGAGCTGGGGATTCATGTCGACCTCGATAACTTCAAGGTCAGCCAATTACTGCCGGATGATACTGAGCTGGCTTCCGACAGTGCTTTGCAGGCCTTCATCCCCGATCGCTCTTCGTTCGCCGACATCAGCTCGGTCTTCAGCGAGACCAAGACGGGGGAGATCATTTACCATCACTACGAAGACTTTGGCGCGGGGATCGCCAGCGGGTCGTTTTTGACGTCGGGGATGGTGATTTGTCCGT
>DASYAR010000493.1:0-8805 GCA_036501235.1 Planctomycetaceae bacterium
CAATCGTTATGGGCCACCGGGTCCGTAAGGAAATGAGGCGAAGTCCCGGTCACAAGAATGAACTCCTCGGCGACGGCGGTCCCGCCAGGCACTCTTCGTACACCGGGTAAGTTCGCGAACGCGTTCTTATCTTCGTAATGGGCGGTGATGTCCCGCAGCGGTATCGCTTCCAGCACCCCCAGTTCGTCTTCGATCTCTTGTTTTAATGCCGCAGCGGAGTGCGCTATCGCGCCTCGCAGATCATTATTCTGGTCGTCCCGGTTTAGAACCATCTCGTATTCGCAGCGGTTTGACGATTCGACTGATATGAATCCGCCTCCAACCGTGCATAGATGGACGACCGGTGTCAGCTCAATTCGGGGCACCTGCGCAAACAATTTGCGATCCTTGCAATAAAGGACCCGCTGCCCGAACATTGCGTAGGTAATATCGGTAGCCGAAATCAACGCCGAGAGCTGGCGCGGCTGCACTAATCCGACGTGCACAGCCAGGGAAACATAACTTATCTGCTCAAAAACTGCGGCGTAGTGCTGAACGATGCTCTCGAGATTGGCGAAGACAAAAATCGCCGCATGCGAGACGCTCGGGTTTCCGTCGATAAAAGCCTGGTTTGGATCAACAAACAGGACGAGCCAGTTTCCGTTGGTGATGACAGCACGCCGCGGAATTGCGGACGAGTTGGCGACACTTCGGACGTAGTCTCGAAGGTCATCGAGGTATCCGCGCCATTCGCTTGTCAGGACGGTGTCCAGTGTTTCCTGAAGATCGTGCCGGGACTGCAAGTATTTAGCGAACAATTCCGAAGCGGGATGCGAGGTGTAGTGCGCGCCGAGATTTGGGTCGCACGGAAGCCGCGCTGACGGCCGTTTTGCTTCGACGACGAGCAGCGGGGTACCAGACTCTCGCTCAGTTCCCAGGTAATCCAGGAACCGCCGATGCCCGGTCATCGTTGACGTGACCCCGATCTCGATTTGGAGATTTTGCGAATGCGCAGCGAAATCCATTAGCGCTGGAATTTGCCAACCGAGGCCTGCCAGGATGTGGTCGATTACGTAACGACGCGCATGGCATTCTAGAAACTCCTCGCGTTCACTTTCAAGTGCCTCCGGAATATCACACACGCGCGAAAGGGTAACCGGGCGCTGCGCCCGCAAGCACGCGCTGACAGCATTGACTCGCTCACGAAAAGTGTCGGCTCTTTCCACGTTCATCCACGAATGGCCTCGTCAAGCCGGTAAGTGAGCAGCATGGCTTTTGGCCACCCTGCGTCTACAAACAAATCGAGGACGTCCATGAGGGTTTGGAGCATCGCGCTGTCACGAAAGAGACCTCGGTCTTCCGCTAAATACTGTTCGACAAGCTCCACAACGCGATCAGCCACGAGCGAGTCATGATGAGCGTGATCGGCCGTCGACGAGCGCAGTAATTGGCCTACGAGGCAGAACATGCGGCGAGGATTTGCGCCGCGCAGATGTTGTAAGGTCTCTAGGACTGTATATGCAACGGTTGTCAGTCGCGTTTGACAGAAAGTCTCAAGAACCGTGTCTGCCTCAGCTGCAAACCGGTCGCGGTATTTGCGTCGATCGTCGTCCATCATCTCGTCTCGGTGTTGCGATACTTGTCGCTTGTCCTCGAATGCGCCAGATCCGAAGTACACCTCGTGAACGAAGCGTTCCTGAAGCTGCGCCAGCGTCTGCAGATCGGATTGCTTTCCAACCCCTAGAGGAACGGTGCCTTCCTCGCGAAATGAAGCGAGCCGTCGATTCGTCGATTGGAATGCCTGATACAAGAGATCGAAAGCCCACTGCCGTACGCGCGCGTTGTCGACGGCGGTCGCCGAACTGTCGTCGTGCGTGAGGAGTTCACGACAAAGACTAGCTGCCGTCCCCAACTCAACTGCTTTCTCAACCGGATTCTGAATTGCAGTGCTCAAAAAGTGGGATGCACTTTCGTCTCCGTCCCAGAGAGCACGGCGCAGGAAGAAAACGGTGCACGCCTCGCGAACTGGCGCGGACTTTGGGTTCGCGACCATACGAACGTAAATCTCATGAACGAGGATGTTTGCTCGTGGAATCTCATTCTGCGGGATGGAGAGCAATACGCCCTCGATATAGAAGTGCAGTATTGCGATTCGGTTCTCAGTTCGAGTGAAGTGCTCCGCCAACGACCAGAAAAGGTCGCGCGCCGTATCCCATAACATCAAGAGCCGGCTCGCGATTTGATGCCGTACGGCATTTACCGGGTCACGGGCGAGTCGCTCAATGGCCCCAAGTATTTCGCCGTCGACGGTCGACGGATGCCACGCAAGATTCATGAGACCCTGTGCCGCGTCGATTCGCGGCAGTGGCGCACCCCACGCAGCACTGCTCTCATCCCACTGTTCATCGTCGTATTCGTGGGGCTCGGGTTGCAGGTTGGTGGCGGCAGTAAGTAATCGGGAGCGCACGTAGGCGCAGAGATCCAGATCTTCGTGCAAGCGTTCTACGCGGCTGATGGCCTCGCAGCACGCGTACAGGTGATGGGACGCGTCATACCACAGGCGCCGATCTACCTTTAGCGCAGCCGCGCGCAGGACGAGCTGCTCAAACTCTTCGAGGCGGTGGCGGAAGGTACGTGCAACATCCAGAGATGGAACGGCATTTGGGTTCGCGCAGAGTCGCTTTATGTCACCGAGAAACGCTCGGAAATGGACATTTTGCGGTTCGTCGACCGGCACGCCTTGTACCTTGAGCCATTCATCATCGGACATGAATCTAGCGGCGCTCATTTCGAACGGCGGCCGATTCTCCGGCGCTCCACCGTGCCGGTCAAGCTCAGCTTTCAGTGTTCGCGCCGCGTCGGATTCAACGAAACCTTCCGGAATGCAGCCCAGCAACCTGTCCCGCTGTTTGACGTAATCGATTGGACTTTGGTCCGTAGCATTCTGCGCCAGGTTCAGAATCGTGCATTCAATTCGCGAGCGATCCATGGCGGCGAGATGCGGATAGGCTGCAAAGACGAGTTGGCCGGCAGAGACGCATGTCTCGGGCGTAGTTAGGATGGGCCGGGCGCACAGCAAGTCAACCAATAAGGGCCCGAGCGTGTCGCCTGCAGTGCTTCCCGCTAGAAGCAGTTGATTCCACAAAATTCCCCATTTTGCAGAATCGCGAAATGTAGCCAAAATGCTGTCAATCTTGGCAGGATCGCTGCGCGACAATTCCACCGCGACCCGACGGAATACAGTCGCCACCTGCGACCACGTTTCGTGTTCATGGTGCCCGCCGCCGGCCGCCCAAACGTAGCTCCGGTCCGCGATCACAACTGCCTGCCCACCCCGAAAGACGAAAGGGACGGCGGTGCTCCCCAGCGCCAATCGCGACTCCTCAGCTCGGATGTGACCTTCAATGACGGCGAATAGTACCTTCGTGCCGAATGCTGGCCTCGCCCGAAGTACTTCTTCAAAGTGCGTCTTCACATGCTGGTCTGACATCCGAAGCAGGTCGTGCTTGTTCACCCGCATCGCCAGCACGCGTCCTCCAAGCGGTACCCAGTCATCGCGGCTCTCACGCAGTTCTGCCGTCATTTGCACGATGTCGAGCGCCAATTGCTCATCAGCCTGCATTAGCTGCGGCAGGTACGCAGTCATTGCTGGAAGATACTCGTATTGGTGCGCCGTAAACAACTCGATAGTTAAACATTCACGGAGCAGCAATACCGAGTCTCCTGCTCCACAGGCCATCGTGCTGCAAACAGTCGAAAGCGCGGTCTTTACCAATGCTGGCCCCGCGTTAGCGGTAAGCGCGTGCCGCAGCATAGCCCTTCCGGCGCGAGCAGCGCTCGCCGACTGTTCCGCCGTTAGGGTTTCGACCTCTGTCATCTATTATAACTCCTCAGGGAAGATGCGCGAGCAGATTTCGCACTTGCCATGCCGCTACGCTGGCATGACGTTCGCTCAGTAACGCCGCGAGTCCCAACCAATCCGGCGCCGAGGCCCCCCACAAAGGGAATCGCTGAGGGTCTTGTTGAAAATGGGCAATCGCTGCCTGCAATGTGAACCGGAGCACCGTTCCGACGGTTTCCGACTCAGGTGACGACAACTTGCTTAATAGCGGCGACACGTCGTCAACTTGCCGAAATTCGATTGCTGCGACATCTGCCGCGATGATCTTGCCAATGAGTCGCATGGAAGGCTTCGCAACAAATGGAATGGCACGTTGCCAGAATGCCTGCCTGTCGTCACTGGCATGCCAAAGGCGCTGAAATGCCAGTACGACGCTCGGACGAATTGCCAGGAGAAGGTCCTGATTCTCGGTTTGTCCGAGCCATTCGATGACTGTCTCTGGTAGATCCTTGAGAAGCAGGCGTGCGACGGCGTAGTCGTATAATATATTGTGGACAAAGGAAATCTGCCGCTCGCTTCCGGGGAGGAAGGGTTTCGATATATTCAGTAGTGTGACGCTTGCCAAGCGACTAAGCCATGAGCCATGAGATTGTTGCAACTCGCTCTCAAGCAGCGATAGGCTTCGCCGCGCAACCATGCGGTGCACGCACTCCGTTAGCCCCGCGCGCAGGGATTCGTCATTGAGCTTGTCGACTCGGTCATCCCAGTAGAGATCGAGGAGACCGACCTGCGTTCGGACACGAGTTAACCGTGTTGTGTCTACATTGCGGTCGACGAGTTCAGTCAAGAGCCGCAGATTAAACGGGTTTCGCGTCAATTCTTGGAATTCCGCGCTAATTGAAAGCCGGGCTTGTGCAACATCGCGAGCCTTGCCACCAAAATCGGAAAGCTCCTCGTCGGTCAGAGACGTCACGTATATGTGACGGACGCCTTGAAATTCATCCTTTGTATGTTCTGCGGCGGAATCTCCGGCGAACAGCTGCCGGATTTCCCGGCTGTGGCGCAAATCGAATTCACGGACCGACGCAATGACTTTCCATCGCGGAGCACGGCGCCGGATTTGATCAATGCGGCCGCACAACGCCGTCAAGCCGTGTGTCGTGCGCGCTGCATCTAGGGCATCGATGACCAGGTAAGCTGGCGATGGCCCTGACCACTCTGAGAGCAAGTCGACCAGATCACGGTTCAATGGAAGGCCCAACTCCCGGTCGAGCTCTCCAAATGTTGTCGCCGCTAGTTGGTCGACAGCGAGGAGAAGAACATCTGATCCGGAACTGCTGACCTTACGGACGAATTCATGGAGGCATCCGGACTTTCCCGCCCCCGCAGAGCCCGTAACGAGAATGCCGCCAGACGCGGCCTCGGAAATGAGATGCAAAACGACAGGGCGATCAATATGGACTTTCTCGCCGCGAAAAATAATCTCCGAAAATGGTTCAATGTGCAACTCAAATGAAGCTGAGCGATTCTTCAGGACCCTAATAGCTGCCTCTGCCGCGGCATTCGGCCTCGGAATCAATCCATGCTGCTGAAGGACGCCGCGAAAATAGCTGCGGTCGCCCCCCATCCTGCTTGGGGCAAAAGTGCGAACAGTTGTGATTAGCAAATTCCAGGCTTCATCCGAACGGCTCGGGTCAAACAGCACAGATTCCTTGAGCAACGCGTGGGCTTCACGAAGCGCCATCCCGGTAGTGCCGAAGTCGAGCGACAGCACATAAGTGAGCCGCAGCAGTCGTTGCGTCTGCTCGGGGCTATTCGTGGCGATATTTAGCAATGTGCATTGTTCCGCGACGATGCCTTCGACAATTTCCAACTGCTTCTTTTGAGGGGCAGAGAGCCCCATCCGAGTTTCGGCGAACGCGGCGGCGTCGCTGCACGGACGCATTGTATCCAGCAATGCACGAAGCTCGTTCTTGATCATGTCGGAAGTGTCGCCGGAGACGACTAAGATTAAACGGTCGCGCGACTGATCCAATTCGCGGCGCTCGTTCCCGTATGATGTATATCCGCTGTGAAACTGCTGGACGAACTGACGGAAGGCGGAGACGAACCGCTCGTTCTTCGCGGAGCAGGAGAGGGCTCCGGCTTTCACCTGCACGAATAACTGTCCGTCGTCGGACGACCTCACCTTTAGATCATCTACCGGCTGGATTGTCTCAGCACTCACAGCATCTAAGGCAACAGTACTCGGGAGGCCCGCAACTGGCGGGGCCTTTACGTCAGCGAGGACGAGACAGGCAAACCAAGCTGCCACGTTTTCCTGAAACGTTGTCCCAGTTGTCGTTGCAGCCCCACCAGACATCTGTGCAAAGTCCTCCATCTCACCGCGCGCACATCCAAGCTTCAGTGTTCACATAAGTGTGCCAGGGTTGCCCCGAATTT
This sequence comes from Planctomycetaceae bacterium, assembly GCA_036501235.1. Classification (GTDB taxonomy): domain Bacteria; phylum Planctomycetota; class Planctomycetia; order Planctomycetales; family Planctomycetaceae; genus JACQFH01. Next base: position 6,263 of record DASYAR010000493.1, read on the forward strand.
CAAGGGCAAGTTGAAGTCAACAATCGGTGTCACCTCACGCGTCGGCTAAAGCCGGAGGCGAGCAGCGGATGAAAGAGCCGCACGAATTAAGGCAGATCGTACCAATTCTGTCACGAGTCATACACCGGTTTGCGGAACCCGCTTCCGCCCACTGTCGGGTTGGCACATCGCGACGCAGCAATATGCGGCAGAAATCTGGGATGTGCGAAATCGAGCCGATTCTTTGACGGCGGACATGGGTAACACGATCCCGCAGCACGACCCGGCAGAGATTTCTCTTTCAGTCCCAACAGGACGTCCCCATGCCACCCCAAGCCAACGGCTCGGTTGAGGACGCCGTTCAGTCAGCGCAGGCCCAGCGGGACGGGCGCTGCGCGAGAAAGGAGTGGGCTGAAAGGAGAGGGGAGAAAATGGGACGGACGTACGGACGGACTCGAGAAATGTATCGGCCACCGATTCGGGCCGCCCCGTGGGGGCTCCGCACATTTTATCGACTGTTTCCCAGGCCGGTGGCCTGGGCTGACATGGGGCTGCCACGTTGTGGCGGACGTGGAAGCCGTCGTTTGATCCGCAGATTAGCACGGATTTACGCAGAGGTGAACGGAATGGAATTGATTCCCACGGGTGCGTTTGCAGAGGAGAGCGTGCAAAGAGAGAAGCAGGCGGCAGATTGCCGCCTTTACGGCGCGGCGAACTCCGCCACGCCAAACTTCCATCCGAAGCTCACTGATTCATTCCGAATTCTGGCCACCCGCCGATCATTTGTCCTCGAGTTCGCAGTTTCGACACTCGACCCCGAGCGTGAACCGGTCGTCGCCCAGGTCAGATTCCAGGTGCGGGATCGGGCTCACGCGACTGTTCAATTCGGCAGGTGACCACGTCTCCCGGATTGCGGCAGTGCGTTCTGCGATCTGCCTCGGCGTCGGTTCGCCCGACATTTCAAATCCAATCTCACGTTCGGTCATTCCGGCTCTCCATTTGATAAAGGTTTTTGACTCGGGGAGTCTACGAACGCCTGGTAGAGAGTGACAATCGCCAGTGAAAACGATCATCAAAAATTCATCGAATGCGAGCGGTTTTTTTGCAGAGCTCCGTCGTGGTAAGTCAGCCCCGGATGGGGCGACGGTCAATAGCCAGGGGCGTAAGCCCCTGGATGTCGGATTAACGAAAGCGAAAAGCCCCGAATGGGGCGACAGAGGCACGTGCGAAACGTTTCGCCCTTCACAGGGCTCTGGCTCGCGTCGCGACATTTCCAGGGGCTGACGCCCCTGGCTATTAACTTCCGCCCCCTCCGGGGCTGTTGGTGAATCTTTTCCTGATCCGCGCCACGCATCGCGAGAATCCGCTCGCTCGTGTGATCTGCCGGCAGTTGGCGATACCGGCGCCTTGACGCGGCGAGCCGTGCGGCGCCCGCCGGTGACACGCGCTCCCCTGGCGAGTCGCAGTCAAACGAACCACGGCGTGAGATGACGAGACGGGCCTACCGGAACGGCGGTCGCCCCCCTCACCTCCCGCTCCTCTCCCGCGGCGGGGAGAGAAGTGTATAAGAATATTTTAATAATTTGCTGATTTTGCAATTGACAGAGTAATATACATTTGTATATTATAAGAGAATCACGTCTGTCAACACATCAATATCAGGAGAAGCCGATCATGAGTGACGAACTGGTGCGAAATGACGATCTGGGCCTGAAATCTGATCCCGCCCTGTTTTCCTATTCGGCGCCCCAGCGGCCTGGGCCGCAGCCGGGAAAACTGTACGAACGGGCGGACGTCAATAGTCTGGAAGAGGTGCCGTATCGGCCCCTGTGCTGGTTCTGGACGGGGCGGATCCCCTGGAACAAGCTGACGGTCATCGAAGGGCCGCCCCAATCGGCCAAGTCGCTCGTGGCAATCGAACTGGCGTCACGGGCCAGCCGGGGGGAACCTTTGCCGGGCGACCCGGCGGAGAGTTCTCGTGAGCTCCGGGTGGAACTGGTGTCGGGGTACGACGACCTGCACGACACGGTGCTGCCGCGCATCAAACGAGCCGGGGGGATCATCTCCAACTTCGAGCAGCTCTCGCGCGTCGCCCGATCAAGAGGAGACGACCAGCCATTCGCCTGGCGGAAGCTGACATTGCCGGGCGATATCCGGCACTTCGAAGAATCGATCAGCGATGTGTGTGCCGACGTGGTGATCGTCGATCCACTCACCTGTTTCTGCAAATCGGGCCGGGACGTCACGGAGACGCTGGAATTGCTGGACGATCTGGCCTCGCGCATCGGCATTCCGATCATCGCCACGCTGCCGGCGAAGACGTCGCGGAATGCGATTGGTCGGTGGGAGTCGCAGCCCGCATTCTCGGACGCCCCTGCGCGGTGCGTGTGGAGCATCGTGGCCGATGAGGACGAACCTCGGCGATGGCTGTTCGTTCCGACGCGGATGACGTTTGCGACGCCGGCTGAAGGGATGGCGTTCCGTGTCGTCGACGGGCGGATCGCCTGGGAACCGTTTCCGGCGCTCTCGATGGCCGAGCAAGACGAACCGGTCGCGTGGTTGTG
>DASYAR010000494.1:0-3434 GCA_036501235.1 Planctomycetaceae bacterium
TTGGCGTAACGCCGATGGAGGCCGACGAGAACTTCCAGCGCTTTGTCCGCCAGCCCCGCGCGCATCCAGCTTGTGGCGCAGCGAATTGACAAGTACGGTTCGAACCGAGCGGCCGGACCAGGCGCGGCGAGCAATCGTTCATAACCGACCGCCGCGAGGAGCGGCCGGCCATGGTCGAAATTGTCGGCGGCGACGTGGTAGGCGGCATCCAGCCCCGCCTGCGTGTGAAAATAACGCCGCGCCACGAGAGCCATCCCCTCGACGTCGTGGGACTTCAGGGCGTCATCCAGCAGGCGCCGCGCCGCCGGGCCCTGCTGTTGCTCATAGACCGCGCGCCCTTCGGCAGGCATCTGCGCGAACAGCAGGTGGGCCTTCAACTTCAAGCTTTGCTCGGCTAATTCGGGCTGTTCATCGGATTTGATGAACACATCTTCATCGCTGTCGAGAATGGTCTGCAGCAGCCGCGACGCCTCGGCAAAATTCTCTTCTTTCAGAAGCTTTTGGGCACGATCGAACCGTTTGTGCAACTCGCGCGTGCTGGGGCCCGAGAGAGCGCCCGAATCGCCGGGGGCACTGCGCCCCCCGGCCGGTCCCCCGTAAATGATCACCTGGGCCGATGCGTTGTCCGGCGCCGGCAGAGTGGCGACGAGCAACGCCGCCCACCAGACGATCGGGCATCCTCTGTTGCGCATGGCTGAAAATCTCATCATCGGCCTTGTGCCAGCGATTGCTGTGGACCGCTTGTCGCTCATTCTCGGGCTGGGGTGGCCGGGGCTGGACCAGTGGGAAGCCCCGGTGATTGGCGAGTCAGGGTGATCTTCGATGACAGACGGACCGGGAAAGCGGGCTTCAGGAACAGCGAATCACTTCTTTTCAGGCGCGTCCTTCACCTGATCTTTGAACTCTTTCTTGACCTTGGTCACCTTGGGCCGCACGAACTGCTGACAATAGGGATACCGCGGATTGTTCTTGAAAAAGTCCTGGTGGTAGTCTTCGGCCGGATAGAATTCATCGAACTTCGTGATCTCGGTAACGATTTTCGACGCCGTGCGCCCGGGTTTCGTGTGTTTCTTCTTCGATTTCTCGGCAGTTTCGCGCTGCTCTTCGCTGTGGTAGAAGATCGCCGAGCGGTATTGCGTGCCGTGATCGGGGCCCTGCTCGTTGAGCTTGGTGGGGTCGTGCGACTTCCAGAAAACTTCGAGCAGTTCCTCGAAACTGATGACGGCCGGATCGAAAGTGACCTCGATCACCTCGGCATGTCCGGTCTCTCCCGTGGAAACTTGTTCGTAAGTGGGATTCGGAACTGAGCCGCCGCTATAGCCCGATACGACCAATTTGACCCCCTTCAACTGTTCGAAGACCGCTTCGCCGCACCAGAAGCAACCCGAGCCAAGCGTCGCCTGCTCGAGCTTGGCCTTGCCGTCGCTGTCCGGTTTCGAATCGGACTCCGGCTTGGCCTCGGCTGATTTTTCGCCAGTCTTGGCGTCCTTGGCCGGCTTCGTCTTTTTCGACGCCGCAGGCTCTGCGGAACAGGCGACGGTGGCACACAGAATGGCCGCCAACACGGCCGTGGCAGCAGTCGAGATTCGGATCTGCATGAGAAAAGCTCCTCGTGATTCTGGCAGTCGGTCTGCGCACCGACCAGCTCCATTTTATGATAGTCGATGCGAATGCAACTGTCTCCACCAAACCATACGCGGCATTGCGGCAGCCGGCTATCGAACCTCTTTCGCCCGCGCTTTTGAGGCCGCGATGATGTGTTCAGGAACGAGTCGTGGCTGGAAGGAGCTCAGTGCGCTCTTCTTGCCTGAAGTCCGTTTGGCAAATACCGCCCTGAATCCCGAGTACAAACTCGCCCAGCGGCCCTCCGAAACAGGGCATGGAATGTCCACGATGTTCGAAAAACCTGCCTCCTCCAGACACAGCTTCAACAAGGGAACGGAGAACCGCATATTGAAGTCGAACCCAACCGGCCAGTTCAGGGCATTTGGATGCCTGCGGGGCGCGCCAAAAGACAGCACCAAATCGCTTTTCCAATGGGGCATCGGACAGTTTTTCTCGACAAAGTCATTGGTGGGGGTCCAGACCAGAATCGAGTCCCGCGCATGGTCGCACAGGTAAGCGAGATGATACATGGGGTCCGCCATGTGGCACAAAACGGCCATCGTCATGACGACGTCCACCTCGGGCATTTCGGCGTGATCGAGCCGATGATGCAGACTGTTCCATTCCCCGAATTCGAACGTCACATTGGTCCCGAGTCGCTTGTTCAAGAGCGCCGTGAAATCGTAGTTCGGCGTGAAGTCAAAGCCATAGGCCGCGTGGGCGCCTCGCAGTGATGCGCCGTGCATGAAATATCCCGTGTTGCATCCGATCTCCGCAAAGGAAAGTTGGGAGAGATCGCCGGCATACTTCGCCGCAATGAAATCGAGAAACCCGTCATAGAGTGCGCGGTATCCAGAGTTGCACGAACGAAAATGATCAGGATCGTCAGCCTGGAGTGAGGCGAGGTCGCTCGGCACTTCGTTCCAAATGAAATTCGACCTCTTCGGAGAGGCATACAGATCATAAAAGTTCTGCCCCTCGCCGACTTCGAGCTCGTCGGTAAACCGGAACGGTTGATACAGCAGACGCCGCTCCACGATCGCGTTTTTTACCAACGCCAGGTCGGAGGGCAGCCATTTTACGTGTCGCAACTCCACTTTCCCTCTCCTTTTCTCTCCTTCCAACACCCGACCACAGCCGAGATCATTTCACGTCGCGCGGCAAAAAGAAGAACGTCCGGTTCGCGAGCACAAATCCCAACGCGAAAACCACAGCGGATGGTGGCAAGGGAAATCGCATGAGTCGACTCCTGGAGTGCCCGGATTTGTTCGGACTGGCGACAGTTCAGTCAACCCGAGTATGCGACGGGCGGCCTGCCATTGCAACCGGATCCGAACTGTCGCAACACGAGGCACGCCCTGACGCAGCGTCTTTGAATATTACGGCAAGCACGCCATGAGCTTTGCCATAAGTTGTTCTTGCTTCTTTTTGCCAGAGTCCCTCCAATAAAAATCTTCAACCACAACAGCTCCCTGGCTGCGATCAAGCGCGACATGTTCTTTAAAGAACGCGAGATCGTACCAGTCGATTTTCGCATTCCATCCAACCAACGTCACCTTGTGGCTGCGGACCTGACGCTCGTCCGTCGCGTCGTTGATGATCTGTTGAATTTTAGCGGCCACGCCAGGGTCCCCGGACTCGACGGTTTCGGCGTTGTAGACCAGCAGGCTCATGACAAATTCATCGTCAGGGCAGACGCTCTTCGGCATCATTTGATGAACCGAAGCCGGGGCGTCTGTGATCGATTCCAATTGTTCTGAAACGTACGCTCGCAATTCAATGAGCTTTCGCAACTGGACGGCCAAATCCGCAACGTCGCAGAAAGTCGC
>DASYAR010000495.1:0-7001 GCA_036501235.1 Planctomycetaceae bacterium
AACACGGTCCGCAGCACCAGTTTCGCGCTAATGTTTCTGTCAAAAGGGCTCGCGCCGGTGCTCATCAACAAGCTGCAGTACGGTTTTCCAGAGGGAAATCGTGCGGGCGTCGGCATCGACTGGAACCGGCATGCGGACGACATTCGCAACCTGACGCAGTATATCAGCAGTCGCGAAAAGTGGCCGAAACTGCTGACGTGGCAGACGGTCGACGTCTCGCAGGCGACCGTCCCCGATCTGATGCAGGCGCCGATTCTCTTCATCAGCGGGTCCAATGCCCCGCAATTCACTCATAAGGACATCGCCCTCTTCAAGGAATACATCTTGCAAGGAGGCTTCATCCTCGTCGACAACAATTGCAGAAGCTCCGCATTTGATGAAGGATTTCGCGACCTGGTGCGGCAGATGTATCCTCCCTCCGAAGCGCAGCTCAAAAAGCTGACGGCCGAGCATCCCGTATTTCGCAGCGAGTTCAATCTGATCGACGACAAGGCCGGCACGCCCCTGGTCGAGCTCTGGGGAGTCGACGTGGGCTGCCGCACGAGCATCATCTATTCGCCGCACGACTTGTCGTGCCTGTGGGATAAATGGACGTCGTTCAAGGTTCCGGAACGGCCTCAATCGCTGGTGTCGATGATCGACAAAGCGACGAGAGTCGGGGTGAACATCGTGGCGTACGTCACCGGGCGCGAAATTCTCAATAAGATCCAGCAGCAGGAACAGGTGCTGGCCGTCAACGAACCGGACAGGGTTGAACGCGACCTTCTGGATATCAAGAAGATCCGCTACACGGGGGATTGGGATGCGGCACCGCAGGCACTCAAAAATCTGCTCATTGCGATTGGACGCACCACCGGCGCGCGGGTGGCGACTCGACCTCGCGACCTGCAAATCTTGGACCTCAATCTGAAACGCAGCCCGATCGTGTACATGCACGGCCGGCATGATTTCAACCTGGGCAAGAACGAGCAGGACCGGCTTCGCGAGTACATCAATCAGGGGGGCGTGCTGTTTTCCGACGCCTGCTGCGGAGTGCCGGCGTTCGATCGCAGCTTTCGCAACATGATGAAGCAACTCTTTCCCAATAACCCGCTGAAACGGATCCCGCCCGATCACGAGATGTTCACAACCAAGATCGGGAGCGATTTAAAAACGGTGAAACGCCGCGAGCCCGACGTCGACCAGGTGAACGCCGCATTGCAGGTGACGGTTCGCACCGTCGAGCCGTTTCTGGAGGGGATCGAGATCAACGGCCGGTACGTGGTCGTGTACTCGAAATACGACATCAGTTGCGCACTCGAGCGGCAGGCCTCGGTCGCCTGCACCGGTTATGTGCACGAAGACGCCGTGCGCATCGGCGTCAACGTGATTCTGTATTTTTTGAATCAATAGCTCGAAATTCAGATTTCGATTCGCTCGGCAATCAGCGCCCGTTCGACGATTTCTTCTTCGCCGCCCGATTGACCTGGTCGAACTGCCCAGGCGCCGACGCTGGAGGCGGGAGCAATGAGCCGGTGGACCTCGCGGTCGTGGAATTCGACCGCGCAGCCGTCTTCGATTCCAATCCCCGGCTGTAATAGGCCTTCTCGGATCAGGTCGTGATAGGCCGGCCGGCGGTCGCTTTCGCGGTCGTAATGCGGGCTGCAGCTTCCCGAAAGGAGACCCAGACATTCCATCGGTCGTAGCCGATCGGCAAACGAATCGGTCAACCCTTGTTCGAACCAGCAGATCGCCCCCGCGCTCCAGCCCGCGAGCACTTTTCCGCTGTGCCATGCCTCTCGGAGAATTTCAGCCAGCCCCCATTCCCGCCAGACCGCGAGCATACTCTTCGTGTTTCCGCCGCCAACCAGAATGACGTCCTGCGCCGCCACAAACGACTGCACATTGGGCGTCCGATCGAAGAATTCCAGGCGCGTCAGCCGGCAATCGAGCGTGGAAAAAATCTCGTCAATTCGCTGGATCGTCGAAGGCGCATCCCCACTGGCCGTCGGAATGAATCCGATGGCCGGATGCGGTTTACCGGCCAGATCGAGTAAGTATTGCATGAGAGGCCGATTATCGCCCTCGTCGGAATACAACCCGCCGATCGCCAGGATCTTTCGCACGTCTGTTGTCATTCGCTATTTTTACCATCTTCGTAGCATTAGGGCTGGCTTTCCGGCCGCTATCTTCGATCCACCAAATCCGTCATCCCCTTCATGAGCGTCTCCTCCACGGCGTCGCTCCACACTGTCGGCAGGCCGTAATAGAGCATCGCCCCGCCTCCTTCATATCCTCCTTCTTTGAGCACCCGCAGCGAGGGAATATACGCCATTACGTCGTTCGTGTATGCGGCCACCCATGTCCGGCCCGGACCCAGCTCGCGCTTCAGGCGCAACGAATAATCGACGACCACTTCTCCCCCCAGCGTGATCCATCGCAGATCGGTTCCCAGGAACCAGGTTTGAAGTGGATACGGATAGTTTTGGCCCAAGGGCTGCCCTCCGTCGATCTGCTTGAGCAGCATCTTGGCTCGGGACGCCTCGTATTTGTTCGTCGATGCCGATTGTTTGACGAGCCGGTCGCGCGTCGGCAGCGTGTCGAGTGGCAGCGGGATTTCTGCGTACCGCGTCACCAGCCCCCCTTCGATGCGCTTCATCACGCCGGCCAGAACTGTGTCCACCGACCGGGCCAGCGACCTGCCGTATTCCTGCGCATAGTCCAGCGTGCGGCGCGGCAACGGGTTTTGATCGCCGCCACAACCGGCAAAGAACAGGGCGACCGCGCCGGGATGCGATTTCTCGAGTTCCAGCTGCGCAAATCCGGGATAATCCCCCGACCACTGGTAGAAATCGACCACCGTCGCGTGGCACGCATAACCAAAGAGAATCGCCGCGAGCTTCCCGTCCAGCCGCCGCACCGCAAGCACCGGCACTTCGTAATCGACCGGCCCCTTGAGCAGCCCCTGGTCTCGCATTTGCGGCACTTCCAGCTCGCGATTCGTCCTCCGGTTGACCGCGATCGTCGAATGCCCATTGGCCCAGGCGAGCCGAGCCGGCGCCACGTTCGCGATCGCCTCGCCCACCAGCGCCACCAGCTTGTTCTCGAGATCGGCCGTATAGTCGGCGACGAGTTGCCGCTGCGCGTCGTCGAAATCGAACATCGAGAGCAGTGTTCGCCCGACGACCGGCCCGGAATGCGTGTGCGAGCAGCACAAGGCGATCTGCCGGCGTTCGAGCTGGTACTTGTCTCTGAGCGCTGCGCAGACGTTTCGTGAAAAATCGCGGTCAATGCCGACGAGGTCGAGCGTCACCAGCACGGCCCGCAGCCCTTCATCATCTTCGATGACGAGCGCCTTGGCCCATAGCTCGATGGTCGTTCCGTCGGCCGGATGCGTGCGCGAGGCATATCCCGACATCCACATCGGCCGGTCGGGAGTGATCCGCACCTTTGCCACTCCCGCCTGCCAATCTGCACCTTGTGCCGCAGTGCCTGCGTGACCTGCTGCTGCGGCAACGACGAGAATCAGGAAAGTCTGCTTCAACGCTCTCATATTGGGTCGCTCCCGGATGGCCGAGGATTGTCGCTGCGCTGTATCGTGCAGCGATCAAGACTACACGATTCGCCAACGATTGGCACGGTTCTCGCCCCCGTCTTGGGGTACGATTTCCAACCTGTCCGCCCGGCGCCTGCGCTTCGAATCGCTTCCAAGACGACGTGTGTGGCGGGGTCAGAGCGTCGGACCGAAATACCGCGTTGTAGCCAAAAATACGTCGCAACAAGGTTAGCACGACCGGAGCCCAGCACCCTGCGATGGCCCCGACGAGTTAGACGATGAGCAAAATGGGCGCAGTCGCGCCACTCGCACAGGGCCATCGCTGGCATTCATTGTGAACCACGTTGAGACCACCTCGAATGTTACTGATGCGCTCGATGGCCAACATGATTCAAACGCTCTGACCCCTGCCACACCCCTGTATCGTGCGCCATACGCTACATTCCCAACTCCGCCGCGCTTCTTATTCTGCCCCTGCGTATCGGCGTCATCCGCGGCTAACATCCTTTTTCATGGATTGCGGCCGAATGCCGCGCTGTGTTTCCGCGGTGGTTGACTTGAACCTCAGTCGCCAACCATCCGCGACTCCGGTATCTTGATCTTCAGGGAACGCTTCGCCACCTTGGCCCTCCAGGAGCCGATTATGTCTTGCCGTCATGCGATATTCCGCCTCTCTCTCGTGTCCACGATCGTCGCGCTCGCTGTCTACTCGGCTGTCGCGAAAGACGTCGAAACGCTGGCAATCGGCGCCGCGGCCCCCGAGTTGAATCTCCCCGGCGTGGACGGCAAGACGTATCGCCTCGCCGATTTTGCCCACGCAAAATTCCTGGTCGTGCTCTTCACCTGCAATCACTGCCCAACGGCCCAAGCCTATGAAGAACGCATCATTCGCCTGTATGCCGACTATCTCGACAAAGGAGTGGCCCTCGTTGCCGTCTCACCGAACGATCCGCTCGCCGTCCGGCTCGACGAGCTCGGCTATTCGGACCTCGGCGATTCGTTCGAAGACATGCAGGTGCACGCCAAACGCCGCGGCTTCAAATTCCCCTACCTGTACGACGGAGAAACGCAGCGCGTCTCGACGGCGTGTGGCGCTCTGGCGACGCCGCACGTCTTCATTTTCGACGGCGACCGCAAGTTGCGCTACAACGGCCGGATCGACGACAGCGAAACCGCCGAGCCAAAATCGCACGACGCCCGCAAGGCGCTCGACGATCTGCTTGCCGGACGCGAAGTGCGCATCGCCAAAACGCGGGTCTTCGGTTGCTCGACGAAATGGGCCGACAAACGCGACAGCGCCCGCGAATCGATCGAGAAATGGAATGCCGAGCCCGTCGCGCTGAAATCAATCGAGGAATCAGCCCTGCGCGAGCTGACGGCGAACAAGACCGAAAAATACCGGCTCATCAACCTGTGGTCGACGACCTGCGCCCCGTGCATCTCGGAGCTTCCCGAATTCGTGACCGCCAATCGTATGTACCGCGGCCGGCACTTTGAAATGTACACCCTCTCGATCGATCCCCCCGAGCGGAAGGAGATTGCACAGAAGATTTTGGAAAAGCATCACGTCTCATGCACGAATTACATCTTTAGCACCGACGACCGCGACAAGCTGGCGGACATCGTCGATTCCGAATGGGCCGGCCCCGTCCCCTACACCCTCCTGATCGCCCCCGGCGGCAAAATCGTGCACCGCTGGAAAGACGAAGTAAATCCCGCCGATCTGAAGAGCGAGATCTCGAAGGTTTTGGGAAAGACGTATGCCAGCAAGAAGTAGTGTAGGACAAAATTCCTCCCCCGTCCGCGGGGGGATCGAGCGGGGGGCGAAACGTCAGTTCTCCTTATCTCCCCCTCTCCTTGTCTCCCCCTCTCCTTGTCTCCCCCTCTTGCTCGCCCGCGCGCTACGGCGTCGCGCGTTTCTGGAGCTGCGTCAGCATCTCCACGAGCCGCACGGTAATCTTCGCGGCGGCTTCGACTTCCAGGTAGCTGCTGCGGGCGCGCCAGGTTTCGTAACCGCCGTATTGATGATGCTCGGCGGTCGGCAGATAGCCGTTGTAGCCGTTCGACAGTGAGATCGTGAAGTGTTGCCCGAACGGCGTCCGTTTTTTCAAATCGAGTCCGATGTCGACGAACACTTCACAGGGAATCGCGGCAATACTGAGGTCGCCGATTCGCAACACTTGCAATTTGACGGGGACCTTATCGGGGTACGCGTCCAGCAGCACCGTTTCGCGCGCATAGACGGCATTCATGTTCGAATACTGCCCGTCCGGATCTTTCGGCGTCGTTTCCAGCAACTCCCTGGCGCGCTTCAGATCGTCGGCGGACGGCTTGCGGACCGCGAGCTCCATGTCGGCGGCGATCGCGTCGAGAGTGACGTGCGGACGGAACTCGAGCTGGTCGTAGGCCTTCATCGCCGCCTCGGCGACGCTCTTGGCGACCACCAGAATCTGTTCGCCAGGCTGACGCGGCCCAGGGGCCGGGCCGGTGAAATTGACGTTGTTGATGTCGCCGCTCGTGCCGTTCGACATTACGCCGACGAACGCAGGTTTGTTGTCGTAACGGGCGTCGCCGGCTTTGAGACGCCGGCCAATTTCGTCGGCGAACACGGCGAAGTAGTCAGCCGAGATCGCGGGAAATCCGCCGACGTAATGCAGGCTGTAATTGGCGAAGAACGCCAGCGGGCGCTTGTCTGCGGCAGATCGCACGGCCAGCACAGCGACCGCCGGATCGATGGGCCCGAACGATCGACTGACGAGGGGATTCTGATAACCCGGATTCATCCGCGCGCGGTCGGCGTTGCCGCCGAACGGGTTTTCGTACGATTCGCCGGCTTTGACGAGCCAACGGCGGTTGAAGACCTGCGCGGGATCGCTTCCCCGTCCCCAGCCGATCTCGGCCGGCTCCAGATTGGCATGAGCCTGGATGATGCCCTGCGCGATGCGTTCGGGAAGCCCGGCGACGTATTCAGGATCGGGATCGCTCTGAAATGCGGGGGTCAGCGCGGCGGCCGAGTGCGTGTGCGTCGCTGAAATCAGGATTTGCGCCACCGGGATTCCGGTGAGCTTTGAGGCGATTTCTTTGGTCTTCTCACAGATCTCGCGGGGAATGGCACAGGCATCGACGATGCAGAACACCAGTTCCATTTTGCCGTCGTGCAGCGCCAGGCAACGGGCCTGCATCGGATCGTGCACGTCGGCGGCGAAGGCGCCTTTCATGCTGCCGTTCACCGGAGCGGGAAATCTCGTTGGCGAGATCGGCTGCGCGAACGCCCCGGCCCGGAAGTCGGCGGCCTGAGCCGGCGAGGCCAGCCATGATGGCGCGAGCAACAAAACAAGACTCAACGCCAGATATCCGACACGTTGAATTGTGCTCATGAGATTCCGATCGAGAGCGAGTTTGCAAATTGGAGAGCGTTTCCACGGGCCGGTTGGCTTTCCGTCGGTCGCATGGACCAGTACGATGG
>DASYAR010000496.1:0-8258 GCA_036501235.1 Planctomycetaceae bacterium
GATGATGATCGGCATCAGATGCTTGTCGACCCAGGCCTTGGTGATCCATCCGGCCGCCGTAATGGAAATGTAAAGCACTGCCGGGGGAATCTCCCCCACTCCAAACTGCCTCGCGTCCGGCTGGATCAGGGTCACTTCTTCCTTGTCGAATGTCTGCGGTTCGTCGGCAGCGTGGCGAAGTTCCTTGACGAGAATTGTGATTGCCGGCAGGAATTCAGCGGGGACCAAGATTTGGCGGTAGTCTTCAGCCATTGATTGCACTCCTGTTCCGATTCGAGAACTTGATTAGCGGCCCCTGTTTCCGCGGCCGGTTTCGTTCGCTGCATCGCTTCGACGGTGCCCTTCATCATGCCGGAGTGTGCGTCTGAAATCCATCCGGTCCGAACTCTCGCGCGAGACGATCCTCCGCAAATCAAATAAAATTGGATGAGCGGCCACAAAGGCCCGGTCGTCGTGCGCGGCCATCGCGGCGGAATATCGCGGGTGCAGGTCTGGCGATCTTCACCTGACGGTTGATTCTCGATCGGATCGCCTTATGCTGGGACTCGTCGGACGCCTGTGCAGCCGCCTGTGCAGCGGGCAGGTCGCCGCAGTCCAATTCTGCAAGGAGCCACTCCCATGAAACGTCGATCATTTATTCAGGCGTCGGTCGTCGGCATTTCGGCGATGGCGGCCGGGGGCCCGACCGTGGCAACCGCAGCCGGCGAATCTCAGCGCGAGATTTACGAGCTGCGGACCTATTCGCTGAAAACCGTCAAGATCCCGCTGCTGGACGACTACTTGAAAAACGCGTTCATGCCGGCGCTCAAACGGTACGGATTCGGTCCGGTCGGCGTCTTTGTGGAACAGATCGGGCCGGAAAACGTAAAATCTCACGTGCTACTGGTCCATCCCCGGATCGAAAGCGTGTCCACGCTCGCGACGCAGATGTCGGCCGACGGCGAGTATCAGAAATCGGCGGCGGCATACCTGGCAGCCACGGCAAGTGATCCGATCTATGAACGAATCGATAGTTCGCTTCTCACGGCGATCGCCGGCATGCCCAAAATGGAGCTCCCGAATCCCGCACAACCGCGGCTATTCAATCTGCGGATCTACGAAAGCCACAACGAGCGGGCCAGCAGGAAAAAGATCGAGATGTTCAACGAAGGAGAATTGGCGATCTTCAAACGAGTCGGGCTGACACCTGTGTTTTTTGCGGAAACGATTCTCGGAAGTACCATGTCCAATCTGACGTACATGCTGGTCTTTCCCGACGACCCGGGACTCAAAGCGGCGTGGGGACGGTTCAGGACCGATCCGGAATGGCTGAAATTGAAAGCCATTCCCGAATACGCCGATAAGGAAATCGTGTCCAAAGTGACAAACCGCCTGCTGACACCGGCTTCGTATTCCGAGGTCTGATCCGATCATCGACGTGCGTTTCCTCGACCAGACTGGCTGCTTGCATCATGATTCCACTCGACAGTTCCCGACGTTCATTTTTGAAATCCTCTGTCGCCTTGGCCGGGGCGTCATTCCTGACGGATCGTTGGCTCCAGGCGCAACCGGCAGAAGCTGACGGACCACTCTTCGCCTATGTCGGAACCTTCAGCTCTCCGCTCAGCGATGTATTGCCAACTCAGGTCGACCTGCCGCCCGGAAATGGTCGCGGCATTCACATTTTTCGAGTGAGCCGCAGCACCGGGAAGATGACCCCCGCGGGCGTTCAGGAGCTGGGCACGAGCCCCAGTTGCCTGGCATTGAATAAATCCGGGGCCCGCCTGTATTCCGCCAATGAAACGGATCGGGTGGGCGAAGATAAAGAAGGGACGGTCAGCGCCTTTTCCGTCAACCGTTCTGACGGGAAATTGGAGCTGCTCAACACCGTTCGTTCCGGCGGCGCCGGCCCCACGTACGTGAGCGTCCATCCGTCGGGGCGGTTCCTGTTGGTGGCCAACTATTTTGGGGGATCCGTCGCCGTGTTGCCAATTCTTACCGACGGTCGTCTGGGGACCGCCAGCGATATCAAGAACGACGTCGGCAAGATTGGCCCCACGAAGGCGACTAACGCTCCCTCGGGCAGCTTCGCCTTCAGCGGACATGATCGGACTCACGCGCACATGATTGCAGCCGATCCTTCCGGACGCTTCGTGCTGCACGTGGACTTGGGCCTGGATAAAATCTTCGTCTGGAAATTCGACGAGCAGAAGGGCGTGCTGACTCCGAGTGATCCGTCCGCCGTCTCATTGCCAGCCGGGGACGGGCCCCGACATTTCCATTTTCACCCGAATGGCCGCTGGCTCTACTCCATTCAGGAGGAAGCCTCGACCATCGTGTTGTTTGACTACGATGCCGCGACGGGTCGATTATCGTCACGGCAGACGATCTCGACCCTGCCACGCGAGTTTGCCGGCAGTAACTTCTGCTCCGAAATTCTGGTTTCAGGCGACGGCCGGTTTGTGTATGCGGGCAACCGGCTGCACGACAGTATCGGGATCTTTTCCACAGGTTCGGACGGCGCCCTCACCTATGTCGGGGAGGAGTGGACCCGCGGGAACTATCCGCGCAGCTTCAACTTTGACCCCGCCGGCCAGTTTCTCTACTGCTGCAATCAGCGCGGCGACAATGTCGCCGTCTTTCGCGTGGATCGCAAAACCGGCGGCCTCAACTTCACCGGCCATTACACTCCTGTCGGCAATCCTTCGATCATCGTGTTCCTCGATCCGGCAAAGGCGGAATGACTGAAAAGAAAATGAGTCAGGCTTGGTCGACCTGCCGCCGACGAGACCTGGCACGATTCGCGCGACGGGCAGGTGTGCTACAATCGGGTCATGTCGGCAGCCCCCCTGACCCCGCCTCCGCAGCCGGCCCCGAAGCCGATTCCGGCGCGGTCGGCCGCGCGGTGGGTGCATCTGCCGCAGGGTCGGCTCCGCAGGCTGTCGTTTATCGGTATCTATTTGCTGTTCTGCTGGGGGCTTGCGCTCCTGGGAATCAAGCTGTTCTGGAACCTCTCCGCGGGGGTGCCGCTCACTCAAGCACCGCTCACAATCGATTTTTTCTACGGCGAAGTTCGGCAATCGAAAGTGCAAGAGCTGCATCCGCGACATGCGGACGACTACTTCGACGTCCTGCTGCTGGGAGGATCGGTACTGACTCCGGCCTGGGGGAACGTCGAGCAGTGCCTGACGGAGAGACTGACCGATGCGGCGGGCAATCGCTTCCGAATTTTCAATCTCGCGGCGCCGGCACATACGTCGCGCGACAGCCTGATCAAGTACTGGTTGGTCGCCGGAGAGCAGTTCGACCTGGTGCTGGTCTACGACGGCATTAACGACGTCGCCATGAACTGTTGCCCGAGCGAAGAATTTCGAGACGATTACTTGCATTTTTCGTGGTACAGAGAGGTCGCCGACGCGATCGATACCGGCCGGATGTCGCTTCCCATCCGCCTGACCGATCAAGTGCCTCTGATGGGGCAGGGTTTACTCAGGACGATCGGTCCGGAACTGATGGAATTCGGCCGGGAGATCAAAACGGTTCGAACGCTGCGACGAAACCACGAGGAAATCCTCGGCGCGGCGGCGACGCGCGGCGATCGAGTTTTGCTGATGACGTTCGCTTACTACCTGCCGGTCGACCCGCCCGACGATCTGTCCGACGATCAACGGGCCGAGAGCGGTTCGCGGCACTCCCGGAGCAATCCGCTGACGTGCTGGGGAAAATCGGAATATGTGGCCGCAGCGCTCGACGCCCAGAACGCAGCAATCCGCACGCTGGCCGAGGCGCATCCGGAAGTGTCGTTCGTCGACGAACGAGCGTTAATGCCCGAGGATCGGTCCGTGTTCATGGACCCCTGCCATTTGTCGGAAGCCGGGAGCCGGCAATTCGTGGAGAATCTCTGGCCGGCCGTGGCGGAACGGCTGGCGGCGTGGATGGCGAAGCCGACCGAGCACTAGCAGCCTGTTGAAAAAGGGACTGTCCCTTTCCAATGAGTGAATTCTCCGCAACAAACCGATACCGCCGAGAGGGACTGTCCCCTTTTTCAACGGGCGACATGCGGTCGTCCAGGAGCATAGAAAAAAATCATTAACTCCATTCTCTGGCGGGGCGAGAACACAGGCTGTTGGCTTCATCATCACCCACGAACTCCTGTTTCACCGGGTCCATCGTCAATTTGCGTTTGAGGATCCACGACAGCGCCGCCGCGTGGCAGGCGACGTGTGAGTTCCGCATCACGTCCGGATTCGCCTCGGTGGGTTTCCGCGATTTGACACAGTCGAAAAAGTTCCTGGCGTGGGCCGACACGTCCAGACCTTTGACTTTGGCCGCCTTCTCTTGAAGATCGCGGCGGAGCGCCTCGGACGAAACCTCGGTGTCGCCGTTGTCTCCCGTCTCCAGCCAGCCTTCGTCGCCCACGAACCGCACCGGACAGGTTCCGAGCTTGGTGATCCAGTTGGGACCTCGATCGCCGAAGGGCGTTGGCAGGAAGTCGAGGACCAGCTTCACTCCATTCCCGTAGAGGCAAATGATGCCGTTGTCGGACGGCTCGAAGGAGACGGGAATCGTGTGATCGGCCTGATTGGCCCACTGACACAAGTCGACCGTATGCGCTCCCCAGTCGAGCAACCGGGCGCCCGAGTCGAAGTCATAATACCCTCGCCATTTGCCGGCAACATACTGACTGCTGTACGGCCGCCAGGGAGCAGGCCCCAGCCACAAATTCCAATCGACGACGTCCCTGGGTGGGGTGGGCTCACCCGGAAGCCAACTGTTGTCCAGCGTCGGAACGTAAACTGAAGCATACAGCGTTTGTAATTTGCCAAGCTTTCCGCTGTGTGCCAGCCTCACCGCCTGCCGGAAGTTCGGCACACTCCGACGCTGCGTCCCGGCTTGAAAGATCCGTCCCGTGGCCTTCATCGTCGCGGCCAGTTTCTGGCAAAGTTCAATCGTCAGTCCGCAAGGCTTCTCGCTGTAGACGTCTTTTCCCGCTTGCGCCGCCAGCATGGAGGCCGTGGCGTGCCAGCGGTCACCGGTGGCGATCAGGACGGCGTCGATGTCCTTTCGATCGAGCAGTTCTCGAAAATCGCGGTACAGCTTGCAGTCGGAATTGCCGTAGTGCTTATCAACCAGCGTCTTTCCGGCGTCCCGGCGACTGGCCTGCACGTCGGCAATGGCCACGCAATGGACGTCGGGGAGAGCCAGCATGGCCTGAAGGTCGTACGTGCAACGTGGTCCGATTCCAATCACGCCCAGCGTGATCTTCTCGCTCGGAGCGATCGCGCCGTCTTTTCCCAGCACATGTGAGGGAATGATCCAGGGCAAAGCCGCGGCTGCCATTGAATGTCCCAGGAACTGCCGTCGCGTAGCACCACTTTTGCTGTTCATGACGTCACCCGATTTCTGCAGTGGAAGCAATTCTCTCAATGCCTTGAAGCTTTCTTTCTAGCGGCATCCCGCGCGAGAAGCAAACGGCCTTCTGGGGTCCATCAGCCAGACGCAAAACGCGGCGAAGTCAACTCCAGAGACAGCGAGGGCGACGGCCATGCCTCGGATAATACTCGGGGCGGCATGGGTCGGGAAGGGGGTTCTGTCGAGACGTCCGCGTGACAGGGCCGTGGCCGTCGTTTATTCTTGCCGCAGCTTTTTCGCTCGTTCCCCATTTGCAGGAGGTTCCCATGCTTCGCCTGTTTTCCGTCAGCCTGCTGATGTTCGGGACGCTATTGGCTGCCGATAAGCCAGGCGCTGCAAAGCTCGTCGCCCCCGACGGGTGGGGCGGAGAAACCATAGACCTTCCGCCGGCATTTGCTCCCGACATGAAGCTGAAAGGTTCTGAGCAGATTCGGTTCGCGCCGGGGATGATGAAACCGGCGTCGGATTCATTCTTCTGCTATGCGTTTGTGTTCGAACTTCAGCCGGACCTCGTTCCGACGGAAGCCGTTCTGAAAGACGAGTTTCTGAAATACTATCGTGGTCTATGCAAGGCCGTTCTCAACGGCCAGCTCCCTGATGTCGATCCGTCGAAATTCGCGCTGGAATTGCAGCGCGTGAAATCCGATACAAAGCCTGCGTCGGATAAAACCGGTGCAGATATGTTGACGCAGTACACAGGCACGCTGGATTGGGTCGAACCGTTCGCCACGAAGAAGCAGCAGAAGCTGAACCTCGAAATTTCGACATGGGCCACGAACGATCACAGCTACATCTTTGCCTGTGTCTCACCTCAGGCTCGCGATAAGGCGATCTGGAAACAGTTGCACGCCATTCGTGACGGCTATTTGCAGAAGTAATTGACCGCAGGATTGTCCATCAAGGTCACTACCCGCCGACTGCCAAGACCCTGTGGAAGCTGGGAGACCCGGCGCTGGAATCGACCGATCCTAAGTCCACGAAAACAAATCGCAACTCGGCAGCCTAATCAGTCACAGGTGATATTGTATCGCGAGGCCGGCACTGTAGATGACGACCGAAGATCCCGTCGCAGCCGCGAAATCCAAGATTCGCCGCGCGGCGATCAGGCGTTTCACAGCGATGATGCGACAGGAGGCTGTCACCACGGCGACCATCGCGATTTTGAATCCGGCCAGCCCGACCGTACCCCCGACATTCAAAAAATAGGCGGCGACAGGGTTGCTCTCGACGAACTGAAATCCGTGGTCATTAACCGACCGGCTTAGCAGCGCGTCGGTCATAAGAAAATCAAGGAAGCTCGCCACGACAAATCCAATCATCGCGCGCCAAATTCGCGTGGAATGATTAGCCGACAGATCCATCGTGAGCCTCCCCAGCAAAACTTGCGGACTTGGAGAAAGGGGTCCTCGATGCCTCGACCCTCGATCGACAGCAAATTCCGCGCCGAGGACCTCTTCGAGAATCATCCTCCTCGAATACGGGATCGAACCGGCATTCATGGTTCCGTGCCACGGCGGATCGAATGCCAGAGGCAGGTTGCAGCCCGTTTGATCTTCGGCCTCACCTGCAGCGCGTTCTGCCGACGATCGACGATTGATATCCCGCAGGGGAGGGGATGCCGGCCGTGCAAGTCGGTCCCGTCAGAAAAGGCAACGCAAATTCCGACGCACCAACCGCCGGAAATGTGTGGAAACGGCCCGAAATCAATTTCTGAAAACGCAGAAAACCCCGCACAATGCGAGGTTTCCCGCGAATTTCCGGGGGCGGATGGGAATCGAACCCACCTGGCGCCTTTGCAGACGCCACACCGGGTTTGAAGCCCGTGGCGGTCACCAGAGCCGCATACACCCCCCCTATTTAATCGAACGCGTCAAGGTGCGAGGTAGACTTGAGCTGTCCCGAAAGCCTCCGTGCTTGGTTGACGTTGAATCCAACTCTATCGAGCTTCTCGCGGTTGACGCAACCCATCCAAACAGCCGGAACTCGCAGGTCATCGTGAGAACTGGGAATTCAAGTCAAGGTGGTTGATAAGATTTGCCGATTGTAGAGGATAGCCGGACTTTGCCGACTGCATCGGGACTTATTGATACTTGACATGATCGACATTCAATACTCTCTGCGAAGTGTCTTAAATGCCTGTCAGGTAAGGCTTTTCGGCGTCATCGTAGTCGCCGCCTGCGTTGGCGTGGGCGGATCGGGATGCTGTACGCCCCTGGGATTGCGGGAAACAACCGCCGACGTCGCGGTCAGCGATATTCCTCGAGAACTTCAGAAAATCAGCATTCCCCCCTATCGGGTGGAAGCTCCCGACATCCTGTCGATCGAATCGGTCAACAACATTCGACCGATGAAAGATCCCTTGCGGGCCGGTGACGAAGTCGTCGTCCGCGTCAGCAACACGCTGCCGATCGAACAGGGTGGCGACCCGATTCAAAATGATTTCCGCACGATCTCCGGGGTCTATCGTGTGCAAACCGACGGCTCCATCGACCTCGGCCCCGAATATGGATCGGTCGTCATCGAAGGGTTGACCGTCCGCGATGCCAAAACGGCGATCGACCTGCACTTGCGTGAACAGGCGGGCCTGGGCGATCCCAAAGTCGCCGTCTCGCTTCCCAACGTCAACGGCAAGCAATTGATTTCAGGGGAACATCTGATCCGTCCCGACGGAACCGTTTCTCTGGGAATTTACGGCAGCGTTTTTGTCAATGGGATGACGCTGGATGAAGTGAAAGGCGTCGTGGAAGAGCATCTGTGCCGCTACGTCCATCAGCCGGAGATTATGGTCGACGTGCTGTCCTACAACAGCAAGACAGTTTACGTCATTACAGACGGCGGCGGCAGTGGAGAAATGGTCCAGCGAATCC
>DASYAR010000497.1:0-13522 GCA_036501235.1 Planctomycetaceae bacterium
CGGCCGACTTCGAAGTGGAAGGGCGCGGGCTGCTGCAACCCGCGTTACGCCGCAACGTCTTCGCACGTAGCGAGGGGATTGTCACCGAAGTTCGCACCGAACACTCGCAAGAGTGCCGCGCGGGGGACGTCCTGGTCGTCATGACCCGCTCGCAGCTCGAATTCGAATCGACGCGGTTGCTGGGCGAGCTGGCGACGATTCGTCAGCGACTCTCGGGAGTCCAGGCGACGCGGCTGAAGCTCAGTCCGCAAACGGCGGCCGATCGTGAAAAATATAATCAGCTCACCGCGGAAGAAACCGAGCTTCGGGAATCTCTCAAGAGCCTCGAGGAGCAGCACGAAATCCTCAAAGCGCAGCAGGACGATCTCCTGGTCCGCAGCCCGCTGACGGGGACTGTCGTGACCTGGAACGTGCGGCAACTGCTGGAGGCCCGGCCCGTGCAGAAAGGGCAAGTGCTGATGCAGGTCGCTGATCTGGGCGGTCCGTGGGTTCTGGAAGTCGAAGTTCCCGATGATCGCATCGGGCACGTTCTGGCGGCCCAGGAGCGCCTGGGACGAGATCTGAACGTCTCGTTCATGCTGGCCACCGAAGCCGGAGCCTCATACCGGGGCACGATCGAGAAAATCGCCCTGGCGACGGACGTCCGCCCTCCCGACAAGGCCAATGTGCTCGTCACCGTGCGAGTCGAACGAGACGAAATCCAGGGACTGCGGCCCAGCGCGACCGCCGTCTCGCGGATTCACTGCGGGAGGCGCTCGATTGGATTCGTCTGGTTCCACAGTCTCTGGGAAACGATCCAGAAGAAAGTGCTGTTCTGAAATGAAACTGCTGCCGCTGCTCATGTTCGTTCTGGCCGTGTTGGGATTTCAATCCGGCGAAAATCCTGCGGACAAATCGGCCTCTGGCAGACAATCGCCCGGCAAGTCGGTCTCGGGTAAATCGGCCGTGGGGAAGAGTGCTGCCGACGAGGGTGCGCCCGACAAGAACTTGCCGGCGCAGCACCGCATGGAAGCGGAATCGACGTTGGTGACGATCATCGAAGAGGTCGAGATCCCGGCGAAGGTCGAAGGAGTGTTGTCGTCGATCGACGTCAAAGAAGGAGACATGGTCGAAAGCCAGGCCGTGCTGGCTCGTATCGAAGACGGCGAAGCGCGCCTTACGCACGACCGCGCCGCGATCGAATTCGAGATCGCCCGCAAACAGGCCAAAAACGATCTGAAGGTTCGCATCAGCAAAAAGGCCGCTGATGTGGCCCGTACCGAATTGCGCCGGGGCCTC
This sequence comes from Planctomycetaceae bacterium, assembly GCA_036501235.1. GTDB lineage: Bacteria > Planctomycetota > Planctomycetia > Planctomycetales > Planctomycetaceae > JACQFH01. Next base: position 1,279 of record DASYAR010000497.1, read on the forward strand.
GATTCCAACGCCGTCAAAAAGAATGCGGTGTCGGAGGCGGAAATCGACCGACTGCGGCTGGCGGCCGACAAGACCGAGCTGGAAATCGAGCAGGCCGTCCACGAGCAGGAAACCGCCGAGCTCACCAGCCGCTTGAAGGAAACCGAAATGAAACTGGCCCAGCAGGCGGTCGACCGCCGCGCGATCGTTTCGCCGATCTCGGGAATGGTCGTGCAGGTCAACTCCCAGCGCGGGGAATGGGTGCCGGCGGGAAAGACCGTGGTCCGCGTGCTGCGGCTCGACCGCCTGCGCGTCGAAGGCTTCGTTCAGTCTAAGCACTTGAACGGAAACCTCGTGGGGCGGAAAGCGACGCTGACGGTCGATCTGCCCGATCAGCCGGCCAGGGAATTTATCGGCACCGTCGTTTTCGTCAGCCCTGAAATCGACCCGGTGAATCAGACGGTGCGTGTCTGGGCGGAAATCGACAATTCCGAGTTGCTGCTGCGCCCGGGACTTCGCGGCAAAGTGACGATCCATTCGGAAAAAACAACCGAGGCCGCCCGCCGGGAGCGGTAACACGATCTGTCATGCCTCACGCGCCAACTTCCGCCGCCGGGCTGAACCGCCGGCTGGCGTTGCGCCGTCGCAACGACCTGGAAGCCGTCGCTCAGACGTTTATCGGCCGTCGGTATTGGGCCATCAAGGATCCGGTGCGGTTGCGCTATTTTCATCTTCGCGATGAAGAATACTGCCTCTTCACGGCCCTGGACGGAAGGGCGACGCTGGCCGATTTGCGTGACCAATTCGAACGGCAATTTGCGCCCCGCCGCCTGGATGTCGGCCAGATTCAGTCGTTCCTCGGGATGCTCCACCGCGAAGGACTGATCCTGTCCGACGCACCGGGACAAACGGACGAGCTGCTGAAGCGGGCCGATACCGCACGTTTGCGGAACCTGGGCGCGACCGTCTCGAATGTTCTGGCGATCCGCTTGCGAGGGATCGATCCGCAACGGTTCCTCGACTGGCTCTCGCCAAAGTGCCGCTGGCTGTTTTCACCGGCCAACCTGCTCCTGGGCGCCGTCGTGGTGCTGGCGGCAGTCGGTCTCGTCGTCACGCGATTCGACGAGGTGCAATCGCGCTTTCCCGACGTCAACTCGCTGCTCACCCCGGCCACTTTGATCTGGCTGAGCGTGGCCCTCGCGCTCACGAAGGCGCTGCACGAGTTGGGACACGCCTTGACCTGTCGGCATTTCGGTCGTGCCTGCCACGAGCTGGGTGTGCTGTTCCTGGTTTTCACGCCCTGTCTGTATTGCAATGTTTCCGACTCCTGGATGATCGAAAACAAATGGCAGCGGGCCGCGATCGGCGCGGCAGGAGTGTTCGTGGAATTGGTCCTGGCAGGCGTGTGCACCTTCTTGTGGTGGTTCAGTGAACCGGGTCTGCTTAATTCGCTCTGTTTCAACGTCATGCTCGTGTGCTCGGTCAGCACGTTGCTGTTCAACGGCAATCCGCTGATGCGCTACGACGGCTATTTCGTGCTTGCCGATCTGGCGGAAGTTCCCAACCTGTCGCAGCAGGCGGGGAACGTGCTTCGCGACTGGACTGCGGCCGCCGCGCTGGGAATTCCCACTGAAGGTGATGACGACCACGGGCCTGTCAGCCGATTCCTGCTGGGGCTGTTTGCGATTGCCTCGGGGTTGTACCGAATCGTCATCATGCTGGGCATCTTGTGGCTGCTGCACAATCTGCTCAAACCGCACCGCATGGAAGTCGTGGCCGACGCGCTGGCCCTGGTCGTTGCGGCAGGGATCCTGGCCGGGCCGATCTGGCGAAGTTTCAAGTTCATTCAACATGCCTGTTGGAATCGACAAATGCATCCCCGACGCGCCCTGACCAGCGGAATCATCGTGTGCCTGTGCGTTGCCGCCGGACTCCTCACGCCGCTGCCGCATCGGATTGCCGCACCGGTCGTGATCGAAGCGGGCGGCGCACGGCAAGTGTATGTCACGGTTCCTGGGACGATCGTCGAAACGGCGACGGCGGGCGATCTGGTTCGCGAAGCAGCGCCGGTCGCAGTTCTCGAAAATCTCGATCTCCGCCTGGAGATCGCACGCCTGACGGGGCAACGCAACGAGCAGAAACTGCGGCTCGACAATTTGAAGCGCCGGCAGACCAATGATGCGGCGGCCTCCGCCCTGATTCCCACAGCCGAAGAAGCTCTAGGCGATCTGGAAGAGCGACTCCTGCGACGGATCGCCGACGAATCGCGGCTGGTCGTCAAAGCGCCGATCGCCGGCACGGTGCTGCCGGTCCGACGAAAGCCGGCCAGGCATGCTGCAGGCGAGCTCGAAACCTGGTCGGGACTGGCGCTCGACGGCGAGAATCGCGGCAGCGTCCTCGAAACGGGGACGCTGTTGTGCCAGATCGGCGATCCGCAGCGCTTCGAGGCCTCGCTGGTGCTGGACCAGCGCGACGTGGAATTTATTCGTGTCGGTCAGGCTGTGCAGATCCAGCTCGAACAGTCTCCCGGGCGGACCTTCGCGGGGACGATCCGCGAGGTGGCCGAAGTCGACTTGCAAGTCACGCCGGCCGAATTGTTGCCGGCCGGCGTCGTGCCCACGCGAGTCGACGAAGCGGGAGTGCAGCGTCCCGTCAGCACGGCGTACCAGGCGCGGGTCATGCTCGACAAATCCGCTGCGTCGCTGTTGATCGGGGAGGCCGGGCAGGCGAAGATCGACGCGGCCCCCGTGTCGCTCGCCAGTCGCATCGGGCGCTACTTGAGTCACACGTTTCGATTCGAAATGTGATTTCACGAGTGACAGCGCGAATCGCGAATAATTCAAACGACCCGGCGCGCAAAGAGCGCCTGAGTCGAGCTTGCCTCTTCACGCCGTCATCGCGCAAAAACGACATTACGCCAGCACATCGCGCACGATTTCCCCGTGCACGTTCGTCAAACGGCGCTTGATCCCGTTGTGGTAAAATGTCAGGCGCTCGTGATCGATCCCCAACAGGTGCAATACCGTCGCATGGAAGTCGTACCAGCTCGTGCGCCGCTCGACGGCGCGATAGCCGACGTCGTCGGTCGCCCCGTAGGCGAAGCCCGGCTTGAGCCCCGCCCCCGCAAGCCAGACGGTGAACCCATTCTGGTTGTGATCGCGCCCCAGCCCCAGAATGCCGTCCGCCGATTGGGTGAACGGCGTTCGGCCGAACTCGGAGGAGAAGATGACCAGGGTGTCCTCCAGGAGCCCGCGCTGCTTGAGATCGCGCAATAGCCCTGCCACGGGACGGTCGATCCGCAGCGCTTCTTTTCCGTGGTTCTCGACGACGTTCTCGTGCGCGTCCCAATTGATGCGCGGCGAGCCGAAAGCGCCGCCGGAAAACAACTGCACGAATCGCACCCCACGCTCGAGCAGTCGCCGCGTCAACAGGCAGCTTCGCCCGAATTCAGCCGTTTCGGGTCGATCGAGGCCGTACAGTGCAGCGGTCGCCGCCGTCTCGCGGTCGAGGGCGGTGACTTCGGGCACGGCCAGTTGCATCCGCGCCGCCATTTCATAGGCGCGAATCCGGGCCGACAATTCATCGCTGGCGCCGCGAGATTCCAGATGCCGGCGGTTCAGCTCCTCGAGCAGCCTGCGGTTGTCGAACTCGGTCAGCGCCGAAACATCCTGCGCCGGATTCAAGTCGGCGATAGCCGCCCCCTTGCTGCGCATCAGCACCCCCTGATGCCGCGCCGGCAAAAAGCCGTTGCTCCAGTTGATCGAACCGCCGGCCGGCTGTCCGCGCGTGTCACCGATCACGAGATACGCAGGCAAGTCTGCGGTTTCGTTCCCCAGGCCGTAAGACAGCCAGGCTCCCAGTGTCGGAAAGCCGTTCAGACGAAAGCCGGTATTCGCCTGAAACGTCGCCGGCGTGTGGTTCGACGTCTCGGCGAACATCGAATGGATGAACGTCAGGTCGTCGACGACTTCTCCCAGATGCGGAAACAACTCGGAGACCCAGTGCCCCGACCGGCCGCGCCGCTGAAAGGCCCAATCCGGCCGGCGCAGCAGCCCGACCTGACCGAAAAACACGTCGGGGCGCTCGTCGGCCGTCAACGACTTGCCATGCAACCGGTCGAGCTCGGGCTTGTAATCGAACGAATCGACCTGGCTTAATCCTCCGCACAGAAAAATGTGGATTGCTCGTTTGGCTTTCGGGGGGTGATGCGGTGGCGGATCAGGCGCCTCTCCCGGCACGGCAGCGCCGTGCACGAACCCGGCGTCAGAAAGCAGCGAGAACAAAGCCGCTCCCCCCAGGCCGTACGCCGGCCAGGAGAGCAATTCACGCCGATTGATGACGTTGAGATCCATCGTGCGCTCCGCCAACGGTTGCGTTCAGGTCGCAATTCGGAAAGCGGCTCGCTCGCAACCGCGGTCGTTCATGACTTATGAAAACCTCGTCGTCGGTGTTCGCTGTATCGCTCCAGCGAATCGATGATGATCGGCTTGGCAAATTCGGACGGCGTCAATTCGTCGACTTCGACCGCCTTGCCTTCGAGCATCTTGTAGTCCTGAAAAAATCGCCGCAACATGTTCAGCCGGTGCGGCGGAAGCTCGCTGGCTTCGGTAAACCCGTTGAACTCCGGATCGTAAACGGCGACTGCCAGGATCTTGTGGTCCTTCTTGCCCGAATCGATCATCGTCATCAGGCCGATCGCCCGCGCCTTGACGAGCGTCAACGGCACGACCGGCTCCTGGCACAGCACCAGGACGTCTAAAGGGTCGTCGTCTTCGGCCAATGTCTGCGGAATGAATCCGTAGTTGGCCGGATAATAAACGGCCGAGTACAGCACGCGATCCAGCTTGATGAGGCCGGTGCGCTTGTCGAGCTCGTATTTCACGCTCGAGCCCATGGGAATTTCAATGATCGCGTTGAATTCTCCAGGGAGATCTTCTCCGGGAGTGACGTCGTGCCAGGGATGAATCATAGGGCCTTCTTGGAATCAGTCGACATAGAGAAACTCGTTGGAATTGAACACGACGCGGCACAAGGCGGCCAGGCCGTGTTGGCCGGCATGCCGCTTGACCACGGTCAGTTCTGCGGGGGCCGGAGCACGGTTGTACGCCAACCAGTACAGATACGCAATTCGCGAGTCGAGATCTCCCGCCGTCTCGCGCTCGACGCGCGCGGCCAGCCGCTCGGCCATGCGGAACGTAAACGCGTTGTTGAGCAGCGCCAGGGCCTGCAAGGGGGTCGTCGTCACGGCCCGTTTGGGAGAGGCAGTCGAGGGATCAGGACAATCGAACACGTCGAGGAACTCGTTGCGCCCCGATCGCACCCACGTCCGATACACCGTGCGGCGATTGAATTCGAAGCCCACGGGATCGATCGGTTCGTAGAACTGAGAATTGAACGTGAATGTGCGAAAATCGTGAAAGCCCGGGCCCCCCATCTGCGGATTGAGTTCCCCCGCCACAACCAGCATCGCATCGCGCAGCGACTCGGCCTCGAGCCGCTGCGGACTGCGCCGCCACAGCAGGCGATTGGCGGCATCGATCTTAAGCGCCTCGGCATTCGGCGCAGAGGACTGTTGGTAGGTCGCGGACGTGACGATCAGGCGCTGCAGGTGCTTGAGGGACCAGGCACCATTTCCCCCCCTTCGTAAGGGAGGGGGAGTGGGAGAGATCAATTCGCTGGCCAGCCAGTCGAGAAGCTCGGGATGGGTGGGGCGGCCGCCATTGAAACCGAAATCATTCGGGGTGTCGACGATTCCCACTCCGAAGTGATAGTGCCAGAGCCGATTCGCGATCACACGGGGGGTGAGCGGATTATGCACGTCTGTGATCCATTCCGCCAGACGCTGCCGGCGCACGGCGTCAGGTGCGTCCGTCGCAATTCCCAGGTCGGCGGACAGCCCGGCGAGTGATTGAATCACGCCCGGCCCAACCGGCTCCTGCTTCTGTCCCGGATTGCCGCGCGCCAGAATATAGGTGGCTTCGGGAGCGGACGGTGAGACGGCGTAGGTCCGGCCACCCGCCAGCAATCGTTTTTCCATCCGCACGCGAGACAAGTCGAATTGCAGTTCTTGCCGGCGATTCGCCAGGTCGCGAGGCAGCTCGGCGATGATTTGCATTTCGGTGACGACGTCACTGGGGACGCCGGCCAGCGCCGCCACTTGATCGGCGTCAAGCGCCCGATCGTATAACGCAGCGCGGTCGATCGCGCCGGCGAGAAAGCGGTCGCCCCCCGGCGGACTGTGCCGCAGGCCGAACAGAATCTGCGCCTTCCCGGCCTCGAAGATCGCGAGCGCAGGAGCCGTGTATGATGCGCCGTATCGTCGCCCATTGCGATAAGCCGTGATCGTCCGATCTGCTCCGTAGACGATCGCGATGTTCACGACTTGGCGACTGGCCTCCGTCTCGACCGGGGCGAGAAAACTCTGCCAGCGCGAGAATCCATTGCTTCCGGCCATCCATTGACCGGCTTCGCGCTCTCCAAATACGACCGAATCGAAAACGGCCCCCGAGGGACTTTGGATCGTCATCGCCCCTCCGCCGCGCTGATCGACGCTGGCCAATGTCAGCCAGACCGCCAAAGTTTTCGGTCCTAATTCGATCGGCAGCGGAGGCGTCTCGACATAACCGTCTTTTCCGTCCAACAGCAGACTTCCGCCTTCGGTCCGCGCGCTCCCGTGGGCCGTTCCGTGCAGACCACCAATCGAGTCTTTCAAATCTCCGTCGAACTCCCAGCGCCCGATCGGTTGCGGCACTTCGACGGCCGGCGCCGGCAATTTCGCGCGGGCGGCCTGAATTCGCTCGCGGGCCGGGCCGTCGATTTTGGCGATGTCTTCCGAGATCTGCCGTTCGGATTGCGCCAGTTCCTCGCGGCGCGCGACAATTTCACGATTGGGCGCGACGGCCGCCGTGGACGACAAACTTTCGCGCTCGCCGTGCCGCGATCCGGCCAGCATCGCCGCCAGTTTGTAGTACTCCGCCTGCGTGATGGGATCGAACTTGTGGTCGTGGCACCGGGCGCAATTGACAGTCAGCCCGAGAAATGTCTGTCCTGTCGCCGCCAGCAGGTCTTCGATCTCGTCCTGCCGGACGACGGCCTTCATCGCGGCGCTTTGCTGCGTCTGGCCGACTTCGTCCCAGGGAGCCGCGACCAGAAAACCGGTGGCGATCGTCCCACGCGGGTCGGCGGGGCGCAGCACGTCGCCGGCCAGTTGCAAACGCACGAACTCGTCATAGGGGAGGTCGTCGTTGAAGGCCGAGATCACCCAGTCGCGATAGGGCCAGGCATTCGGACGCAGCTTGTCGCGCTCGAAGCCCTGGCTCTCTCCAAACCGGACGACGTCCAGCCAGTGCCGTCCCCACCGCTCCCCGTAATGCGGCGACTCGAGATACCGCTCGACCACCTGCGCATAAGCGTCGGGCGACTCGTCGGCTGCAAAAGCATCGACTTCGGCCGGGGTCGGCGGCAGGCCGAGCAGGTCGAACGACAAACGCCGAATCAGGGCCCGCTTGTCGGCCCGCGCGGCAGGTTTCAAACCTCGCGCTGCGAGCCCGGCCAGAACAAACCGGTCGATGGGATTCTGCTCCCCTGCGGCATCGGCGCCTTTCGGCAATGACGGTCGTTTGACGGGTTGCAGCGACCACCAGTCGTAGCCGGCGCGATTCTCGCTCGTAAACCGGAACGGGTCGATCGGATCGGCCCCCCACTTGGCGCCTGCGGCGATCCACCGTTCGAGAACTCGCTGCTCCTCGTCGGAGAGCGGTTTCTTCGGCGGCATCTCGTGCTTCGAGACACGTTCCCACAGCAGGCTGTCCGGCGGCTTGCCGGGAACGAGAACCGTGCCGCTGTCGCCCCCTGCCAGCGCCGACTTCGCGCTCGAAAGATCGAGCCCCCCTTTTTTCTCGGCGCCGTTGTGGCAGGCCAGGCAGCGCCGCGCCAACAGAGGCGCGACGCTGCCGTCAAAATCGTTGCCGCGTGCGATTGCCGAATCGGCGGCCGACAGTCCGGCCGCCGAAACCAGCGCTGCGAACAGAAGGAGGTTTTTCGCACGCGGCATTAAGACCGGGTCCCCATCAGACGAGACTCGCCGACGCGGGGACTTCGAATCCCTTTCGATATTCGCGAGTCAGCATCGGGTTTGCCTTGTCACTCTTCGCGCCGGTGAAGGTCTCGGCTTTGCCATCCACGGCGAGCTGCGCGCCAAATTGCAGCTGCGCCGCATCGAGATCGACCTGATTGTCCTTCAGGTGATTTTTGACGCGCTCGAACGTCTCGAGGCATTCGTCCTTGACCTTGGTGTTTTCGAGCATCTTCTGTGACTCGGCAACGCTCAACTTCTGGCCGAGCCGGTACGAGATATTGCCCAGGTGACACAAGGCGCTCGACAGGTGGCCTTCGAGGATGTCGGCGTTCAAGTCTTCGACTTTGTGGCTGCGCACGGCCTTCACGAAGTTCCCGAAATGATCGCCACCCCGGTTAAAGACCTTCACCTGCTTGCCGTCGGGATCGAATACCACGCCCCCTTCGACGTCGCTGGTTCCGACGACGGCGTAGCCTTGCGTCCCCTCGAAGATCACGCCGATCTTCGCATTTTTCAATGAATCGGTCTTGAGTCCCCGAACTTCGAAGACCAGCGTTTTGTCCCCGTAATCGTAGACGCTGACCTGCGTATTGGCCGTCTCACCGGCGTCTTCGTACCCGAAGCGTCCGCCATAACTGAACACGGAGCGCCCGAGGTCGGTTTGCCCCAGTCCCCAGCGAGCCATGTCCATTTCGTGGATGCCCTGATTCCCGATATCGCCGTTGCCATAATCCCATTGCCAATGCCAATCGTAATGGAATTTCGGTCGCGTGAGAGGGTTCATCGGCGCGGGACCGCACCAGATGTCGTAGTTGACGCTGGCCGGGACCTGATACCCTGCGCTCCGCGGGCCGATCGAACCGCGCGGCTTGTAGCATAGGCCGCGCGCGAGCTTCACTTCGCCGATGCCTCCCCCGTGCAGAAACTCCATCAATTCTCGCTTGCCCGCGCTCGATCGGCTTTGCGTGCCGGCCTGGCAAATCTTGCCGTGATGGCGGGCCGCATCGACGACGCGACGCCCTTCGCTGACGTTGTGACTGACCGGCTTTTCGACGTACACATCTTTGCCGGCCTGGATCGCCCAGATGGCCGCCAGCGAATGCCAGTGATTCGGCGTGGCGATCGTGACGACGTCGATGCTCTTGTCTTCCAGCAGCTTGCGAATGTCGAGATAGGCCGCCGGCTTTTTCTCGGTCTTCTTCTCTACGACGGCCACGCCGCGGGATTGCAGGACCGATTCATCCGGATCGCAGACGGCCACGACTTCGCAGTCTTTGCGTCCCATAAAGCCCCCCAGGTGCGACTGCCCGCGCCCATTCAGCCCCACCACCGCGACGCGCAGCCTTTCATTCGGGCTTGTCGATTGCTCCTCGGCGCCGGCCTGCGGAACGAGGCTGCCTCCAGCCAGGGCCGCAGCCGTCGCCGCAAACATGGAGTTTTCCAGAAATTCCCGACGCGTCTGGCGAGCCATCACAATTTCTCCTGAAGGGCTGGGGGAATAGTCAACGAGAATTTAGGCTTCTTTGGTCGCAGCTTTTGCGTCTGGTTGATCGTCGTCCGGTTTTTCGGTGGGTTTTTCGGCGGGTTCGATCGCGGGTTCTCCGGTGGGTCCGTCGGCCGGGCGAGTCTCGTTGACCGGGTGCGGATCGTCGACGATTTCCGAACTGTTGAACAAAACTTCGATCAGCGTGGTCACCCCGCGATACGAGGTGCGATTATAACCCTTTCGGAAATGAACTCGCCAGACTAAGTCCCCTTCGAGCGCCTCGATTTCCTCTGCCGTCGTGGGGATGAATGTTTCGAGAACCTGTCCAGGCCCGAATTTCTCGTCGATGTGCTGATCTTTGATCAGCCACATTCCGCCAGGCTTCAAGTCGAACGTGTAAGCGTGTTTCGCACGCGTCCCCCGCTGGCCGACGTTGCTCACGAAGTTGTGGTGATTGAACATTTCTCCCGACTTCGTCACATCTTTGGCATAGACCAGCTCGCTGTCGAGTGGAACAAAGTCCTGATCCGGCGAGACATTCTCGAATCGCAGGTGCAGCTTGAGCACCGGACCTTCCGCCTCCTTTTCCTGATCCTCGTCAGCTTTATAGAAAGAGAACTCCACGGGCCCGCGCGTCACGCGCAGTGGAGTCACCTTCACCGATCCGTATTGCCGGGACTCGCCCAGCTTCAGGACGTTCGCACTGGGAACCGGCTTCTCCTCGGGCAAATAGAGTTTTTTTAACGAGACGCGTTTTCCCTGCACCGTCTGAGCTGGAGGCGCCAGGTCGGGCAGATCGAGCGTTCCCGGATTATGCTTCCGCTGATACAAAAGAAACAGGCACGCCAGCGTCATCGCGCTGGCATAACTGGCGACCAGCAGGAACGCGGTCGGAGACACTCCCTTGCGAACCACAGCGGGAGTTTCCTGAACGACGGAGGCCAGCTCCTGATCCATATGACTTGTCTCGCCGACGGCTGGAACCGAGATGTTCACCGCTCCGTCTGCGTCGATCCCTACTGTGACGAACGCGTCGGCCGGCACGGCGTGGTCGCCCGGGTCGACAATTCCTTCTGTGGCCAGCGCAGCGATGGCGGAGATCGGCAGCTCCGCGGAGGAGGGCGAAGCGAGAACTGCCCCCGGCGGGTCCTCAGGCGCCGTTGCTGCCGAGGCTGAGGCGACCGGCACGGGGAGCTGGGATGTTTCGACTCCCGCTGGTTCGGTGGAGGCAATGGTCGAAACCGCCGGCGACTTTTCTACAGCAAACGCCTCTGGCACAGACACGTCCGGCGGAGTTGCGTGCAGCTGTCCCGCGAGATTGATGTTAACCGTATCCCCCTCGGCGTTCGCGGCATGCGCCGGATCGTCTTCCGTATCCAGCGCGAGCGGCAGTTCGACAGGTGGAGCAGGGGCTGCCGGGGTGTGCAAGTGCGTCCCGCAATGCGGGCAGGCCACGGTCGTCCCCGGGACTTCGGCCAGTAATCGGCCGTGACAGGCCCCGCAGATCAACTCCATCACGATTCCAGTCTCCCACTTTTTCCGACACCGCGGCGCCGCGCGTACTCCATCCAATCTATTGTGAAAAGCGGCGACATTCGAAGCAAGTCCGGCGTCGCGGCGTGACGCAGAATCGCCAGAATCGGCACACGACAACGGCGTTCGAGTTCTTCCACATTCGTCTCCGTCGAGCAATCGGCCGGGTCGGATGGAACAGGCTCGTTCAGGATAATTCCCGCAACGGGCAAGTGCCGGCTGGCGGCGGCTTCCAGGGTGAGCAACGTGTGATTGATCGTTCCCAGCGACAGACGCGCGACGACGACCAGAGGAAATTCCAGGTCGCGCGCCACATCGGCCAGCGATTCCGTTTCCGTCAGGGGAGACAGCAAGCCCCCAGCGCCTTCCACGACCACGACCTCCACGCGACCATTCCACCAGTCGATGCCGCGCCGGAGCAATTCGCCGTCCACGGTTTGCCCCTCGATCCGAGCGGCCACCGGGGGCGCCAGCGGCGCCAGAAATCTTTGAGGCGCGATGCGCTCGATTGGGACGTCACCTCCTCCCAGTGCGGCCTGCAACCTGGCCAGGTCGTCCCAGACCGGCCCGGCGGCCCCGTGAAAACTTCCTGTAACCACCGGCTTGTACGCCCCGACGCGGACTCCCTGGTCGTGCAGCGCGCGGATGATCTCCACGGCCACGAAAGTCTTGCCGACCCCCGTATCAGTCCCGGTGATGATCAATCCGCGTGTTTGCACAGGTTCATGCAGTATACCACTCGGAAGAACTAGGAGGAGTGGTCCCGCTCACTGGTGCCCTTTCCGTCTTGATTTGCCCTTAGATTTGCCCCTTGATTTGCCCTCGAGAAGTGCAATAAATGGCCGGAATGTTCTTGATTTGCCCTTTTCTTTAGATTTGCCCGCATCGGACGGACGTAACCGCAGAGCACCAGAAGGAGCGCAGAAACAAAAAGGGGAGACCGAGCGAGTTTCGAGTTGCACACTCGGAGAACATGACGTCCAGCTTGTGAGGAACTGTCGTTCCGTGCCATTTTCTCCCAGTTTCTTCAATCGTGAGGGGCTTGCTCCATTCGTGAGGGGCTGGCCCCTCAACCGTGAGGGGGTCGCGCGCGCCCCTCACGATTGGAAAATTCCCACGTTTCTTCCAATCGTGAGGCCCTCGCTCCAATCGTGAGGGGCTCCGGCACG
>DASYAR010000498.1:0-3596 GCA_036501235.1 Planctomycetaceae bacterium
TAGGAGCGTAAAGATAAACGTTCTTGAGACGGTCGAGTGGCACCTGCCAACTTGAATCGCCAACTTGGGAGCCCGCTGACAAATGTGTTCCAGCAGCCAAACCGGCCAAGCGAAGGGAAGCGTTTTGCACCGCATTGTCGACGGAAACTTCCAGCGGCATGGGCTCGTTGGCGATTGCGCGCTGATCCTCAGCAATGAGTCGCGATGACTGCTCCGGCTCGGCTTTGGTTTCGATGGCAATCGTAGCCGCGCTATTGTTTCCAGCGTCCTGTGTGAGGGTGTTCCGCTGCCCTTGAGTAGACGGCATGACTACAATCCCATAAGCCAGGACTGCGGCACCGCCAATCATCAAAGCATAGCGAAGGAGCCAAGTCGGCACGCGGCGCTGGTGTGCGTCGGGGGGCTCCGGCACAACGACCGGATTGAGCCGCGAACGGCGCCACGACTCGACTTCGGCGCCGGCATAATTGCGGTGCGGCACTTCCGCTGCAGGCAAAGCAAAATTAACAGTAACACGCCTGTCGTCAGATCTTAACTGCGGCGCAGGCGGAAGCTGCGGCTCGCCGGCGGGCAGCTCATCGCTGTCCGACAAGCGGCCAATATCAATTACATTTTTAATTGCCTCGTCGAGCTGCGCATACACCGCTTCGATCGAGCCGTCGTCGCTCAAATCCCCATCATTCGGCTCATCCCGGACCAGCATCGCCTCGCTTGTAGATGCAGGTGCCGACGTTTGTGGTGAAGTCACGCCTGCCGGCTCTGACTGCATATCGGCCCGGCGCCCGGCATACAGTTCGAGGCCCGTCAACTTCGACCCTTGCGAAATCGGAGTACTCATGACTCATCTCCAGCCTTCGATCCGGCAAACTCACGGAGCATCAACGGTTCGAGTTCTCCGTATCTCTCGATGTGAGTCGGCTGTTACGCCGGTACGGTTACTCTATCGATACGCCGCTTGCCCTGATCGGCCCTTGCCACTTTTTGATCTCACTGACGACGAAGTGCGCCAAGTAGTCCGACGTCGTCCGGTCGGAAGTCACCAGATCCGTCCCGATGGCAGCCATCCGCTCGCGCACGGACGGAGTGTTCATTGCTTCGACGGTCGCTTCACGAAGATGACGAACGATGGAATCCGGCGTGCGCTTTGGAAAGAATAATCCGATCCAGTTGTTGGCTTCGAATCCCATCATGCCTTGCTCTTGAGCCGTCGGCACATCGGGTAATGCCGCCGAACGGGCGCGGGCCAAGACCGCAATGGGTTTAACGGCGCCGGCCTTTATCTGTGACTGCGCCGTCGAAACGGCGTCACACAGATAGTTGATGCGGCCGGCGATGAGATCCTGCATGGCGGGCGCCGAACCCTTATAGGGTACGTGCTGCACATCGACGCCAATCGCGGAATTCAGCAGCAGGCACCCGAGATGGGTCGAGGACCCGACTCCTCCCGATCCGAACTGGAGCCGCGCGGCATTAGCCTTGGCGTAAGCAGAGAAATCCTTGAGCGTGGCTGCTGGAAACTCCTTCGGCACCACCAGAACCAGCGGCTGCTCCGCAATAAGGACGACCGGAGCGAAATCGTCAGTCGCGCTGTAGAGCGGGTTCTTGTAGAGGGTCTGGTTGTAGGCCTGGGTGCCGACCGTTCCGAGCAGGACCTGATAGCCGTCGGGTGTTGCGAGCGCGACCCGCTGGGCGCGCGTCATGCCGCCGGCGCCTCCGACATGCTCGACCACGACCTGTTGTTTCAAGATCTCGCCCAGACGAGGCGCAATGCCCCTTCCGACAACGTCGGTCGGTCCCCCGGCGGCAAACGGCACGATCATCGTAACCGGGCGACTCGGCCAGTTGTCGGCGCTCGTGGTTGCGGGGGTGGCGAGTAATCGCGCAATTCCAACCGTGGCAAGTAATCCTGCGAGCAGCCCTACGGTCACTTTTGTCAGCATGATCCCCTCCTGATTTCAGGCGCCATACGTTCGCGGCGTGCTGCCGTGCACGTCGCGAATCTTTATTCCGTCGGGATTGGAATTGGCGCGCCGCGCCAGGACATCACGCAACTCCTCACCACGCGATACGTCGAAAACAACTCGATACGCCAACGGAGCGTCTCTCGTCGGTTTCCGGCATCGAAAGCCCGGTGCATTCGTCGCCAGGTTTTGTGGCGACATCACGTCTCACTGATGGTCAATTGAGTTCGGTTAAGTACTGCTCGCCACAGAGATTAAAATTCCAAGCAACGCGAACTGTGTTGAGATTGAGTGTTCTTGTCATGACACGGCCGCGACAAAGGAATTCGCTTGGCAAATTTGCGGCGATTTTTGGTGAAGTGTGAAACTGTGCACGACTGTCCTCGCAGCGCCACAATTCGCCGCTCAACTTTCCGCAGCGAGTAAGCGTGCGGGGGTATTTCATGCGCAGTCGAATCGTTGTTGCCTGCGCGATGGCGCTGGCCATCGGACTATTCAGCTTCAATCTCTCGGCTCAAGTCGTTCCGAAATCCATTCAGGAAGGCGGCACCGACTCTGCGTTGCGCGAGCGAAAGAATGCCTGGACGGTCGGCATCGTCGGCGGCCTGCTGTCCGGGTCGTATATGCGCTTCGCCGACGAGATGGCCTCAGCACTGAACGACGGGGATAATCTGCGGATCCTTCCAATCGTGTCGTACGGCGCCGCGTCCAACCTCGACGATCTGCTCTACCTTCAAGGAGTGGACGCAGCGATCACTCAGTCCGACGTGTTCGAGTATTTCCGCACCCAGCGAAAGACGCCCAATCTCGAAAGCCGGGTCCATTACATCGTACGGCTGCCCATTTCGGAACTGCACATTCTGGCTCGCGACGATGTGCAGAGTCTCGAAGACCTGCGGGGCAAGAAAGTCAATTTCGGTCCCGCCGGAACGGGAGCGAGCCTGACCGGCACGATCGTTTTTCAACGACTTGGCATCAATGTCGAGCAGGTCATGATTGACCAGCCTAGTGCACTGCAAAAGCTGCAATCGCACGAGGTCGACGCCATCGCTCGGGTCGTGTTGAAGCCGATCGACTTTTTCTCGAAAATCCCCGCGAATTCGGGCCTCCATCTGGTGAACATCCCGTACACCAAAACGTTCGAGGATTTCTACACACTCGGCGAGTTCACCAAACAGGATTATCCCAACCTGCTGCAAGGCAAAGACAGTATCGATACCATCGCGGTGCCCGCAGTACTGGCGGTTTACAATTGGCCGAAAAAGACCGATCGCTACCGAAAGGTAGAGCGTTTCGTCCAGTATCTGTTCAACAATTGGAGCAAGTTCCAGCGCCCTCCGTTCCACCCAAAGTGGCGGGACATAAATTTAGCAGCGACTGTTCCGGGTTGGACCAGATTCAGCGTAGCGCAGGACATGCTCGATCACATTACGTCGCAGCAAGCGAGTTTTCAGACCTTCCTCGGTACCAGGTCGCAAACACCAACGAGCGACGCCGACCGAGACGCCCTGTTTCGGGACTTCCTGCAATGGCAACAGCGGACGGGAGCGCATTAGAAACTGACACCCGTAGGTCCGGGGTCCGCCCTGGACGGCGCCCCGAGTCTGCCGTTCGACAAAATAAGACTTGGCCGTC
>DASYAR010000499.1:0-29867 GCA_036501235.1 Planctomycetaceae bacterium
CGTCTGCGCCAGAACGTGATTTTTTCCGTCCAGCGCGACCGACCACTGACCCATGACGAGCTTGAAACCCGAGGGAGCGGCGCCGGCGGCATCCGCCTCGAAATCCCAGGTTCGCCGCGCCGCTGGCTGATCCTGCGCCCGCAATTCGGGGGCTCCCACGCCCAGAAATAGCTCGATCAACAGGAATCCCAGGGTCGCTTGAAAGAACACTCTGGCCCCTGTACGTCGAGAACACCATCTGGACATTTCGTAGAGATCCCCCCTCAATGGAACCAAGATTCGATCGTCCTATCCGGGCTATTTTTCCCTATCCCGGCTATTTTTCTCAGATCGCCAACGGGCCCGGCCTCGTGACGCACGAGGATTGATCGCGAGAACGGGCGGAGTCGTCTAAGATTGATCGCAGGCTTGGACGGAATTGTCTAACGAATCTACGAACGTCGATAGACAAAAATCCGATGGACGGCCGATCTCAGGCAGGGCCATTTGGTCGTCACTTGATCCTTTGCTGACGCGGATCGAAATGACCGCCAGGAAGTAAACCGTGGCCACAGTGCGCGGGTCACGACAATCACCGGAAGAAGATCGCTCAATCGATGGCTGCATTTCAACCAACACGCTTAATCGCAGCCGCGGTAGCCGTGTGCGCTTTGGCCGGGACGCTCGTCGTCTTCCGTGGGACGAACGCCCCCGATCGGCAGGCGCTGGTCGTCTATTGCGCTCACGACGCGGTCTTCGCCGACGAAGTGCTCAAGGAATTCGAGCGGCAGTCGGGCATCCCAGTCATCGTGAAGTACGACAGCGAGGCCACCAAATCGCTGGGCTTCATCAACCTGTTGATCCAGGAAAAGAACAATCCGCAGTGCGACGTGTTCTGGAATAACGAGCTTCTGGGAACGTGCGAGTTGCACGAGCAAGGGGCCCTCATGCCGTATCGTGGATCGGGATACGATCGCATTCCGAAAAAGTTCAAGGACCCCGATGGTTACTGGGCCGGTTTTGCGGCCCGCATGCGGGTCTACATCGTCAATACCGATCGCATGAAACCCGATCCGTCTGAAGTCGAATCGCGACTGGCGGGAACGGGCGATCTGACGCGGGTCGCAATCGCGCAACCACTGTTCGGGACAACCTTAACGCAATACACCTTGTTGTGGCACGTCTGGGGAGATGAAAAACTGAAGGCCTGGCACCACGGCCTGCACGAGCGGGGAATTCGCGACGTCAAAGGGAATGCCGCCACCAAGGAACTGGTGGCCGAAGGAGCTTGCGATTTCGCGTTCACCGACAATGACGACTTTTTCGTCGCCAAAGATGCCGGCAAACCGGTGGCCATGCTGCCAGTGCGAATCGACGGACAAACCGTCTGCATTCCAAACAGCGTGGCGATCATCAACGGAACAGCCAGGCTCGACGCCGCGCAAAAGTTAGTGGACTTCCTGCTCTCGGCCGAAACGGAATTGCGGCTGGCGCGATCCGAATCTCGCCAGATTCCGCTGGGCCTGCTCGACGAGTCTCTGATTCCCGATCAGGTTCGCCCGCTGGCCGCATGGGCCGCCGAGGGTGCTGATTTGCGGCCGTTGCTGCCGGCGAGGCAAGCGGTTATTCGCTGGCTCAAGGCGGAATATCTGCAATAGGGTGGTTGTTGGTGTTTGGTGTTTCGAGCGGTCGGAGTATTGGAGCAACGCAATTACAGGTTCTGGGCGGAACTTGGGCGCTGCGGCGGTTCAGATTGCTCGGTCGATTTGGCAGATTCAGCCGCACGTCGCGGGGCGTCGCGCAAACAGATAGGTCACGCCGTAGGCTGCCAGGCCGGTGAGCGTCATTGAGACCAGACCCAGGAGTTGATCGCTCGCCAGCGTTTGATGAACTGCCAGGACGATGACGTCCTGAATTCGGGCGACCCTGGCGTTGGCGTGGCCGACGGACTCGATTTCCGGCTCTTCCTCCGCGAGAAGAGCAATCATGCCGCTCCGCTCGGCGGCCGCTTCATATCCGTCGGGCATCGGGCTGGCGAACGGCAACAGGCACAGGATCAGGAGTGCGGCGGCGCCCCAGCATCCGGCGAGGCGTGTCTCGTCCAGTCGCAGTTGTCCGGGCACGACAACCCCACCCAGCGCGCACAAGATGGCGACCGTCAGCAGCCCCTCCGGCAAGGCAATCCACAAATGAATCCCGAGCATTTGCCCGGCAAACGCTGCCAAGCCGTGGAGCTGATCTGCACGACGGAACAGGGCGACTTCTCCAATAATCAGCACGGCGGCCCCGACCACGGCTATTGCTGCCACTGCTCCTGCGACCGTGCGCGTCGGCCGGCCACGGATCAAGGCCACCATCGCGGAGGGGAGCAAGGCCATATTGATCATGTTGGCTCCCAGCGTCATCAAGCCGCCGTCGCCCAACAGGAGAGCCTGGCTGGTCAGCACGACGGCCATCGAGACTGCGCCCAACGCCGGTCCCAGCACCCAGGCCGCCAGAGCTCCTCCCACCAGGTGGGCGCTCGAGAAGGGGAGCACCGAGATATTCACCATTTGGGCCGCGAAGATGGCGCCCGTGAGCGCTCCGGCCGTCAGCAAACGATCACGGTCGATCTCGGTTCGGCGCAGCGACCTGGCCGCCAAACTGAGGCCGCCACCCGCCACGGTGAACGCGACTGCCGCACATTCCGGCGTGATGGCCCCATTCCCCAAGTGCATGATTTCTCCGAAATTTGACGCGACGAATCAGGGATAACTGCTGTCCTGCGTGAGCACGATCTTGTCGGGATACATGTCCACGACGGCAGTCGACCATTGCAGTGTTGTGGCGTGGCCATCCAGGTACAGGTAGTTCGCCACCCCATTGTGCCGGCGCCAGGCAATCCAGGGTTGAATGATACCCGTTCCCAGCCAGATGTCGTAGTCGTCCTGGCGCGGATCATTGTCGGCCGGGGGCATGAAGGCGGTCGCGTCACGCTCCGAGAAACAGAGAAACTGGGACGTGCCCACTTGACTGGAGAACCGGGCCAGCGTCCAGTAGCCGTAACGCAGCGTTTTGTGGCTGAGCAGCGAGTTCATCGTGTAGCTCGTTCGCTGTTCGATGCCGTCGGTCGTGCCGTCGTCGGCAATGTACGGAGTGGGGACCGACGTGTCGCTGGGACAGCGATAGAGTTGCGCCGAGGCGACCATGATGCCGTTTTTCGCCAGCGATTCGTCGGATTCCTGAAGGCTGCCGATGTACGGCATGAGCTTGTCTTCCCAGTAGATCTCGGCGAACGAATCGGCCGCCCCGGCAAGCGAGATCACGTCCGCGTTGAACGGATGATGCAGGAAAAACTTTCCATTGTTCGAGTCGTAGTAGGAATGGACCGCCAGTCCGATCTGCCGGAGATGCGATAGACATTCCGTCCGCCGGGCCGCCTCGCGGGCCTGCTGTACGGCCGGCAGAAGCAGGGCGACAACGACGGAAATAATGGCCATGACGACGAGCACTTCAATCAGCGTGAAACCACGCGGATTGCGAGACTGTTGCACACAATTCATGAATTACTCCCCCAGGCAAGCAGACGGCGCGCCAGGTGAACGCAAGAAAACGCGTCACTAATGGCCACGGACGGGTCTGGAATTCAGACAGCCGAACGCGGAGGGGGAACGTCCGGCGAACAATGGCCGGCGGGCAGCCGGAGCGTGGAGAGTGAAGAAACGGCAAATCCCTGGGCCAATTTCGGGATTTCCACATTGGCGGCAGCGACCGACTGTTGCGTCAACACGACGAATGCAAGGATCGGCGCCGAACTTCGCGGGGCCTTCGGAAGAGAGGCCCCGAACTGAGGTGTCGCTGCTGAATTCGAGCAACGAATCGAGGGCGCGCGCGATGCGCCTGACGAAATGTCGGCCGATGCGACAACGGGCCGTCGAGAATGCTTCACGGACCCGGCAGACCTGGCGTCCGTGATCGGACAGCCGATGTTGCTGATGACGAAAGCCACAAGTGAAACGAACGCCACCAAGCGTCGCTCCGGAGCCAAATTTCTGCTGATGCTCGACGACATCGCACGAGTGTACGTCCGAAAGTCGAGGAAGTCCACCATTCACCAGGCTTTACCTCGTTCCCAAGCTCCGCTTGGGAATGCCAACAAGGAAGCTCCGCTTCCCGTCATGACGCAACAGCCAGACAGGGCTGCACAGGCTCTGTGACGGCGTGGCGACCCAATTGATCTCGTCGCTATACGCGAAGCGGAGCTTGGGAACGCAATTTCGGAAGCTCTGCTTGCCAACCCGTCTGTCCGGTCTCCTTTCTCCTCACTCCGCTCTCCTGTCTCGCGCAGCGCCCCAGAGTGCGTCCAGATACTCCTGCGTCTTGAGCGAAGACTCGGCATAGCCGGCCCGCCGAACAGCAGTTCCGGAAACCGACAGTTCGGCGAAGTCCTCGATCATCGCGACTTCCTGTGCGACCTCTGCGGGCGTAGAAATGAATGTTGCGCCATCGCGTGTCGCCATCCCGGTCTTGTGAAAATATCCGGCCTCAATGCCTGGATTACTGAACGCAAAGCTGCCGTGCCAGTCGAGGACGAAATCGTCCATGCTGATGACGCCGGTCGTTCCCAGCAGCTGCAGATCCATGAGGATCGTGCCGGCAGTATAGCCCACGTCGAAGGTCGAGACCTCACCGCTGCCGAAGGCGATCAACCCCGCCGCGCGGACGATGGCGCCGGTCTCCGGATCACGTTCGGGGACGGCGACAACGGTCGTGATTCGCCCTGTGGGGCGAAGATATTCGACCACTGCCCGCATTGAATACCACGCCATGTCGCCCAGCGCCGTCATCAGCTCCTGCTTTTGATCGAACCGAATGTTGTTGCGATCCGAAAACGGAAAGTAAAAACTCGTATGGAGCGATCGGGGCGAGCCGATCTGCTCCGCGGTCGCCCTCCGAATAGCCGCCGTGCGCGGGTGGTGGACGAAATGAGTCGCATCCATGAACGCGACCCCTTTCGCCGTCGCAGCCTGGGTCATCCGCAAGACGGAAGCCTGACCCGCGAACGGCTTGTCGACCAGAACGTGCTTACCCGCCGCAATCGCCGCCAGCGTGATTTCTTCCTTCGCGACCGTGGGGGTAGCGACGTAGACGGCGCCCACATCGGCGCGGGACAGCAAACCTTCGATCCCTTGGACCGCGGCGGCTCCTGGGTATTTGGCCGCGAAGCCCTGCGCGTTCTCGATCCGTCGGCTTGATACGGCCGCCAACCTGGCATTCTTCGATTTGCCGATGGCATCGGCGACGACCCCGGCGATCATCCCCGTGCCCACGATTCCGATTCTCAGCTCAGACATCTTTCATCGATCCTTTGTTGCAACCACGTCGAACGTCGAGAGCGCGTGCACATATCACATCGCAATCTCACTTGAGGTTCTTGATCACGTTGGACCGCGTCAGAAGCATTCTGACCGCTCCAGATCCGGTGACCGAAGCGACGAATGGCGGTTCAAATCGTTTCATAATCTCTTCAATTGCGGGGATCGCACTGATGAACGATTGTGCAACCGCCTCTCCTGTCGCTTGGCCGGACGTCAGAACGAAAGACGCGGCGCCGGAATTATATAAAGCGACCAGCTCGACCTGATTGCGGCTGATCTGCTTGTCTTTGGTCAATATGATCCAGCCTTTCATTCCGACGGCGGACAACCAGCGAGTGTCATCCTCTTCGGCTTCAGTCTCTTGCTCAGGGAAATTGTCGGCATGTGTCTCAACCTGGAGACCCTGTGCGCGGAGTGCGTGTGGCACGATTCCTCTTCCCAGGCACCGGTCCGTAAAGAATACGAGTGGCTCAGGCCGCGACCCTGGACTCACGCTGGCACCGTAGTCCTTCTTCGATTTCGAGCCGCTCGCAACCGTAATCCGCTGCCAAGTCTTCTATCGATTCGCCGGCATCGAATCGTTCCGCAATAATGGCAACAGGCACCCGGGAACGGGTCAGAGACGGACGCCCAAAGGAAATTCGCGGGTCGATCAAAATCCACTTGGGGCTGTCGTCGACACGGCCCCGTGTGAACGGGTAAAATCGCACGACAGTGTCATTTTTGAATTCCAATCGCTGAAAATACGGCCGGATCGTCTCCATGACGATTTGACCTCCTGCAGAGGCATCGACCAGGGAGCCCAGTTTTTCAACGAACAGCGTTGCTCCGTCCGTTTCGAATCGCTGGTCGATCAACGGGTGCCTCCATTCAAACTGCTTCTGCACGTATTGGAGCGCGGCGCGAATTCGCGATAATTTGATGTCGTGATCTCGGCGAAATGCACTCAAAACGTGAGCCTCGACGAGATTGAAGAACGACAGTACCGGTTTCTCGCGATTGGGGAGCTCGATCACCGGCTTGAAGAATTTCGCACGGGATTTTGTCGTATATCGACGGCCGGAGACCCACGATTTCAACGTCGCGACAGGGAGCCTGAGAAGATGCGCAGCCTCGCGGATACTGTAGGCGGGAAGATCCCGCGGGTCAGCGCCGGGCTGAGTTCGGAGAGACGCAAATTGTCCCTTTGGCACGTCGGCCACCCTTTTTTGAAAGTTGCTGCTGGTCCCGCTAGGATACAAACGTCATCGCAATACGCCGAGATTCTATTCGGGAAAAGCCTCAACGGCAACGGCAGCCCGATCAGTGCTAGTCTCCGCGAGGCACGACCGCGGCGAGGCGCGATTGGGACCGCCGCTCGAAATAACTCTGATCGAAGAATTCCTCAACGGAATTCTCTCGATTCCGAGGCGAGTCATGCGACAGATTGAATCATTCGCGAAGTTGGCAGAGTCTCGGATGATCTCGTATCATCACATCCCGTGGATGGTAAATTGCGAGAAGCCTGCTTGAATTTCAAGGCTCGTCAATAAATGATTGAGGACAGGACCAAACCGATTATGACGAATTCCAAATCCTCACATCGTCAGTTTTGCGGACGCACGCGGCGCGAGTTTCTATGGGAAGCCGGCGCCGGGTTCGGCTCAGCCGCCTTGACGGCGCTACTCTCGGCGGACGGATTTCTCTCGCGGCAGGCGCTGGCGGCCGACGGCCAGACCCGGTTTGTCAATCCGATGGCCCCGCGGCAGCCGCACTTCGCGGCCAAAGCCAAGAGCGTGATTTTTCTGTTCATGTACGGTGGGCCCAGCCATGTCGATACGTTCGACTACAAGCCCAAGCTGTACGATCTCGACAATAAGACGATCGAAGTCAAAACATTCGGCCGCGGCGGGCATCGCAATCAGGGCCGGATCGTCGGCCCGAAGTGGAAGTTTGCGCAGTACGGTCAGTCCGGCAAATGGGTCTCGGACTTGTTTCCGAATCTCGCCCGCCGCGTCGACGACATCGCCTTTATTCATTCGATGTACGCCGAGTCGCCGATCCACGGCTCTGCCATGCTGATGATGAACTCGGGGCGGATCCTGTCCGGACACCCGGCGCTCGGTTCGTGGGTCACGTACGGACTCGGGAGCGAGAACGAGAACCTGCCTGGATTCGTCGTCATGCTCGACAAAACCGGCGGACCGATCAGTGGCCCGAAGAACTGGTCGAGCGGCTATATGCCCGCGGCGTACCAGGCCACCGTCATCCGCGCCGATGGCACGCCGATCCACAATCTCGACTTGCCGGAAGGCGCCTTGCGCAGCGATCAACGGATTCTGCTCGATCACCTGCGCGAGAAGAACCAGGAGCACCTGGCCGCCCGCACCGACAACAGCGAACTGACGGCCCGGATCGCCAGCTACGAGCTTGCCTATAAAATGCAGCAACACGCACCCGAAGCCGTCGATTTCTCGCAGGAATCTGAGACCACGCAAAAGCTGTACGGACTCGATCAGCCCAAAACGGCCGATTTTGGCCGCAAGTGCCTCTTGGCGCGACGACTGGTCGAGCGGGGCGTGCGGTTCATTCAGGTCTACTCAGGGGGCGCTCACAATGACGACAATTGGGACGCGCACTCCGATATCGTCGTCAATCACACGCGCCACGCCGGCAATACCGATTTGCCGATTGCCGGACTATTGACCGATTTGAAAGAACGGGGCCTGTTGAACGAAACGATCGTCGTCTGGGGAGGCGAATTTGGACGCCAGCCGACGGCCGAATACGCCGAAGGAACCGGCCGCGATCATAACGCCTACGGCTTTACGATGTGGGCGGCGGGGGGCGGAATCAAGGGAGGGGTAAGCGTCGGTGAAACCGACGAGCTGGGGAGCAATGCCGTTGCCGACAGGTTCCACGTCAAGAACCTGCATGCAACGATTCTGCAGCAGATGGGGCTCGATCCCAACGGCCTGAGCTATTTCTACAACGGGCTCAATCAAAAGCTCGTGGGAGTCGAAGGCGCCGACCCGATTCAGCAGATTATTTAATTTGCGAATCGGCCGTTCAGGCGGCAAGTTGGAATGCTACACGAACGCCGGGATCAAAATCCCGACGATCAGATCATACGCGGCATGGCTGCCGACGGTGACCCCGAAACCGCGGACGACGAACAGCACCGCGAAAAAGACCCCCGCCGACGCGCGAAACACGAAACTGAACCAGGTGAACTGGTCGGCGGCGGGCCCGGCGTAATGCGCCAGCGAAAACAGCACGCTCGTGGCCAGCACCGACAAGAACATGGCCGCGCGGCGCGGTACCTGCAAGACGCGCAGCACGGCATACGTGGCTGGAATCAGACAGAGTCGGAACAGTGTCTCTTCGTAAACACCCGCGCCCAGGTAGCTGATCACGAGGGGCAATGTTCCGGATTGCGAAAGGGGGACGGCAGAGCGGGGCGCGTCGGCAAGCTGCCCGAACTGCGTGCGAAAGGCCAGGTCCTGAAGTTGTCCCAGCAGCACCAGGCATCCGCCGAACAGCGAGCTTTCCGCCAGCATTCCACAGAGTGTGGCCGGCGACGCCTTCCAGCGATATCCACCGACGACTTGCCAGGCGGCCAGCAGCCCCACGACGACCAGCGGCAAAAGCCACGGATGCTTGAATCCCGCCAGGTTCAGGCCCAACCTCAGCCAGTAATCGGCGCCGTTTCTCGCCGAATCGCCGGCTGCGAGAGCGACCGCCCCAATTTCGTACGCCGCCAGCAATGGGAGCAGGAACAGCAGACAATGCAGCGGCTGCCGGGCCAGCGACCAGTAGTCGTCGGTCTTGGGAGGAGGTGGCGGCTGCGGTTTGGGCTTGGGTTTCACGATTTTCGAACTACGATCGCACGTGGGCGACGATTATTCCGGCGGTTTGCCACCGGATCCGAATGCGTTCCCTGGAGAGCAGGCTCTTGGTCGTGCAGTTGCCGATGACGATCGGCGCCCTCCAAATCGTGTTTGGGCGCCGCCGTGAACCAAGCATCCGCGGCGATGGGAAACGGCGCGTCGTCCAGTCGCTCGGCGGCGGTGCGATCGGCAATGTGCCTGGCAAAGTCGAGCCGCCAACGTCCCCATTCGGCTTCCGAGACGAGCAATTGTGCCGCGCGCGTCTTGGCATAGTCGAAAGCCGTTTCGGCGCCGTCGACCTGTTCCAGGCACAATTCGGCGAAGCGGGTCGCTGTCGCCAGAATCGCCGCTTCGGGAAGCATTTCGACAGCCGGCAAAGATCGCGGAAATCCCTGGCCATCGAGTCGCTCGTGATGCTGGGCCATGATCACAGACAGTTCCGGCGGCGCACAGCGGACCGAGCCGAACAGCCCCGCCCCGATCGCTGGATGCTGGCGATCGAGCCAGCGGCCCTCTTCCGCGAGTTGCGGCGCCGCCGCGCGCCTTGCGGCGATCGACAATTTACCCACGTCCTGAAACATCGCGGCCAGCACCAAAAGCGGCAGGCGATCGGCCAGGCGGCGATCGTCTCCCAGGCTCCAGGCGAGAACGCGCGCCGTCGAGAGCCCCTCGATGAACGCCGGGGCATCGCAGCCAGCGGTTTGCGACTCCACGACGGTTGTCAGAGACAACCCGGAAAGAGGCGTGCATGCGCGCAGCGCAGGCGTTCGGCGGACTTCATCACAGATGCGGTCAACCAGCGGCAATAGTGCATGAAACCTGACCGTTTCTTGAGCGACGAGCCGGCGCCCCCATTCGGCAAGGACGGTCGTATCGCGCGCCGTCGAGATGCAGAGAGCGAGTTGCGATACAACGGCATTCAAGAGGCAATGCGACGTCTGCATCAGGTCGGACATTTCTGCCGCGGCCGAGACGTCGGTCTCGTCGGCTGATTTCCCGTGCCGCCAGAGCGTTTGAAGCCGCAGAATGTTGGCCAGCAGCAAGTTACCGAGCCGGCGGAGGCTGCCGGTCGCGGGATGTTTCACCAGATGATGGCCGAGGACGTCACACGACCTCCGTTGGAGCTCGGCCAGCTGCTGATTCAACGGCGCCGAGGACCGGACATTTGTCACAGGGCCTGCCGCCGTGGCCAGCGAGATGTGCGGCACAGGCGGCATCTCGTGGGTCGCCGCGCCGTCTGCTTTCTGCTTCACGAATTTTTGCAGCGAGCTCAGCACCGTCGACTCCCTTGCCGTCTCAGATCTTCGCCAACCGGCACAGTTTCGCTGACCGGAAAGATCGAATACGTCTGCCTGGCATGTCGTCTCTGGTTGCTGATCGTCCGCGGCCGGCGCGCCTCGTGAGTCGCAGGCGGCCAGGGTGTACAGCCGGATTTGCCGGCAAGGTGCGGGAATTGGTCGAGGCCTTCGCAGCCAACCTATTCCAGCAACGAGATCCGCGGTTCGTCGTGGAGGGGGGGCGCTACAAGCGACAACTGCGGGCGCGAGGGTTGACCCTGCACCAGCGTTTCGAGCTGGCGATCGAGCAGCTCCAGCCGCTGCGAAATCTGCTCGCGCCGCTCCGACCAGCGTGAACGCCATTCATGAAACTGTTCCTCGGCAACATCTTCGGTCGTGCGAGTCTGTTCGAGGTTGGCTTGCAGTCGCAGCAGTGATTCTCCCAAACGTGATCTGTTCCGCCGTCGATGGAGGGTCGAGTCGAGCTCACAAAGGGGCATGATGTCTCCAGGCTTCCTGATTGGTTCACGTGAGCACAGAATCGACATTGCCAAGTCAGGGGCTTGAGGAGAATGCGAAAACGCCGTAATTGACGGCCTCTCTGCCGCACGGCCAGGATGTGCTGGTTACAACGTCTTTAGCAGGAATCCGGTGGGGCCGCCGGGAGGGGACCGAAGGAAAGCCCCCGTGAGCGGCACAGGGAATGACATTGGCGAGACACGGCAGCTCGCGCCTCATTATGATAGAGAGGCCCCGTCAATCGACCACGAACTCTCAACCAGCGACAACGGAGACACGCCGAATGCCAGCGGATCACGATCAACCCCGAGTCGGATTTATCGGCGCGGGTAAAATGGCGACGGCCCTGGCGCGTGGACTGTGCCATAGCAAATTCACCTCGGCCGACCGAGTTCTGGCGAGCGACGTCGTCCTCGCGGCCCGAGACAGCTTCGCCGCCGAGACGGGCGGCCGCACCGTGGAAACGAATGCCGAAGTTGCCGCCGCGAGCAGCATTATCGTGCTGGCCGTCAAACCGCAGCAGTTTCGGCCAGTCCTGGAGGAGCTGCGACCGAAAATCGGTCCGCAGCACCTGGTGATTTCGATCGCTGCGGGCATTCCGCTGGCGACGATGACTTCGATCCTGGGGACGGCGAGCCGGCTCGTGCGGGTCATGCCCAATACGCCGTGCCTGGTTGGCGAATCGGCTTCGGCGTACTGCCTGGGCGGTGCGGCAACGCGCGACGATGCGCGGACTGTTGCCGGGATGCTCGACGCCGTCGGCATCTCCTTCGAGACGCCCGAGCACTTGTTGGATACCGTGACGGGACTCTCGGGCAGCGGACCGGCGTATGTGTGCCTCATCATCGAAGCGCTGGCTGACGGCGGAGTCAAGATGGGGTTGCCGCGCGACACGGCTCTCAAGCTGGCGGCGCAAACTGTTTTGGGCACGGCGAAGATGGTTTTGGAATCGGGACAGCACCCGGCCGTGCTTAAGGACGCGGTCGCCAGCCCGGGGGGGACGACGATCGCCGGCCTGCACGAGTTGGAACGCGGCTCCCTTCGCGCCAGCCTGATAAATGCGGTTGAAGCGGCGACGCTGCGCTCACGCGAGTTGGGGCGGCAATAACTCCTGCCGAACTTTCAGGGCTCGTAACCGGCCTTCGTTAATTCGTTTTCCCGCTGGCGCTGCGCTTCGAAGCAGAACACGGCGGCGGCGGCGGCGGCATTCAACGAGCCGACGGCGCCATCGATCGGAATCCGCGCCAGTCGATGGCAACATTTCAACAGATCTGGACGAATACCGGCGCCTTCATTTCCGATCACGATGGCCGTCGCCTGTAGGAAATCACACGCCGTCAGCGGTTCATCTGCCTTCTCGCTGGCCCCGACGACGGCAATTCTTCGCTCATGCAGAGTCCGGGCGAGCTCCACCAGGTTTTCAACCTGGGCGATCGGCATGCGATTGACGACTCCTGCCGAGCTGCGGGCCACCATGCTCGTCACCGGCACCTGATGGTCGCCGCCGACAAAAACGCCATCCACGGCGAAGGCTCCCGCAGAACGGAGCATGGCACCGTAATTGTAAGGGTCCTGAATCGAGTCCAGCACAAGATACAGCGGTCGACGGGGAGCGCCGGCGAGCAGATCGTCGGCCGTCGTGTAAGGAAAGGGCCCCATCTTGGCGAGGTATCCCTGGTGCTCGGACGTGTGCGCGAGTTTCTGGAGTGCCTCTCGCGCCGAAACGCGGACCTTGGCCTCGAGCCGAGTCGCCATCGCGCGGGCCTCGTCGAGCTGCTCTTCGGGAAGCGTTTCCGCCAGATGCAGCTCGACGATCGGCCAGCGGCCGGCGATCAGCGTTTCGCGAACCAGATTTCTGCCCCAGATCCAGCACCGCGCATGGTTCCCCAGCAGCTTCTGTTGCTGATCGTGCTTGCGTTTTCCACGCCGGGATCGTTCGACCATGAATTACCTGAACAACTCGGCGACAGGAATTTGCAGCCCTGGTACGACACCCTCCGCCGTCAGCATGTCCCCCACATGCAGGTCAAGCAGAGAAACCTGGTCTCGGCAGACGGTCACGGTTTTTGAGGCCGGATCGATCAGCCATACGATACCGACACCGGCGCTGAGATACTTTGCCGTTTTCCTGTGCATCTCGGCGATTGAATCATTCTTGCTTCGTACTTCGACGACGATCTGGGGAATCGTTTCCAGGTAGCCCTCGGGTGATGTTCGCACCGGCAACGAGGCCTTGGCGACAAACGCAGCATCTGGACCGAATACACGGTCAGGATTTCGTTTGAGAACCAGTGCGACTTCGGCAAACGCCACTCCCAGGCCCTGGTCTTCTGCGTATTTAGTCAGCGCAACAGCTACGCGCGACTGCATTCGACCGTGGTCACTTCCCGGAGGAGCCATGACTTGTATCAGTCTCCCTTCATCAAGTTCGAATTTCACAGGGCCGGAAGGCAATTCCGATGGCAGGGCTGCCAGATCGGCAACAGTCAGTCGGCGCACCCCTTCTGCCGCCGCCCGCGGTTCTTCAATCACGCTTGCCATGTTTTGCTCTCGCACACAGGGAAATGACAATACTTTCCATTATGTCGACGCACCTTGCGATCTGCCAGACCGGTTGATTTGTCAAACAGGGAAGCGTCTCGCCGAGTGATTTTGAATAAGACGTGAGCATCATCCGATCCGATCGTCTCCATATTGGACGATACCCCGCGTCGTCCGATAGAATTCCCGAATGTCATCATGGCTGCGCGTAAAGAAACTCAGCTTCAGCTACGGGGGCAGGAATCTCCTCGAAGAGATCGACCTCGAAATTCAGCCTGGCGAACGGATCGGCCTGCTGGGCCGCAATGGCGCCGGCAAGTCGACGCTCATGAAACTCATCGGCGGCGAGCTGCTTCCCGACCACGGTGAGATCGAGTGCGAGCCGGGAATTAAAATCGCCCGGCTAGCCCAGGAAGTGCCGGGAGGCGCAGACCACACCGTTTTCGATGAAGTTGCGAGTGGACTGGGAGATCAGGGAGTCGTCATTGGGCGAATCCACGCTCTGACAAAAGAGCTGGCGGCCCGCCCCGTTCCCGAGCGACGGGTTGAACTCGACCGGTGGCAACACGAACTGGATCCGGAAACGGGTTGGCAGTTGCAGCAACAGATTGACGCCGTCATTTTCCGCATGGGACTCGACCCGGATGTGAAATTTGAATCGCTGTCGTCGGGAATGAAGCGCCGCGTCCTTTTGGCACGGGCCCTCGCCTGCGGCCCGAACATTCTGCTCCTCGACGAGCCGACGAACCATCTCGACATCGAATCCATCTCCTGGCTCGAAGACTTTCTGCTGCGAGAGGCGATCACGCTGGTCTTCGTGACACACGATCGAATGTTTCTGCAACGCCTGGCTACGCGAATCATCGAAGTGGAACGGGCGCGACTGTTCGACTGGACGTGCGACTACAAAACATTCCAAGCCCGCAAGGCTGACGCCTTGGCGGCGGAAGCCCGTCACGAAGAACTGTTCGACAAGAAGCTGGCCGAAGAAGAAGTCTGGATTCGCAAAGGGATCGAAGCGCGGCGGACGCGCAACGAGGGGCGAGTCCGCGCGCTCGAAAGAATGCGAGTCGAGCGCAGCAACCGCCGCATGAGCGCCGGCAACGTCCGCATGCAATCGCAGGAGGCCGAGCGTTCGGGCAATCTGGTGCTCGACGCCCAGAACATCTCTGTGAGCTTTGCCGGCAAGCCTGTCCTGAAGAATGTCGACGTCACCATCTACCGCGGCGACAAGATCGGCATCCTGGGCCCGAACGGCTCCGGAAAGACGACGTTGCTGCGATCGCTCTTGGGCGAAATTACCCCCGACCAGGGGACGGTTCGGTTCGGCACCAATCTGCAGATCGCCTACTTCGATCAATTGCGGGCGCAGCTCGATGAAGACAAGGCGGCTTGGGAAAACGTCGCGGAAGGAAATGACCTGGTCGTCGTGAACGGCAAGTCACGGCACATCATGGGGTATCTCAATGATTTTTTGTTCTCCGGCGAACGGGCGCGGAGCCTGGTGCGATATCTGTCGGGGGGCGAGCGAAACCGGCTCCTTCTGGCACGCATGTTTACCCGCCCGGCCAACCTGCTTGTCCTCGACGAGCCGACGAACGACCTGGACGCCGAGACGCTCGAGTTGCTCGAAGAGCTGCTGGTCGATTACGCGGGGACGCTGCTGCTGGTCAGCCACGATCGGGTGTTCTTGAACAACGTCGTCACCAGCACTCTGGTCTTCGAAGGTGGTGGACAAGTCAAGGAATACGCCGGCGGCTACGATGACTGGGTCAGACTGCGAGTTCCGGCAATTGCCGCGACGCCGCCTCCCGTCGCGAAGGCGGAACCTGACCGCGCTGTGCGAGAGCGGCCTCGCAAACTGTCGTATAAGGAACAGCGCGAGCTCGAAAGCCTCCCGGCGCTGATCGAAGCTCTCGAAACCGAGCAGACGCAGTTGCAGCAGAAATTCGCCGAGCCCGGTTTCTACCAGCAATCGGGCGTCGAGATCGCCAAAGTCACCAATCGCCTCGAATCCGTGCACGAGGAACTGCAAACCGCCTACGCCCGCTGGGAATTGCTGGAGGAAAACCACAATGCCAAACAATGACCGAAACGATGATTTTCCGAGACAATTGAAGACGCCGCATTCACGCCGCCAGTTCCTGCGCGACGCAGCCCTCCTCGCCGGGGCCGCCTGTTCGGCGCCGCTTTTGAAGCTGCATGCCGACGACGCACCGCCAGCGAACGCCGCGCGGCCGAAAGTCGCCGCCGTCGTGACGTCCTTTTACTATCGCTCGCACGGCCACGTCATCCTCGAAAACTTTCTGGAGCCGTATCTCTTCAATGGTCGGTTGGTCAATTCTCCGGCGGACGTCGTTTCCCTCTATCTCGATCAGGTTCCCAGGAACGACATGGGAACGCAGGTGGCTCGCGACTACAAAATCCCGATCTTCAAGACGATCGACGAAGCGCTGTGCCTGGGGGGGAAGGACCTGGCCGTCGACGCCGTGTTGCTGATCGGCGAGCATGGCAACTACCCGGTCAATGCGTTGGGCCAGCACGAATATCCGCGCAAACGGTTCTTCGACGAATCCGTGAAGGTCATGCAGCGCTCGGGGCGGTTCGTCCCCATTTTCAACGACAAACACCTGTCTTATCGCTGGGACTGGGCCAAAGAGATGTACGATACCGCGCAGCAACACGGCATCCCATTCATGGCGGGCAGCTCGGTCCCGCTCGCTGAGCGCCGGCCGCCGCTCGAATTGCCGGCCGAGGCCGAGATCGAAGAAATCGTCGCCCTTCAGGGAGGGCCGGTCGAAGGCTATGACTTCCACGGGCTGGAAGTTCTGCAATCGCTGGCGGAAGGGCGCCGGGGAGGCGAAACGGGAATTTCCAGCGTCGAGTTTCTGACGGGCGATGCACTCTTCAAAGCCATGGACACGGGATTCTGGTCGCTGGCCGAGGTGGCGATGGCTGCCGAGCAAGCCGTCCGCAAGGTCCCGTTGCGGGAATTCATCCGCGAGCCGGCCCGTGCGATCGTCCTCAAATACAAAGATGGATTGAAGGGGACGGTATTGAGCGTCGGCTACAGCGCCGTGCGCTGGAGCGCAGCCTATAAGCTCAAGCATGACGCCAGTCTGCACGCCACCTATTTCTACGGCGGGCCGTGGAACAACCGCGGCTTCTTCCGGGCGCTGGCGCACGCAATCCAGCAGCATTTTGTGAACCGCAAATCGCCCTATCCCGTGGAGCGCACGCTGCTCACCACCGGCGCCCTCGATGCGGCCATGCATTCACGTGCTGATGGCGGCAAGCCGGAACTGACACCACATCTCGAATTCGCCTACGCGTCGGTCGATTTTCGCGCTCTCCGCGAAATGGGCCGCACCTGGGACACGATCACGCCGGATACGCCGGAACCGCAGGGCCTGAAGAAGGATCCGATGCCGAAGGGCTGAGTGGTGGCCCTCATTCTGGCCATTGACCTGGTAGGCCGCAATGACCATAATTATGGTCATTATGGGAAAGAAGCGCCCATTTACTCTGGTTTACGCAGCAGACGTAAAACTGCATGTCGCGACGATCGAAATCAGATACCATTCCTTAATCCAATCAGAGATTGAGGACCAACTGCTTTTCGAGCCAGACATCGAGACAAGAAACCGCAAGCCCTTACAACGTCCAGTCGCGTTCGGCGCCGAATGGGAACTCCGTTTCGGGCCGGATAACCGGTTTCGCGTTTTCTACCAAGTCCACTCGGAGATTCACGAGGTTCACATTCTTGCGATTGGGATCAAAATCAGAAATCGTCTTTCAATTGGCAAGGAGGAAATCGATTTATGAACATCGCATCGGTCGCAGATGTCAAAGCCAGACTTAGCGCGTACCTGCAAGAGAGCCAGAAGGGCCCGGTCATCGTCACCCGTAATGGCAAGGCCATAGCCGTGCTGCTGGCCGTCACGGACGATGATGAATTGGAACGTCTCGTGCTCGCATACTCTCCCAAGTTTCAGGCGATCCTTGGCACATCCCGCCGGAAGATCGAGGAATCGGGTGGCGTTCCGCACGACACATTCTGGCGCGAAGTGAATAACCCGGCAAAGAACCTCAAGCGAGCCAAAGCTTCGGCGCCGCGAAAGAATAAGTCCTGACGCTTATTCTCGCAAGGAATTACTTTTCAACTTCGCGGCGCAACCCCCAGGGATTTTCCTCCATCGATCGCGATCGACGTGCCGGTGATCATCAGCGCGGCGTCGCTGACGAGATATAGAACGGCGGCCGCGATCTCTTCCGGCGTAATCATCCGCGCGTGGGCGCGAGCCAAGGGACTGGCGGCAATTAGATTCCGCACGGCGGCGTCCCGATCAGTGGCCTTGTCGAGATCGGCCTCCATCATGCGTGTGGCTGCAACCGGACCGGGGCAGACGGCGTTCACACGGATCCGGTCGCGAGCATGGCATAAAGCCAGGCTCTTCGTAAACGCCACGAGCGCCCCCTTGCTCGTCGAATAGACCGGATCGTGCGCCCTTGGCAACAGTCCCGCGTTGCTGGCGATATTGACGATCGAGCCTCCCTTGCCCCGGTTCATTTGGCGAATGGCGTGCTTCGAGGTTAGAAATGCTCCCTTGAGATTCGTGTCGAGGCACGCGTCCCATTCGGCCTCCGTCACGTCGGTGATTTGCTTTACCAGGCCCACGCCTGCACTGTTGACGAGAATATCAAGCCGGCCGCCTTCCTCAACGGCCCGGTTGATGAGCACCGTGACGTGATCTTCCCGTCGCACGTCGCATTTCATCTGGCAGATGCCGGCTTGGGCGAAGGCCGGTTCGTTCGCGGCAATGAAATCGTAATCGCCGACGAACACGCGGGCCCCGTGCCGGGACAGCAAAAACGCCGTCGCACGGCCGATTCCGCTGGCGCCGCCCGTGATCACTGCGACGCGTTCGCTCAGGTCCGGGGATTCTGTCATGTCGCGTGTTTCCTTTGCAAATGCCATCGAGCTCTGTGAGCATTACGGACAGTTCGGAGGAAATCAACTCGTTGACCTGCATTAACCGCGGCCACCGGCTGAGTTCGGCTCAGAGTCGCAGGCACACTCCGTGTGCCGTCGTCAATCGTGAATGCGACGTGCGTGGGGATTCTAAAATCGGGCAGAAAAAGAGCTAAAACGGCATACGGTGCGCGCCTGCGCCTCCGAGGCCCCGTTACCTCCCGAAGGGCGGCAAAGTCGCAATCACGCTTGTTCGCATGTTTCACTGGCAGTTAAAATGCGGCTCCTCAATGCTGGCCCGCAAACAGACATCTTGATCGGTAATGATTTTATGCATCGGCTGATAGGACTTTTGGGTATTGTGCCGGCGATGGTCGCGATGTACGCGACCACATCACCGGCTGCCGACATCGCTACGGCGGTTCGCGTCATTCGCGCGGTCGAAAACGAGGGGCGCGGCAACAAAGAGGCGGCCGTGGCGTGGCGAGAGCTGGCGAAATGCCAGGCAAACGATCTGCCCGAGATCCTGGCAGCCTGCGACGGCGCCAATCCGCTGGCGGCCAATTACCTTCGCAGCGCGGTCGAAACAATAGCCCAGCGCACACTCGACGCGGGAGGCGCGCTTCCGGCCGCCGACATCGAGAAATTCGTGTTCGATACCAATCACGAACCCAAGGCGCGCCGGCTCGCGTTCGAGTTGCTGACGAAAGTCGATCCGCGGGCGCCCGATCGAATCATTCCGCGGATGATCAACGATCCCAGCGTCGAGCTGCGCCGCGATGCGGTCGCACGGCTACTGGAAACCGCGACAAAACTGCTCGCCGATGATAAAGTCGAGCAGGCCGGCAAGGACGAGGCGCGTCAGGTACTGACACAAGCCCTCGACGGCGCTCGCGATGACGACCAGGTGCAGGCCATCAAGAAACAACTCGAAGGGATAGGCCAAAAGGTCGATCTCCCCTCGCATTTCGGGTTTCTGCTGACCTGGCGGTTTGTCGCGCCGTTCGACAATACCGATAAAAAGGGGCTGGCCATTCCGTATCCCCCCGAAAAGCAACTCGACGTAGCTGCCCAATACGACGGTAAGGAAGGCCAGAAAATCGGGTGGGTCGAGCACACCACCAACGACGATTATGGCGTCGTTGACCTGGCCAAAGCCCTGGGGCCGTTCAAGGGGGCCGTGGCGTATGCGACGACCGAGTTTCAAAGCGAAAAAGCACTCCCCGTCGAATTTCGGCTCGGGACGCCCAATTCCTGGAAGGTCTGGCTCAACGGCGATTTGATTTTTGCCCGCGAAGAGTATCACCGAGGCATGAACATCGATCAGTACCGCATGAAGGGCAACCTGAAAGCGGGCAAAAACGTGATCCTGGTCAAGATTTGCCAGAATGAACAAACGGAAGACTGGGCCCAGCGCTGGCAGTTTCAATTTCGCGTGTGCGACGCCGTCGGCACGGCCGTCCTGTCGGTCGACCGGGCCGCCAAACCAGTTAAACCTGCGGCATCCTCGGGTGGCGCTTGAATACGAAATGAGTCGCGGAGCGACGGCATGCCGCCCCTCCGGGGCTGCCGATTTGTCGACCATCCCGTAATGAGTATTTCGGAGTGATCAATGAAGCGTCATGTGGTTCTTCTTTCTTTCGGCTTGCTGACATTCTGCTTCCTCACCGGCGCCGATTGGCCGCAGTTTCGCGGCGCCGATTCGTCGGGCGTCTCGGCCG
The DNA here is from genome assembly GCA_036501235.1 of Planctomycetaceae bacterium. Lineage (GTDB taxonomy): Bacteria > Planctomycetota > Planctomycetia > Planctomycetales > Planctomycetaceae > JACQFH01. The sequence continues at coordinate 20,236 of DASYAR010000499.1, forward strand.
ATGCTGGCGTGCCGACGACAATCAGCGACAACATCGCCTGGTCGGTCGATTTACCGGGGCGTGGATTGTCGGGACCGATCGTCGTCGGCGACAAGGTGTTTGTAACGGCCAGCAGCGGCTATCAGCAGGATCGCCTGCATCTTTTGTGCTTCAGCTCAAAGACAGGCAAACAGCTTTGGGAACGGCAATTCTGGGCCACCGGCCGCACCCTGTGCCATCCCAAAATGTGCAATGCGACTCCGACTCCGGCGAGTGACGGTCAGCGCGTGTTCGGATTCTTTTCGAGCAACGACGTCGTCTGTCTCGACCTCGACGGCAATCTGCAATGGATGCGCGGAATGACGCACGATTATCCCAATGCCAGCAACAGCCTGGGGATGTCTTCCTCGCTGCTCGTCGCGGGCGAGACGCTGATCGTGCCGGTTGAAAATCTGAGCGAATCGTTCACCGCAGGACTCGACCCGGCGACCGGAATCAATCGCTGGAAGCTCGACCGTCCGCTGCTCGACAATTGGACGAGCCCCGTCGTTCTGCGTGGCAAGTCGACTGATGACGACCTGGTGGTGTTGCAATCGGGGAAGGGGCTGACGGCGATTAAGCCCTACACCGGTTTCGAAGCCTGGCGGTATGATGAACCGGCCCAAAGTATTCCCTCGAGCGCCACGTCGGGAGGCGTGCTTTACGTACCCGCGAAAGGGCTTACGGCCCTCGAGCCGGCGGCCGGCGGAGCGCCGCCGCGCGTGCTGTGGCAGTCGAACCGATTGGGGCCCGCCACCCCCAGCCCGCTTGTCGATGGCGGCCGCGTCTACAACATCAACGGTTCGGGTGTGCTCGCCTGTGCCGACGCGAAAACATCGCAACTGCTGTGGCAGACGCGGTTGCAGGTGCAATTTGGTGATAAAACCTCGCGCGGCGTGTTCACGAGCACGCCGGTCGCGGCCGGGGGCCATCTGTATGCATTCAACGAAGACGGCGTGGCGCTCGTCGTGAAGACAGGCGCGACAGGAGAGATCGTCGCCAATCATGATTTCGGTGAGACGATCTTGTGCACGCCGGCGATCGCCAACGATGCCCTGTTCGTGCGCAGCGATAAGCATCTGTGGAAAATCGGAAAGTAAGTCCTCCGTGCCTGAATCAATCTTTCTTCGGTCATCAATCTCGCAAATGACAACGAACTCGCCAGCATCCGACGCCGTTTTTGGCACCGGGAAGTACCAGTATCGTGCGGTTCTCGATTGGCCCAGATTGCCGGAAGGTTGGTCATTCGTCGAAGTCGTCGGGATTGCCGTCGATTCGCGCGATCGGGCGTTCGTCTTCTGCCGCGGCGAACACCCGGTCATGATCTTCGAGCCGGACGGCGTTTTCGCCGGCTCCTGGGGCGAAGGAGTATTTCAGCGGCCGCACGGAATCACGATCGGGCCGAGCGACGAGGTCTGGTGCACCGACGACAAAGACCACACGGTTCGCAAATTCTCTGCCGATGGAAAGCAGCTGCTCACGCTCGGCCAGAGTGGCCAGGCTTCCGACACCGGCATTCAAGGGATGGATTACCGCACGATCGTGCGTCCTGCCGCGCCGTTCAACATGCCGACCAATCTGGCGATCGCCTCGTCGGGCGACCTGTATATTACAGACGGGTACGGCAACGCCCGCGTCCATCGGTTTTCGCCAGCCGGTAAGCTGCTGGCGTCGTGGGGCGCTCCCGGCGCCGGGCCGGGGCAGTTCAACTTGCCGCACGGAATCGCTATCGACCGTAGCGGCAAAGTTTACGTCGCGGATCGCGAAAACAGCCGCATCCAGGTATTCTCGCCGAACGGGGAATTCCTGACTCAATGGACCGATACCGGGCGGCCCATGCAGATTTTCTTCGACAATGACGACCGCGCTTTTGTATGCGACGTCGGCTTTCAGGCCGGCATGTTTCCCTGGCAGACGGCTCCCGCTCCCCCGGTCCGCGGAGCGTACGTCAGTGTTTTCGATCACGAGGGGACGCTGCTCTCGCGTTTCGGTGGCAGCCAGGATCCGTGCGCCCCGGGCGACTTCTACGCGCCGCATGGCATCTGCGTCGATTCCACCGGCGCAGTGTATGTCGGCGAGGTCGTGATGTCGGCTGGCGGATACCAGGGCAAGGTTTCTCCCACATGCCATTCACTTCAGAAATTCGTCCTGGTCGATTGAACATGCGCATTCGCGACATCTACACCCCCGGCAAATTCGGCCTGTCGTTCGAGATCTTTCCCCCGAAAACGCCTGAAGGGGACGGCGCTCTGTGGGAGAACGTCGCCCGCCTGGCAGCTTTCCAGCCGGCATTCATTTCTTGCACTTACGGAGCCGGGGGAACCACGCGCACGCGGACCGTGGAATTGTGCCAGGAAATTCAACGCCGCTTCGGCGTGGCCGCCACGGCCCACTTCACCTGCCTGGGGGGGGCGCTCGCCGAACTGCGCGAATGGCTGGCCCTCGCGCACACCCACGGCATCGCCAACATTATGGCGCTCCGCGGTGATCCCCCCGTCGGCCAGGCGCAGTTTGAGCAAGTGGCGGGGGGGCTGAAACACGCCAATGAGCTGGTGGCGCTGATTAAATCCGAGTTCCCCGAATTTGGCATCGGCGTGGCCGGCTATCCGGAAAAACACCCCGAGGCGGCCGACCTGGACGCCGACCTGGTGAACCTGCAGCGCAAAGTCGCGGTGGGGGGAGAGGCGATCTACACGCAATTGTTTTTCGAAAACGAAAGCTTCCTGCGGTTCCGCGACCGCTGCGGCAAGCTGGGGATCAATGTGCCCGTCATCCCCGGCATTATGCCGATCCTCAACTTCGCCCAGATCAAACGGATCACGTCGATGTGCGGCGCCGCGCTTCCGGCAGAACTGGCGAATCGGCTGGAGGCTGCGCAAAACGACAAAGACGCTCAGTTCCAGATCGGCGTCGATTTTGCCATCGGCCAATGCCGGGATCTCGTGGATCGCGGAATTCCCGGCATTCATTTCTACGTTCTCAATCGGTCTCAGGCTTGTGAAGCCATTCTGAAAGCGCTCGGACGTTCGTAACTCTTTTCCAACAGGGAGCAGCAACATGTCACTGAAAGCGACCATCGGAATCTGCGGCATCGTGTGCGTCGTCGTGGGAGTGCTGTCTTATTCGGCCGGTTTCTTGCGCGCCGAAAACAAGAAAGATTCTCGCGTCTATGAGTTGCGGACTTACACCACTGAACCTGGCCGGCTCCCGGCTCTCAATGCCCGCTTCAAGAACCACACCATGCGGTTGTTCGAGAAGCATGGGATCAAAAACGTGATGTACTGGATCCCCACTGACGAAAAGCTCAAGGACAATACGCTGATCTACGTCGTCTCGCACGCCAGCATGGACGCTGCCAAGAAGTCATGGAGCGAATTCGGCGCCGATCCGGAATGGAGAGCGGCCGCAGAAGCGTCGGAAAAAGACGGTAAGATCCTCGCCAAACGGCCCGAAGCCGTCTACATGACGCTGACCGACTACTCACCATCGGACAAGAACTAGGTAAAACTGGGCGATTGGGTAACCCTCCGCGGCAAGATCGACCCACGGCAAGATCGGCATAGACAAATTCCGCCAAAGCGCCTGTAATGGCTCCCCGTGCCGGGGAATGGACACCCGGTGCGGGCGACGTTCGCACGTCGCAACTCCTGATGACGGAAAGGATTCCAGTGAGTCTTCATGTAATCGCGTTCGCCCGTGGGTTGGCGCACGAGCAGGCCGGCGAATTCGAGCAGGCAGGAAAGGTTTTCGAACAGATTTTGCGAGGCGATCCGCAGCACGCGGCTGCCTGGCATCACCTGGGACTCGTGCATCTCCATCAGGGGCTTCCTGAGCGAGCGGCCGAGTGCATCAGCCGCGCCGTTTCTCTCGAAAGTGCTGAACCGGTCTTTCAAATCGACCTGGGGCGGGCTTGTCTTGCGCTGGGGCGGATCGACGAAGCGGTCGACAGTTTCCAGCAGGCGATTCTGCTGGCGCCCGATAATCCGCTGGCGCAGTACCATCTGGGCGCCGCGCTGCAGCGGCGCGGCGACATGATCGGCGCCAAACTTCGGTATCAGCAGGCGGTTCGGCTCGACCCGGATTTCGCGGCCGCCTGGAACGAGTTGGGAATCGCCCATCAGTCATGTGCAGAATTCGACCAGGCGGGCGACGCGTTCGAGCGACTCGTGCGACTCGTGCCCGCCCTGGGAGGGGCCTATTTCAATCTGGGAAATGTGCGCATGGCGCAGGGCCGGCTTCTCGAAGCGATTACCTGTTATGCCCGGGCCCTCGAGCGGCAACGTCCGTTCGTCGAAGCTCTCAATAATCTGGGGACGGCGCTCCACCGCCTGGGCCGGCCGGAACAGGCGCTGCGCGCTTACGAGGCGGCGCTCAAAATCAGGCCCGATTTTTCCGGCGCTCGAAATAACCTGGGTGCACTCCTCCATCTGCTCGGTCGCAGCTCCGAGGCTGAAGCCTGCTACCGCGCGGCACTCGCGGTCGATCCCGATTCGGCCGCAGCGCTGAACAATCTGGCGTGCGTGCTGCAAACGCAAATGCGGCTCGACGAGGCCGAACCGCTGCTGCGGCGTGCGCATGCGATCGATCGTGACGCCGTCGACGTGCTGGGCAACCTGGCCAACGTCCTGGCCTTGCTGGGGCGCGTCGATGAAGCGGCAGGATTCTATCGCCAGGCTCTCGAATTCAAACCGAGTGCGCGATTGCGAGTCCATGCAACCACCATGTTGCCGCCAATCTACGAATCGACGGGCGATTTGCACCGGCGCCGCGCCCAGTTCGCCGGCGAATTGGCGGCCTTGGTGCAAAACCACGTCCACATCGATCCTTTGCGAGAGCCGGTTCCAGTCAATTTTCTGCTGGCATACCAGGGACAAAACGATCGCGAGCTGGCCAGGCTTGCCGCCAGATTGTGCCGGACGGATGGCACCGCGGGAGACGCAGGATCCGCAGCGGCGTCAGAACTGCCACCGCCGCACTTTGCCCTCGAGCGGGCTCTGCCCGGCAGCACGAGAATTCTCGAAACAGGCCCCCACGTAACTCCCGGATCTTCGGGCAAAATCCGCATCGGCTTCCTGTCACGGTTCTTTCGCGAGCACACGATCGGCGATCTGACAAAAGGACTCATCAGTCAACTATCACGAGCCGATTTCGAAGTCTCCGTATTTCTGGTCGGAGAGTCTGTCGACGATACGGTGACCTTCTTGCGGAAATCGGCCGGTCAATTCATCAATCTTCCCGAAGACGTCGCTGCCGCCCGAGAATTGGTCGCCGCCGCCGGCCTCGACGTGCTGGTCTATCCCGACGTGGGGATGGACCCCGTCGCCACGGCATTGGCCCATTCGCGCCTAGCGCGCGTGCAGTGCGCGATGTGGGGGCATCCGGTGACGACTGGCATTCCCACGGTCGATCACTTCCTGTCGAGCAAGCTCTTCGAACCGGCCGATGCCGCCGAGCACTATACCGAGAATCTGGTCCTCTTCGATTCTCTCACAGTGTATTACGATCGGCTGACAAAGCCGAGCTCCGGAGCCCGCGACGCGGCACGGCGCGAATTTGGTTTGCCGCGCGAGGAGCACTTGTATTTGTGTCCACAAACCCTGTTCAAAATGCATCCCGAGTTCGACGAACTGTGGCGATCCATTCTCGAACGCGACGCCGCGGCCCGGATCGTGCTCATCGAAGCGCCGCACAAATACTGGAACGAGACCCTCTCTGCACGGCTTCGCCGCAACCTGGGCTCGCACGCCGACCGGGTGATATTCACCCGCCGCGTCGATCGGCCCCCCTTCTTGCGACTTCTCGGCACGGCCGACGTCATGCTCGATCCGCTGCACTTCGGCGGCGGCAACACAAGCATCCAGGCGTTGGGGTTGGGTGTGCCGATCGTCACTCTTCCTTCAGGCTTCCTGCGCGGCCGATTGACGGCCGGCTGCTATCGCAAAATGAAATTCGAGACGTGTATCGCCCGCTCGCCGGAGGACTACGTCGACCTGGCAGTCCGGCTGGGAACAGACGCGGTGTTCAACATGTCCGTCCGTGCCGAAATTGCGTCGCGTAGCACGGCCCTTTTCGAAGACATCGCCTCAGTCCGCGAAATGGAGCGGTTCTTCAGGCAAGCCGCGCGACCGGTCAAGCTCGACCCCGTGCGGCCAAAACAACCTGTCGCCGCGTGAGTTCCAGCATGGATTCCTCCGAAATCCCCGGTACAATGAAACGTGTCGTCCGTTTCAACGATCGGTTTCCGGCAGGGGTGGCTGAATGGGTCCAGTCTCGCAACGCCCAGTCTCACAGCGAACGGTGCACCAGGATCACGCCCAATCCCGTCGCGATTTCCTGTCGCGGGCCGGAGGCGGATTTGGGGCGCTGGCACTCTATAGCCTGCTCGTCGAAGATGGCGTCCTGCCGCGCGTGGCCCGCGCAGAGGACTTTGTCCCCGCCGCTGAAGGAGTGAGATCCACGGCGCCGGCGCGTTCGCTGAACCCGCTCGCTCCGCGGGCCGGGCATTTCACCGGCACGGCCAAGAGCGTCATTTTTCTGTTCATGGACGGCGCTCCGAGCCATCTCGACACGTTCGACCACAAACCGCTCGTCAACGAATACGCCGGCAAACCGCTTCCCGAATCGGTCGAGCGGGTCATCACGCCGATGGGGGTGTCCAACAATCCCCTGCTCGCCAGCCAGCGCCGCTGGCAGCGCTACGGCCAAAGCGGCCTGGAGATTTCCGACTGGTATCCGCACGTCGCCACTTGTGCCGATGATTTGTGCGTCGTCCGCTCGTGCTGGGCCGATGCGCTCAATCATGTCGGCGGCGTCTGTCAGATGAATACGGGAAGCATCCTAGCCGGTCGCCCCAGTCTGGGATCCTGGGTCACGTATGGCCTGGGGACAGAAAATCAGAACCTGCCCGGTTTCGTCGTTTTGCTCGATAACGATCGCGAGCCACCGGGTGGAAACCGTGTCTGGGGCACTGGTTTCATGCCGGCCACGTTCCAGGCAACCCGTTTTCGCAACGGCAAATCTCCAGTCTTGCATCTGGTGCCCCCCGAAGCGCTCGACGACGCGCAGCAGCGCTACAAGCTCGATTTCGTTAATCAGCTCAACCGGAACCATCTGGAAAGTCGTCCTGGAGATTTCGACCTCGAAGCCCGCATCGCCGCTTACGAGCTGGCATTTCGCATGCAGGCCGAAGCGCCCGCCGCTGTCGATCTGTCTCAAGAAACCCAGGCGACGCAAGAACTTTACGGTCTGGACGACAAGGCCACGAGCGCGTTCGGGCGGAATTGCCTCTTGGCCCGCCGACTGGTCGAACGAGGCGTGCGGTTCGTGCAGCTTTACTCGGGGTCGGGCAGCCAGTGGGACGCGCATACGAAGATCGAAGAAAATCACACGCGGCTGTGCCGTTCGACCGACAAACCGATCGCGGGCTTATTGAAAGACCTTAAGACGCGCGGCCTGCTCGACCAGACACTGGTCGTCTGGGGAGGCGAGTTCGGGCGCACGCCGATGTCCGAGAAGGGAGACGGCCGCGACCACAATCCGTACGGCTTCACGATGTGGATGGCCGGAGGTGGAGTCGCCGGGGGGAAAGTCGTCGGCGCGACCGACGAGTTCGGATTGAGGGCCGTGGAGAAGCGGGCCCACGTCCGCGACCTGCACGCCACGATTCTGGAATTGGCCGGGCTGGATCACACACAGCTTCTCTACATGCACCAGGGCCGCCCCGAGCGCCCCACTGTCAATGAAGGCCACGTCCTCGAAGACGTCTTTTCGTAGATCAGATTTTCCTACCTGACTTACTTCAGCTCCAGCACTCTATCCATGCGGCGGGAGACCTCGGCGAGGCGATCGCGATCGCGGTCGCCGCCGGCCACTTCGGCCGTACCCCAGCCGCGATAGCCGACTTCATCCAGCGCCGCGAGCACGGCCGGCCAGTCGCAGTCTCCTTCACCAAGCTCCGCACGGAAACCTGCGCCGGGGCCCTCCTTGTCGCGAATCTTCCGGCTGTAATCCTTGACGTCCACCTTCAGGATCCGCTTGCCGAGTATGCGGATCCACTGTTCAGGCCAGCCATAGTTGATGACGTTTCCGATGTCGAAATACGCCCCCACCCACGGACTCTGGAATTCGTCGATGTATTTCGCGAACTCCAATGGGCTTAAGAGAAACATGTTCCACACGTTTTCGAAGGCGATCTTGATCCCCAGCTCCTCGGCCAGCGGCAGCGCCTTGCGAATTTCTTCCTGAGTACGTTTGTAAGCATCCGCGTAGGAAATCTCTCGATTGACGATCCCTACCACCAAGAGCACGGTCGTTCCGCCGTACGCTTTTGAATCGCGCAGCGACGTCTTCAGCACGTCAAGCCCCTGGGCCCGCACCGCCGGATCGGAATGCGAGAGAGGCAGCTTCCAATGGTCGTAATCGACGACGCCGTGGACGACCAGCCCCGATTCTTCCTTGGCGCGCCGCACGTCGTCGTGCTCGACCCGCTGATCGATGTCGATCCCGTCGTATCCGACCTCCTTGAGCATTTTGAATTTCTCGACGAGCGAGGCCTCGCCCCGCACCATGCTCAATTTCAGGGCCTTTTTGAACCGACGTTCGGCACGCTCCGCCGCAAACGCAGGCGCCGTCTGCAACGCCAGGCTTCCTGCAGCAGCGACGGCGCACGAAGTCTTCAGAAAATCACGGCGGTCGATCGAATCGGACATGCTGAGCTCCGCAGGGAATCCGTCTAATTGAGTACGGTCGACCGTGCATGATACCGATCCGGTCTCGCCGCGACCACATGGAGGATGTCGCAGTTGACGGGTGCGCCGGCAAATCACATCCCCGCACTGCGCTCGGATTCGGCTTTGGACATGATCCAGAGCGGGTCCTTTCCGATGATCATGTAGGTCTCGTTTTCAGGCTCTGCCGCCCCTTCGAACGTCAGCTTGACGGGAAATTTCGCCGGCCCATCTTCGTCAAGCACCTCGCCGATCTCGAAACTTTTGAGCTTGGCCCCCTTCACCCAGCGCTCGTCAGCCACATGAATCTTGGGCTCGCCCGGGATGAGCTGTGCCTCGCCGTTCTGCCAGGCGGTCAGCGCCTTTTCCAAGGCGTCTTTGGCGGTCATTTCTTCGGGATGGTAACTTTCCACGGTCGCCGGGCTGCCGCAGCCGAAACACAGGCCGCCCGCAACAAGCATGAGCACCGTCCACGTCAGCCCCTTCGATTGATGGAATTTCATACGGCAGTTCTCCTCGATTTCTATTCCAATTCGGTGAAAATTTGTCGGTGGCAGGGAGTTCTTTTCAGAGACCGCTCGACACCGTTTGTTGATGCAGTTTCGTCCACCTTCGACGGCGAACGTGATAAAACAACACCGGCAGCAGGAGATCAATCACCTCGTCGGCGATCAAAATGCCCCCCAGCACGGGGGCCGCCATGGGGCGAATGACCTCGGCCCCAATGCCGGTGGCCCAGAGCATTGGCGCGAGGCCCAGGATCATCGTCCCTTCGGTAAGCAGTTTGGGGCGCAGGCGATGCACGGCCCCATCCATCACGGCCCGCCGCAATTGATCGAGCGACATGCTGCGGAGGCCGCCGGCTTTGTCGACTGCCTCGCGCAAGTA
>DASYAR010000500.1:0-19447 GCA_036501235.1 Planctomycetaceae bacterium
CCCCCACTTCCGGCAGCCTTTCGGCCGGCGGCAGAGGACTGCGCGCCGCCAGCGCTACGATCGTTGCCACAGCCAGCACGACGACCAGCGGCGCGAGCTTCGTCAGGTGTTTCAGAAAAAGCGGCATGTTCGTCTATTCGTCGAGGCGATGAGTTAGTTGAAATCTTCGTTTGATCCGGGGCCAGCGGCGCCGGCGCGGATCGCTGTGGTCCGACGGCGCTCGGGGGACGGATACATCAACGCCGTCGGACGACCGCTCATCGCGGCGGTGCCCGGCTCCGAGTTAAACGAATCGAGATTGGCGACTGACAATTCATTCTACCCTCTTCGTTCCTCTCACGTTTCATATATTTTGTCGAAACGTGCCGGGGGCTGCGCGGGTACGATTGATATGATACCAAGTATGGCCGACGCCGAACCATCTTCGACAGAACCCGAGCCGGCTCGGCGGATCACGACGCCCAGGGGTGAGGTCATCGACTTCGGAGTCTCGGCCCTTGACGTCCCCTCGGATGGTCGTGCTGCCACCGAAGTGACGGAGTTTCTGCCTGCCGAATCCGATTTCTGGATTGCCTCCTCGGGCTCGTCGAGCCCCCCCGCCGAGATTCCAGAGTTTGTGGGGCATGGGGAGCATGACAGTCAGATCGCCGGTGTGCCGCAACGCGGGTCGGTGTGGCGCGCATTCGGCGCTATCTGTGGGTTTATCGGCTGGTTGATCAAATCCCTATTCGGCATTGCCAGCCTGATTCTGCTGCTGGCGTTGATCGCGGCGATTCCGGTCGTAAATCTCTTGGCGTTGGGATATCTGCTGGAGGTCGAAGGCCGCATGGCTCGCAGCGGAAAACTGCGGGATGCGTTTCCGCTCCTCAACCAGGCGCCGCGGCTGGGGTCGATCGCGCTGGGCCTGTGGTCCTGGCTGATTCCATTGCGATTTTTGTCTCATCTCGCCACTGACGCGCGGTTGATCGACCCTGGTTCGTTCGCCGACATTGGCTTGCATATCCTGGTGCCGGTCCTGGCGGTCCTGGTGACGATCCATTTGTGTTTGGCGCTGGCTCATGGGGGAGGCCTGTGGGCCTTCATGTGGCCGCTGGTTGTGCCGGTGGGAATCGGACTGGCGGGCCTGGTGCTGCTGGCAACGGCGCGATTCGTTCTGGTTGGAATGCTGCTGGCAGCGCTCATCGCCTTCTTCGTGCATCGTAGACGAACGGTGGAGTGGTTTATCGGGTTTGTCCGGGGCAGGTGTGCCGTATTGCTCGACTTGGCTAAGGCGTATTTTGCCTTTCTGCGACGGTTGTCGACTGCCGAGTATTGGAATCACGCCTCGGCAGTCGTCAGTGATTTCGTCTCCGGATTGCGACTTAAGCACCATTTTCTTCTGGGGTTGAAGGGTTTTGTTGGAGCGATGGTCTGGCTGGTGATACCCACGGCGCTGCTGGGCGCGGCCACGAAGACGGAAGGAGGACCGATTCTCATCACACTGTTCGGCGGTGCGTTGCTAATGATCGTCTTAAGCTGGGTCCCCTTCTTGCAGGCACACTTTGCAGCCGAGAACCGGTTGGGCGCCATGTTCGAAGTGCGCAATGTGCGGCAACTCTTCAAAAACGCCCCGTTCTCGTGGATGATCACGATGCTGGTGACGTTGACGCTCTCGCTGCCGATGTATCTGTTCAAGATCGTTCTTCCACCCAGCGACGCGATGTGGATGGAGACGATCGTGTTCATCGTCAGCATCTATCCCGTGAAGGTGATCACAGGCTGGGCTTACCACCGTGCTGCGGCTCGAGAACGGCGAGCGCACTTCAGCTTGCGCTGGCTGACTCGGCTGGTGCTGCTTCCACTCCTGGCGAGCTATGTGTTTGTGCTGTTCTTCACGCAGTTCATCGGACAGCACGGCAAACTCGTCCTCTTCGAGCACCACGCCTTCCTGCTCCCGGGCCCGTTTTCAATCCTGCTGGCTCCCTAACGAGCGACTTTTCCGGTTTTTCCCATCCTGCCGGTCGTTTCGATTCGAGCGATCTGTGCGATTCTGCCGATGGAAGACTTGGCGGATTATTCGCGTATCGCACCGGGGGGTGGTTCGTCCATGTTCGGGCCGAACGTACGATCGTTTCCTACAGGGGCAAGCCGGCACGCGGTCTTGAGACCGATGATCGGCCTGGCGCTGCTGGCGTTTGCCGGCGCCGGATGCAGTGTCGTCCCGGTGAATGTCAGTAACCCGATTCCCGGCATGACCAAGGTCGCCGTGGCGCCCTTCTTAAATCTCAGCGCCGAACCAAGCGTTGACGGCCGGCGATTCGCGATCTCCTATTACAGCGAATTGCAGAAGACCTCGAATTACGAAGTGCTGCCGATCGGAGTCGTCGAACTGGCGATCCGCGAAAATGAACTGATGATCGCCAATCCGGACGATGTCATCAAATTGGCCCAGATTCTGGACGTCGATGCCATCGTGGTGGGGGCGGTGACGGAATACGTGCCCTATTATCCGCCGCAACTGGCGGTGCAGATCGACTGGTATTCGCCGCGAGGCTGGATGTTCGCGACGGGCGAATCGTCTCCAAACGGGGGCGATCCATGCTCTCCCGGCGCGAGGGCCGTTCCAAACGGTGGAAATCAATCAGGTGGCTTCTCGCCCAATAATGGAATTGCATCGCCTCCGGTCGTGCGCGGGCAGTCTGCCGATGACGACGACGACGACAGCGGTCAGCCATTTCCCCCGCCGCGGCCGGTCCGGCTGGCGCAGGCGGGTACATCGAGAAGCAGAGAGCCCGATCCGCCACCAGTCTGGCCCGCTGATGCCGAGCCAGGCGTTTCCGAAGGGGAGGCCAGAAGCGGGGCGGCGGCCAGAGCGAAATCCCTGAATAACACCTTTTGCTCGACGACTCAGCCGGACAATCTGCGCCCGATTATGTCATACACTCGGTTTTTCGACGGGGCCTCGCCGGAGCTAATCCACCGGCTGAAGGGTTACTACGTACGTCGCGGCGACATGCGGTCTGGCGGCTGGGAAGCCTACCTGCATCGCAGCGATGATTTTCTGCGGTTTGCATCACATGTCCTGGTCATCGAAATGCTGGCTTTACACGGCGGATCCCTGACCACCGAAAAAGTCTTCCTCTTTGGAAAATAGCAGGATTGGCTGCTGCCGGAAGTCGATATTACAAAAACGCAGCGGTGCGGAGTTGTCTCCGGCCGCGCAACGGGGGGGGGAGTTCCAAGATGGAACGCGGAATCAACGTCGTCGCTCTGGTGAAAGATGCCGAGCGGTATATCTTCCTGTATGACAACGAAAGCGCTCCCGCGCTGCTCCAGACGCTGGGCCGCTTTGCCGGCAATCCCGAACTGAGCTTCACGTGGTACGACGCTGCGGTCCTGAGCCAAAAGGTTCGCAAGCTCAATCAGGAAACGCCCGCACCCAGTGAAACTCCGTTTCGGGCCCCGCGCGCCGCGCGCTAGCCGCGTGGAGAGACCACAGGCCGCGCCATGCACAGCGCCGTTCCCGGCTTCCTGAATTACCTGAAGATCGAGCGGAATTGCTCGGCGCTGACGATCAAGTCCTACGGCGAAGATCTGGCCAGCATTCTCGAATACTTCCGCGACTTCGCGGGCGGCATTCCGGTTGTGAGCACCGTCTCGGTTGCCGATCTGCGCGGCTATGTCGCCTACATGCACGAGTGCGAGTACTCGCGGAGCACGATGGCCCGCCGGCTGGCCTGCCTGCGAAGCTTCTTTCGGTATTGTTGCCGGGAGAAGCTGGCGGCGACGAACCCGGCGAAAGCGCTGCGGACGCCTCGCGCCGGCCGCCGACTGCCGCATTTTCTGTCGACCGAGCAAGTGGCCCAGTTGCTGGAAGCGCCTCCGGCGAACACGCCGCCGGGACTGCGCGACCGGGCGATCCTGGAAACGCTGTACTCGGCCGGCCTGCGTGTCGCCGAGCTGGCATCGCTGAATGTGGACGACTGGGATCGCGACGCCGGCATCGTGCGCGTCATGGGTAAGGGACGTAAAGAACGCGTCTCGCCTGTCGGGCGGTATGCAGCCCTGGCCTTGGCCCGCTGGGTCGAGTTGCGAGATCCCGATCCGACCGCCCCGGCGCTCCAGCAGGGAGCGATGTTTCTCAACAAGCGCGGCCGCAGGCTGACGACTCGCAGCGTCGGCCGGTTACTCGAAAAGTACATCCGCGAGACGGGGCTCGACAAATTGACGACCCCGCATACCCTGCGGCATAGCTTCGCCACCCACCTGCTCGACGGCGGCGCAGACCTCCGTAGCGTGCAGGAGCTGCTCGGCCACAAAAGCCTGACGACGACGCAAATCTATACCCACGTCAGCACGAAGCGCCTGCGCGACACCTACCAGAAGGCGCATCCCCACGCTTCCGGCAACGCCAATCAATAGTGCCAAATTGCCAGTTAGTTCGAATTCTTGGCCATTTGTACTGGAGGATTCGTTCGTATTGTCGCCGCGGTCTGGACGCACCGGACCATGGCGAAATTACCGGCGGGCTAACGTCCGCCGCTCGCCAGGCCTCACCGCGGTCGCGTCTTGCGTGCAGCGTGAGCTGGAGCAACTTTTGCCGGGGGCGAAACGACGGTCTCCAATGTCGCTGCGGGTGAGTGCCAGGAGTCGTTGAACGAAAAGCCGAGCTGCAGCAATAGCTTTTTGACTTTTGCCCAATTTTCGTCGTGAATCAGGAACCATCGCGGGGGAATGCGTTCCGCCGTCAACCGCATAAAAGTCGGACTGGAAACAAGTGCTGAGCAAGTCTCGACGCTGGGGACTTGCAGGACATGGACTTTCCCAAGAAAAACCGACTCGGGCTTGCTCCAGTTGCGAATGGCCGTCTTGAGCAGTGGGGGAATCGCGTGTGTCAGATGCGATCCGAGCCATTCCAAAATCTGATCCACGGTCAGGCGCTGCTCGAACGCTGTTCGGACCGAGTCTCTTGTCACGTGCCAACCTTCGTCCGTGTGCTCCGCGAACAATGACAATCTGACTCGCGCCACGCTGTCGATTTGTCCGGCACGGATCAGCCCCGTTTCCGTCACGGTCCAGGTGCGGCGTTCCGGGACCGTATGATCCACGGTCAGCCAGGCCCCGAACTGGTGGTCGGCCTCTTTCGCCGTCAGCCGCCCCAGGATGACGCTCGTCTCGCCCAGTCGTCTGTGGGGAAGGTCTCGCCCGCCCAACAGCGCCCCCGCCGGATCAACGGCAACCGTCACGCCGGAGCGTACGACGAGCGAGTCGCGTTTGCCGGCCCACTCGGTGAGGGCGCGATCGACCGTCGGAGGAAGCGGCGTGCGGCCGTGTTCCTCCAAGTAGGAACGAATCGCGGCCACGGTCCGCCCCGATTCCATCGCGCGGTACACGAATTCGCGGCGCAGTGCGAATGTCTGCACTTTGCCGGCCGTCGAAGTGCACTCGGCAATCCGAGTCAGCAGCTCGAGCGCTCGCGTGTCGGCCGTATCGAGATAGGCCAGGACGTCGTGATTCGGCAAGACCGCCAGAAACCGGGTCTCCGCCGGAAACTCGGGGACGTCAATCTCGGGGCCGCCAAAGACGACTCTTCCAGCGGCGGTCAATCGAAAGCAGTGGCGATGCGGTTGGCCTTCTACGTGACCCCGCTCGATCAGGCCTAGTTCGACAAATGTGACGATAACGGCATTCGCGACCCAAGTTCCTTCGTTTTCGAGCCAATACGCCACCGTGCGATCGCGTCCCCCCGGAAGTTTCTCTTTATCGCGGCTGCGTTCGAATTGGGGTTTCCATGAACTCGCACGGAACTCCCAACTGATGGGTTGCAGCCGCGTCGCTCGGTAGAATTCGATCGCGAACTGTTCCAGGTCGAACCATTCGTGCGGCGAATGTGCGACGCGACCCAATGCCCAGACCACGAGTGATCTGCCGTCGAGGAGTCGCGCCGGATCGTGGAAACGATGGGCCGCTCCCATCATTCCAGCGCCGTCCTGCCAGAATTCGAAATTCAACCAGGCACGCACAAAGTTCCACGACAGAACGAAAGGCACGGCCTGCACGAGTTCCTGCAATTTGGAATCGCGGATTGTTTGCGTCTCGACATTGAGAAATCCACAGACCCGCAACGTCTCATAATAAAACGCCCAGGGATCCGGGAGAGCTTGGGGATCGTTACTTCCTGTCGGCAACGGAACGAACTTGGCGATCTTTTTCTGAGCATTCTTCGAGAGCATTCCGCCGCGAACGGTTTGCCAGCTTTTCATGCTGCGCAGCGCTTCAGCCACTTTCAGCAGGTCGACGGCCACTTCGGCAAGCGATCGTGGAACTCCGGTCGAAACTCCCGCGAGTTGAACCTCCGACGGCCAGGGCAGCGGCGCTGCCGGTTTCGCCAATTCTGCGGCGAGCGCAGGAATCCGCACATCCGGATACGCCCGCTGCGAAAACTCCCAAACGCCGGAATCTCGCGACGACTTCAGAAACGCCAGCTTTTGGATCATCGCGGACGCCGCATCACCTGATCGGCGCGAGTAAAAACTGCTGAATCCCTGCTCTTCCGCAAATGCCGTCAGATTCCGGGACGCAAGCTCCGCAGCCAGAAGACTGCCGGAGATACCCGTCCCAAACCGCGAAACGACCGCCAAGACGTCTCGTTCTTTGGCTGAGAGACGGGCCATCACGGCGGTGACGGCTTGCCGGTTTTCGAATACTTTTCCGATTTCCTCGGCCAAATCGGCCTGACGCATCCCATTCGCGGTTTTCCCGCACCAGAAACGAGCCGCCAGTTTCAGGTCGTGCGTCGACAGAAATGGAAGAGTGACGTCGAGAGGATCGGTTCGACTTAAGACATACCGCAGCCTCATTGCCAGTCTCCGTGCAGCCGCTTCGGTGTATGTTGTAACGCTGTGAGCGTGTCTTCGAGTTCCCGGGTGCACCCGGGTTCAACCAGCGCTGCCGTATCGGATAGCCGGCACAACAGATACCGGCGAATCTTGGGTTGCGACGCCAATTCTGCAAGCTGGTTCATTTCCGCGACTTCCAGCACGGTGGCGTGCAGATGCAGCTCGCGCCCCTCGGCCTCGATCAGGGGCAGGAGGCCGTCCAGGGGGTGGGCCGCGTTTCTCTTCGCAGCTTTTCGGTTTTTCATGTGGTTCGCGCAGACAGCAGGATTATTTCGCCATGTCCAACTCGACCTTCCCGTTTGCCAGCGTCCCGTCGTGAATCTGGTAGTCATACCCTTGCTCAATCAGAAACATCTGGCGATTCATCGCGAACTCCTGCTCCACGGTGTCGAGGCTGACGACTGAGTAAAATGTGGCTTGATTCGCCCCCGACTTGGGTCGCAGGATCCGCCCCAGGCGCTGCGCTTCTTCCTGCCGTGAGCCGAACGTCCCCGAGACCTGAATCGCGACCGAGGCGTCAGGCAGGTCGACCGCGAAGTTGGCCACCTTCGACACCGCCAGCCGGCGGATGGCTCCCGCTTTGAACTGTTCGAATAATTCGTCGCGGCGGCGCTGCGCCGTCGTGCCCGTGAGCAGCGGAATATCGAACTGTTCGGCCAGCTCGCGAAGCTGCTCGACGTACATACTGATGACCAATACCGATTCGTCAGGGTGCCGCTCCAGCAACTCGCGTACGACGCCGGCCTTCATCGGATTTTCGGATGCGATGCGGAATTTGTCACGCTTTTCGGCAACCGCATAATTCATGCGGACGAGGTCGGGCAGCGGCACGCGGATTTCATGACACTGCGCCGTCGCGATCCAGCCTTGCTGTTCGAGCACCTTCCAGGGAACGTCCACTTTCTTGGGGCCGATCAGGGCGAAGACTTCGTCTTCCCTGCCGTCTTCCCGAACGAGCGTCGCCGTCAGTCCTAACCGGCGACGGGCCTGCAAGCCCGCGGTGACCTGAAATACCGGCGCGGGCAGCAAATGCACTTCGTCATAGACAATCAGCCCCCAGTTGCGGCGGTCGAACAGCTCCAGGTGCGGATAATTCTGGTCCTTTTTCGAACGCCAGGTCAGAATGTTATAGGTTGCGGCCGTCACCGGGCGGATCTCCTTCGTCTGCCCCGTGTACTCGCCCACCTGATCCTCCGACAGGTGTGTCTTATCGAGAATCTCGGCCAACCATTGCCGGGTGGCCGTGACGTTGGTCGTCAGGATCAAGGTCGATGACTGCACGCGCGCCATGCAGGCCAACCCCACGATCGTCTTGCCTGCGCCGCACGGCAGGACGACGACCCCCGCGCCACCGTAAGCCGAACCACTGGCATGAAAGGCATCGGCTGCGCCATGTTGATAGTCTCGCAAACCAAAGGGAATGCCGGCGCGTGTCGTGTCGCGGAGCGCGATGTCGAGCGGTTCGCCAGTGGCATACCCAGCCAGATCTTCGACCGGCCAACCGGCCTTGATCAGAGCCTGCTTGAGCCGGCCGCGTTGCACGGTCGGAATCGAGAATTCCCGTTGCGACTGAGGTCTGTCAAAAAAATCGACGAGGTCTCGTTGCCGACTCAATTCAACCGCCAATACGTCGTCGGACGCGGTCAGGACCAGGGTCTGGTCGTCGCCTCGCACCAATTGCAGCTTGCCATATCGCGCCGCAAACCCGGCGACGTCGGCTTCGACCTGTCGCGGCACGTCGTATTTCGCCAGTCCGCGGAGCGTCTCGAGGATTGTCGCCACCGGTAACCCGGTCGCACAGGCATTCCAGATCGACAGCGGAGTGATCCGGTAGGTGTGCATGTATTCGGGGGATTTGACCAGTTCGGCAAACCTCACGAGTGCATCACGGGCCTCGACATAACGCGAACTATGGACCTCGACCAGGACGGTCCGGTCTCCCTGGACGATGATCGGCTTATCCGATTCCGTATCAGCCATGACGACTCGGCCACACCCTCAATAGAGTTCACTGATCCAAACCGGAAACATTGTTACAGCCGCCGGGGGAAACAAAAAGTGTTCATCGCAGATTTCCGCTCGGACGATGCCATTCGGCATTTTTTTCTGGTGTTCCCGTCGTCGATCCCTCGCCACGGGCAGCGACCAGGCGCCCGGTTCTTGACGTTCTGCGCGTCGTAATGGATAATTGTGCTAGTGCGCATGATCTGTCCGGCTGTGGGACAACAAGAGTTTCTTCGCGAGGCAGAAACAGGAGGCTCGCCGTGCGGAAAGCAGTTTTGAGGTGCGCCATCGGTTCGGGATTGGCCTTCACGGTCGCCACCTGCGGTGGCACGGCCGAGGCCCAGCACATTCCTCCTTACTATGGTCCCGGCGCCACGGGACAATATTCTGCTCCGCAGCAGCAGGGTTTCGGCTCCACGTTCGGCAATCCCAGCGGCCGATATTTCGGCGGTCCGACGAACTATGGGCCTGCCGCCCCCAGCTATTGGACGTACAATCGCTTTTCGAACATGGGTTTCGGCGGCCTGAATTGGTTTTATGGACCGCTCGGCGGCTATACGCCTTATGTGACCCCGTATGGTTATACGACGTACGGTTATCCCAATTTCGGTCCGTATTACAGCTATGTGCCGCTGGCACCGGTGACTCGCCAAACGCGGCCCTATTGGATCGGCGGCAATCCATTCGCGAACGGCCAGGGGCAGGCTGGAAACGGCGCGGGTTTGAATCGACCCGCCGCACCACAGCAGCTTCCCGCGCAACCGGCTCAGGTCAACGTCCCCGTCGTTCCGAAAGCCAATTCCAACGATGCGTTGCGTCGCAGCGTCCGTCTGCAAGGGGTGGGGGACGAGTACTTCGCCAAGCAAGACTATTTGCAGGCCTACGCCAATTACAAGCAGGCGCTCAGCGTCGCGCCCAGCCGTATCGAGCCCCGGTTCCGCATGGCCCTTGCCTTGGCCGCGACGACGCACTATGGGCAGGCCGTTGATGAAATGAAGCGCGGCTTGCGAATGAATCCCGATTGGCCTCGGACCGGTGCTTCGCTCGACGAGCTTTTCGGGGAAGACAACATTCTGGCGAAAAATGCCGTGCTGCACAAAGTGGCGACGTGGGTCCGTGAGGATATTCGCGATCCCGATCGACTGTTTCTCATCGGCGTGTTGCTGCACTTCAATGACGACGGCGACAAATCACACCAGTTCTTCGAGGCAGCCAGCGCCCTCTCCGCGATTCCGACTTACGCACAGGCATTTCTCGATGCCGAAGACGCGGCCGCGGAAGTTCGCCCGGCCGATGCCCGCGGGGCAAACGCCGGAGGAGCTCTCGATCTCGACTTGCTCCCCCCCGCCCCACAGCGCGGCCAACAGCCGGTGCGGCGTGCGGGGCCGGTTATTCCCGGCGTCGACGATGATCCGGCCGACCCGGTTTTTCGTGGAAAGGCTCCTCCGCCTGAGGAGCCGCGCCCGAGGCCTTTGGCGGCTAATGATGCAAGTCCCTGCGGGGTTATTGCGATGTCGGAAATGCAATTGGCCGACCATTGCAAATTGAAAATTGAGAATTTGGAATTGAAAAATGATTGTCGCAGGACTGCCAATTTTCAATTTTCAATTTTCAATTTTCAATCTTCGTCTGCTCGATCAGGTGCCGGTGCCTGATCGTGGTGGAAAGGTTGTTGGTCACACTCTGCACGTACAACGAGCGCGAGAATCTCGTCTCCCTGATTCCTGAGATTTGGCGATTTGCGCCCGCCGCCGACATCCTGGTCGTTGACGACTCCTCACCCGACGGCACCGGTCCGTTTATCGACGAGTGGGCCTCTCGCGATCCGCGGCTGCACGCCCTGCACCGCCCGACCAAACTGGGCCTGGGCACGGCGACGCGGGCCGCGCTGCGATATGCCGTCGAGCAGAAATACGCGCTCGTCTGCAACATGGACGCCGACTTCAGCCACCATCCGAGGTTTCTGCCCTCAATCCTGGACGCGATGGTTTCAGCCGACGTGGCCATCGGTTCGAGATATGTTGCGGGAGGGGGAGTCGTCGGCTGGGGCCTCCGCCGGCATCTGATGAGCCGCTCGATCAATGGCTACGCTCGTCTGTTCCTGGGGCTGCGCACGCGCGACAACAGCGGTGCTTTTCGCTGTTACCGGGTCGACAAATTGCGCGAGCTCGATTTCGACCGCTTCGTCGCCCGTGGCTACGCGATCCAGGAGGAACTTTTGTACCGCTGCCGAAAAATCGGATGCCGATTCGCCGAAGTGCCTATCGTGTTCGAAGAACGCCGGCATGGTGAATCGAAAATCAGCCTTACCGAAGGCCTCTCGGCCGGCTGGGTGATCCTTCGTGTGGCCCTCAAAGGGGTATAGCTCCAGCCGTTCGTAGTCCGTTGCGTGAATCCATAGACCAATAAAACGCATCCCGTGGCATGCCCCCCTACTCTTACCGCATGGTTGATTCTGTCGACAAAATCGACCGGGCGCCCTGGGACGCGGTTTGCCAGGCGGCGCGACATCCCTTTATGGACCGGCGCTTCCTGCGGGCCGTGGAAATCGCATTTGCCGCGGAGGCGAAGTTCCGGTATGCGACTGTGGAAGACAATGCCGGGCAAACGGTCGCCTGCGCCTGCTTTTCGTGCTACACGGTCGACGGCTGCGTGCTGGCGCCGCCGGCGGCACAGCGGTTCGTGAATGCGGTCCGCCGCTGGTGGCCGGCATTTTTTCGATTTCGCGTGCTGCTGTGCGGATTGCCCGTCAGCACCAGCGGCGGCCAGGTGGTGCTGACGGAAGGGGTCGATCTCCAACGCCTGGCACTGACGTTCGATCAGATTGCCGTCCATCTCGCTCACCAGTCGCGCACAAAATTCATCTCGTTCAAGGAATACGATCCCGTTCTGGCCGAGAAACTATCACCTCTGGCGCAGCACGGGTACCGTCGGGCGCTCAGTGTCGTGACTCACTGGCTGATCGGCGAATACGAATCGTTCGACGCGTATTACGAGAGCCGCAGCAAACGGCATCGGGCCAACATTCGCCGGCATTTTCGCAAGCTCGAAGAAGCCGGCCTGACGTGGCAGCAATATCGGGGCCGCGACGACGTGGGCCGCCTGTTTACCGACGACGTGCATCGCTTGTACCTGAACGTGTTCGATCGGTCGCAGGCCAAGTTCGAACGCTTGCCCATCGCGTTTTTCCACGAACTGGCGCGGCATCTTCCCGACGAATCGAGCTTCACGTTCGTATTTCAGGGGGACCGGCCGGTGGGCTTCTGTTGCGGCGTGGCTTCTCCCGCAGCGCACACGCTGTTGTACTGCGGGCTCGACTACACCTTGAATGCCAATTCCGACTTGTATTTCAACATCATGTACCGGGGCCTCGGTCAGGGATTGGCCCCTGGCGTCGGCACGGTGTTTGTCGGTGCGTCAGCCGATGAATTCAAGCAGCACATGGGCTGCACGCAGGTCCCCCTGTCGATTTACCTGAAAGCGTTGGGGCCAGTGACCGCGTTTCTGTTTAACCGCGCTTTCCGGTGGTTGTTTCCGCAACCGCCGGAGTGAACCTTGGCGGAAACATGCTGCGACCAAACCGCTCAAGCACGTATCGCGTCGCCCGGTCGATGCCTTTGATGTAGAAGTACAGCGGCCGTTGGTGGCAACTCAGCTTTTGGTGCTTGAATTCGTCGGCACTCTGCCCGACGTGGATCACCGCGACATTCTGCCGATAGGCTCGGTCGATCGCATGAAAGAACAGGTTGAAATACAGGTCGTACTGCCCGTTCAAAGTCGCGTCATAGCCGACGAAAATCTGGTGATAGACGGCCGATGTGAAGACCGACATGGCAAACGCCACCACCCGCTCGCTTTGATAAATGAACGTCCACGCCGTCGCCTCTGGGAGCCGTCGCGCAAGCTCGCGAAATACTTCCGGCGTCACCTTCTCCAGCCGCACTTTCGCGCGGTCGAACACCGTCTCGAACAGCTTGAAGACGTCGTCGGTGAAGACGACGTCAGCGCCCTCTCCACCTGACATCTGGACGACGCGCAAATCGGACGCCGCAAACTTCTTTTGCGATTTTCGGATGACATGCCGTCGGCTCGATTTCTGCCGAGCGACGAATTCCTCGAAGCTTTGAACGATCGGTTCGACGTGATTCATCGGCAGACTTTCGGCCCGCTGGTAACCCAAACCGACCAATGCGTCGACGGCCTCGACCTCCTGTGGTTTGAACTCTTTGAAGACGATGCATTTGGCCCGTTCCTCGCGACCCAGCGACAGCAGCAACTCGTCGATTTGGCGCAGAATGGCGACAGTGTCGACGCCGGGGGCGAATCGCAGATTGCTTTGTCCCGCTGAAAAGCACAAGCCGCAAAACATCACGCGGAACGTCAACAATCGTGGCAAGACGCGACCGATTGCCTGGGCGAGCGCCTTCAGCACTCCGTCGGCAAGCAAGGCGGCATCAACTCGGTAAGAGCACAGACTCGCGGTGGCAGCCGGCTGCCCCTGCTCATCATAGAAAATGACATGCCAGAACTTTGAGACGGCAGCCATCCCTCGTTCGATGGCCTCCAGAAATCGCGGATCGGTGAAAGGGTCGCAGTCGCCGTGCCGCAGGCTGTTCCAGGCAGCAAGTTCTGCCTCCTGGATGTTGCGGCAGATGACATAACGATAGTTCGCCATTTCAGTCCCGGTCACCGCGGCGCCTGGACGAGGTGTCGACTGGCTGCATCATGCTCGCCGATCGAGGATCTGCCGATCACGCCGCCGATCAAGCCGGTCGAATAATC
Organism: Planctomycetaceae bacterium; assembly: GCA_036501235.1. Classification (GTDB taxonomy): domain Bacteria; phylum Planctomycetota; class Planctomycetia; order Planctomycetales; family Planctomycetaceae; genus JACQFH01. Next base: position 13,665 of record DASYAR010000500.1, read on the forward strand.
AATCTCCTCGCAAGTTCGCTCGATAGCCGTCAGCAGGCGTTTGATTTCTTCGGCCGTGGTGATGAGAGGAGGCTGCACTCGCAGAACGAGGGGATTCGACCGGCACGGCTGGACGTAGATGTTGTGCCCATTGAGCAGCGTCTGCAACGCGTGCAGTACGGGAAAGCCTTCGACGTAGTTGTCGTATCGCGGGATTGACATCGCCGCCATCCCTGTCGGGTCGGAAGCGCGCCAGTGCGCGACAAGATTGGCCGGCAGCGGCGTAAATTCCAGGCCAATCAACAGCCCTTGGCCGCGGACGGCCTTCAGGCAATGGGCCTTGCGACATAAATCAGTCAACCCACGGTGCAATTGCTCGCCTCGGGCGGCGGCGTTCTCGGCCAATCGGTCGTGCCGGAGCACCTGCAGCGTCGCCAACCCCGCCGCGCACGCCAAGCTCCCTCCGCCGAATGTGCTGGTATGCAAAGCAAACGTCTGGATCGTGCCATAAGCCTTCAACCACAGCTCGCGGCGCGTAAGCATCGCCCCGATCGGCATCAGCCCCCCGCCCAGCGACTTCGCCAGGCACAAGACGTCAGGCTCGATCCCTTCGTGCTCGCACGCGAAGATTGCTCCCGTTCGCCCCAGCCCCGTCTGAACTTCATCCACGATCAGTAAAGTGCCTGTGCGACGGCACAATTCCGCGGCAGTCGACAAATATCCCTCGGGTAAGGGATACATGCCCCCCTCCGCCTGGATCGGCTCGATGATGAACGCCGCAAATTGACGAGAGGACAGAGTGCGCTCGAGCAACTCCTTGTCGCCGGGGGGAATTGTTTCACAACCGGGAAGCAAGGGTCCGAACGGTCGCCGATATTCCGCCGTCCCCATCACCGAGAGCGACCCCAATGACTTGCCATGAAATCCCCCCATGCACGAGAGCAGCTTCTCGCGGCCGGTCGAGATTCGCGCCAGCTTGAGAGCGGCTTCGACAGATTCGGTTCCGCTGTTGCAGAAAAAAACCATTTCCAGCCCCGGCGGCGCCAGCATCGCCAGATCGGCGGCCAGCGCTCCCTGATAGGGGTTGACGGCCGACTGCACAAACCCCGGCGCCTGCTGCTGCATCGCTTCGCTGATGGCGTGGACGACGGCGGGATGATTGTGACCCAGATTGAGCGCTCCGAAACCCGACACGCAATCCAGGTACGCTTGCTCGCGCGCGTCGTACAAGTACGCCCCCGCACCGCGAACGAACGTCTTGACGAAGCCACTCGATTGACTCAAGGCATGCAAGACCGGGCTGCAGTGCCGGGCGTGCCGGGCGGCTGCCTGCGACGTCAGCTTTCGAGTCTCGCCGACAGGTTCATTGTGATTGCCGGTTGCGTGCCAGCGGACCTTTCGGAATTGAGCACTGAAACCGTCTCCCAGCGGGATGCCAAACGAATAGAGTCGATTGAATTCGAATCCGTGCGCTCGCGCCCGCATGCCGATCTCCTGAATCGAATCCAGACTCAGGTCGCGCCCCAGCGACAAACATTCGGCCCGCTGATCGAGCGCCAGCAGCAAGGTTTCTCCCAGGCAACTGGGGATGACCCCATGATGGAACCGCAGCATCCGCGACGAGGTCGAACGCATCGTTTCCGGGACGCGAGTCAAACCTCCTGTGAGAATCAGCACGTCGGAACGCGAAGCCTGCTGGCCGATCACGTCGGTCGGCACGCCGATATCGATCACGACGGTTCCCGGCAAGAGTTGTTGCTGGTCGATGCAGCCGCCCGACGAAGTTGCCGAGACCACGACGCGAGCCCGCGACACCGCCTCGCCGATACTGCCCAGGTATTCGCCCCCGAGTTGTTCGGCCAACCTGCGTACGGCTCCCGTGCCGTTGTTACGCCCGACGAGCAACAGCTTGCCGCAATGCGGCGCCACCAGCGCGGCAACTGCGGAAATGATGCTGCCGGGAACCCCGACCATCGCCACCGTTTCGTGCTTCAAGTTGATGTCGAATGCTTCAGCCACATGAAACAGGTTCTGCAAGGCCGTATACACAGTCAGACTGTTTCCCGTGGTGACCGCGACCGGACTGCGCTTCGCCAGGTATTCGCCTCTGGAGCCCACGATCCCGGTCATTGAACCAAGTCCCACCAGACGGGCGCCCCATTCAGCTGCGAGAGCGACCGCCTCTTCCATATGCCGCAACGCTTCATCGGGATTCTCGAGGATCTGCAAAGCGGTCAGCGGAATCTGATAAATCCTCCCCTCGGCCGCAGCGCCATTGGTCGAAGTCAGCGGCCCTAATTCATCGAAAACGGTAACGGTTGGCTCGAGTTCCGGCTTTTCTGCCGCGAGGCTTTGCGCCATGGCCGAATTCAGGCGTGCGGCCACCGCCGCCGGATCGATACCCCAGTTGCGGAGGAGGCTGCCATCGAGATCGAAACGGACCAATCCGTCAGTTTCACGACTGAGCGGATGAACCAGGAACGCGAATTTCATTGGCGCCTCAGTACCTCCCTGTCATCGGGGCTTGGATAAAGAGTTACCTGAGCGGCCCACGTAACGAGGGGCCTGCTCGCAGATTGCGTAACTTCCATTTACGTCGAGGCGTGCTGCAAAATCATGCTGCAGAATTCTTTTTGACGCCGAGAAGAAAATTCTAGCAGGCCGCCGCGTATTTGCCAGTCAGTCGCCGCCGAATAGAGACTCGGAATCGCGGGCACGCGCCGTGTGCCGTAGTTGGCCTGATGACGGCCGCCAGTGCCGCACGGCTGTTTCTGGCCCCGACCGGTTGGACGATGAGCAAGGTGATCTCGTCAGGGCCACGCGGTCACGGCTGTTCCTGGATTCGAATCCGCCGATACTCCATCTGCCCGCGGTCCCCTTCGAGACCGATCGGCCCGGTTACCGGCAATGCGAGCGATGCCTCGAGTACTTCGCCGTTGCAGGTACAGCGGGCGACCTTGTCTGTGACCGTCACGACCAGTTCGTTCCAATCCTGCGGATGGTACTGCTTGAGGTTCTTGTACGGCCCCGCAAGCGGGTAGTCGCGGCACTGCAATTGCGGTTTGCGGATAAAGACCCCGCTGTCGGCATTGGGCGTCGCGCGGAACTCCAGCTTCAGCACAAAATTGCCAGGGAACTCGCGGGCCGTCCAGATTTGTTCGACTTTGCGCCCTTCCGGCGGCGTTGTCACGATCAGCCGGCCATGCTTGGCAACGTAACGGCCGTCAATGCTGATTGCCTTTCCATCGAAGTTGGATTGCCTTTCCAGCGTTTTTTCGTCGCGAACGCCCCACCCGGTGAGGTCGCGCCCATTGAACAGGCTCACGAAACCGGATTCCACAGTGAATTTGTCCTCATCAGTCTCGAGAAAATCGAGCGTGGCCAGGACCGGCCGCAGGGCCGCCCCCCATTTGGCGTATCCTAACTTGTTCGGGTGCAAGAGGTCCGGAAATTCCGAATCTTTAGCGTCCCCCAAGTCGTTTGCAAACAACGTCCAGGTCTCTATGACAGTGACTTGCGGATCGCCCTTCACTGCCGCCGCGTACAGCTCGTTCAGTTTTTTGATTTTGCTTGCCGGCCGCTTCTTCGTCTCGGAGCTGGGCATGACCTGGCAGACGATCACCGGCATTTTTGGATCGTGCTTTTTGAGCTCGGCAACGATCAGTTTGAAATTGCCGGCGATCGTCTCCGGCTCGGCCCCTTCTTCGAGGTCATTGGTCCCCATGAGCAGAACCACGCCGCGCGGTTTCAACGCCAGCACATCATCCCGCAGGCGGATCAACATGCCGCGTGTCGTGTCGCCGCTGATGCCCCGATTGGCGACCTTGACACCCGGAAAACTTCCACCGAAGTCGTCTCCCCAGCCCTGCGTGATGGAATCTCCGAGGAAAACCAATGCCTGCTGGTCCTGGTCGACGCGTTCCACCCAGGCGCCGCGCCGTTTTGTCCAGAGCGCTCGAAACCAATCGTACCGCCGAATCGGGCCGGCACCAGGCAGCCCATCGTCAGTCGGGGGAATTTCCAGTGCGACGGCCGCTGTCTTGTCATCCGCAACGGCTCGACTTGCCTCGAATCCAGTCGCGACCAGCGCCAAAACCAGAGACAGATTTAGAACGGCCGCAGTGGGCCACGTCATTGCTCGAAGGGTGATGCGTTTCATCCCCCCATCGTGGCGGAACGCCGCAATCGCTGCAAGCGTGGCGATCGACGCCTTTTCAATCCCCCATTCTGGAAGCCTACAAGCTCGATGGAACGCTCTTGTGGAGGATCAATCGGGGAAGAGCAATGCGCGGCTGCCGGGCGATGCGAGAGCCGGCGCGGCCGAATCCTGCGACGCTGTTTTGGAAGGTTCTCGATCAATCTTCGTTGAGGACGAGCTCGAAATCGAGATGCCGTTTGTCGCGGCGCACGGTCAACGGCACGACTTTGCCCCCCGTCGACATGAGCAACTCACGGAGAGCGAAGTAGTCGTAGGATCGTGCCGATTTTCCGTCGATCCGCAGCAGCACATCTCCCGCCTTGACGCCCACGCTTGCGGCCGGGCCGTTTTCGCGGACGCCGTCGACGCGGACTTCGCCGTCGATCCATTTCAGCATCAGGCCGCTGGTCGCTCGCGGCTCGCTTTTCTCGAACTGCATTCCCGGCTGCAGGTACAGGCGCTTTCCTGGAAAGTCGAGAAGAACACGAAAGCGCGAGAGAAAGCGCAAGCCGAGCGAGCTCATCCTGACTCGTGAAAATCGCAGCTGCTTGTGTGTAAATGGGCCGAACGTCACACGGTCGAGCCGTCCGCGCTCGCCGCGCGTCTCGCCGGCGATCGTCGTGCTGGCGAACGAGGCCCCGAGACGAATCCGGCCCTGATCGACGAGCTCGTCAAAAACGTCGATCGCCAGCGAATTTCCCTGAGCGCCTGTGTCGATTAAAAACTGCTCTTCCCGGGTATCATCGATCGCCCCAAACAGATGCGGCGTTCCGTCCTCCGCGATTCGCAGCGGTATTCGATGGCCCAGTTCCTCACGAGTTGGGTCGATCCGATCCAGGAACTTCAACACTCCACGATCAAAGTCGATTTGCAAGCGGGACGTCGCCAAGACATCCATGCCGATGACGCCGTAGACCTGCGAGTCGGATGCCCGACGTACGTTTTCGAGATCGATGCAAGCGACGGGTTTCGACGAGCTGATGGTTTGCTCGCCAAGTTTGATCTGCGGCCAGGCGAAGGTCTCGACTCGGGCGCGGCCCCCCGGCGCGTCGACAAGCCGGGCTGGTTGCGGCGCTCCCAGGAGCTTTCGGAGCGTCACGTCAAATGCGCTCAGGCCGGCTCCCGTATCGAGCAGGCACAGAATCTCGCGGTCTGCCGCATGGACCGGCAGCAGAATGAATCGGCCGTTCTTGCTGATGGCAAAATCACCGTGCAAAGCCGCCGGGCCCGATTCAGCGACGGCGGTCGTCGCGTCCGCGGCAAGTGCCAGGAGCACTAAGGCGATGCCAACCACAGGCAAGAGCGGAATGCGGCCGATCCCTCTCCAAAAGCCGGTTCGACTCTGCATCACGAAAGCTCCTCGGGAATCTCTGTTCCTTCGTCCTGAACCGCGCACGGAACACGGCGGTTTGCCTGAATCGGGGTTGATTGTCAAGGCCATTTCCTCCGCACCGCGGCGTAAGCCAAAGCGCCGGCGTAACGCTGCCGGAATTGAACTCGTCAGTTTTTTCGAGATAATCCGCCTCGTTCAGGGAACAATTTGATCTTGAAGCGTTTTCCAAGTTGTCGTAAATGTCCCCCTGAATTGTCGGGGGGGGGGGGGCAA
>DASYAR010000501.1:0-11577 GCA_036501235.1 Planctomycetaceae bacterium
GATAGACCCATTGTAGCCGGCCAGGATAGCCCGTCAATGACTTACATGCGGATTTGCTTGAATAATCGCTCTTTCATCACACAATCTGAACGGCAATGGCTTCATCGGTTCTTCATCGGTATTCCCCTTTTTTTGCCTGGAGGATTTCCTTAAGATATTTTGTGGAAATAAGTTGCAGAAATGCCAGATCCCGCCCCGGAAATTGAGCGCCCGATGCCCTTGCCTCCCTTTGCCGACCTCTCCGGTCGCCGTACGGTCGTGACAGGAGCATCGAGTGGCATCGGCCGGGCGATTGCACTCGAATTCGCGCGCGGCGGGGCCGATGTGCTCATTCATTGCCGCTCGTCGGTAGGCGAGGCACAAGCGGTCCGTGACGAATGCCGCAGCCTGGGAAGCCAATCCGAGCTGCTCGTCTCTGATTTCTCTCAAGTCGAAAGGCTGAATTCCTTCGTCCATGAGGCCTGGACGCAGGGGGGACGGGTTGATGTCTGGGTCAACAATGCCGGCGCCGATCTGCTGACGGGCGCCGCTGCGCGGCTCGACTACGCGGCCAAGCTGCAGCGGCTGTTCGATGTCGATATTCGCAGCACCATGTTCCTCAGCCGCGAGGTCGGCAGCCGCATGCGCGCTGCAGGCAGTGGCGTCATTCTCAATATCGGCTGGGACCAGGCCGAACGCGGCATGGAGGGGGACAGCGGCGAACTGTTTGCCGCGGCCAAAAGCGCGATTATGGGCTTCACCCGGTCGCTAGCGTTGAGTCTCGCGCCCGAGGTGCGAGTGAACTGCATCGCGCCGGGTTGGATTCGCACTGCCTGGGGCGCCGGCGCGTCCGAGGCCTGGCAGGATCGAGTGCTGCGCGAAACGCCCCTGGCCCGCTGGGGGACGCCCGAAGACGTCGCCTGGCTCGCCCGCTTCCTCGCCAGCAATCAGGCCGCATACCTCACAGGACAAATCATCAACGCCAACGGCGGGGCCGTGCGGTAGCGACTCATGTCAGCCGACTCAGGGTAGCAGGCACACTCCGTGTGCCGTCGTAGCAATGCCAGATCAACACATCCTGTTCGTCACGGGCCGGCTGGCCGAGCGGCCGCTGCGGCGGATCGTCGAGCGCATCGCCGCCTCGGCGGGCTTTATGCCCGAGGTGGCCGTGCTGGGCACGCTGGGCAAGAGCTATCAGCAGGACGAGCCGCTCCAATGGGGTTTTCTAACCCGCCCTGAAACGAGCGCCGTGCATCGGCACGCCGGCTCGCAGACGTCGCCTGGAAACGGTACAACGGAATAAAGATTGCAAATTGCAATCGTAATTCTCCGCAATGGACTTGCCGCCCTGCGCCGCTCGTCGGCCCCATTTCCCGTCCTGCTCGATTTTGATCACCGATGATGAATCGCATCCTTTTGGCGGCAATCGTGTGCGCAGTGGCCTGGTCGCCGGCTTTGGCCGACGTCGGCGATCCGCAGGTTCGCACCGACCATCCCTGGTATCCGGGGGAGCTGGCCTTTTCGACGTTCGAGCGCCTGTTTGCCACGCAGGAGGACGTTTACAAACGCGTCGTCGGCGTCGAACCGAAGAGTGAGCAGGAACAGGCCCTCGCCGCCTGGATCTGGCGCAATGCGCATTACGCTCACGGCGAGGAAGGGGCCGAAGATTTGTGGGGCCGCGGTTTCATCCAGGGAACCGATTTGCGCCTGCGCGAGTATTGGACCGGTCTATTCGCACACGGTTTTGGCCTGTGTGGCACGACGCATTCGCAGTGGATCGCCGAGTTCGAGGCGCGATTCGGTCACAATCGAGCGCGCGGCGTGGGAGTCGCAGGACATAACTCGTTCGAAGTGCTGCTGACCGGCGGGTCTTACGGCGCCGGGAAATGGGTGCTTCTGGATCACGACATCTCGACCGTCGTTTTCGATGCACAAGGCAAGTCGCTGCTCTCGATTTCCGAAGTCAAAGCCGACTGGAAAAACCTGACCGATCGCCGGTTCCAACCCGGCAAACAGAATGGGTGGCTCGTCTGCGGACTCGATTCGGGCGATGGCGGCGTCTATCAGCGATATGACGTTGCCGAGCTCCTCGCCGGGTACAGCGGCCCGCCGCCGATGCTGCACCTGCGACGCGGCGAGACGTTACGGAGATATCTGCAACCGGGATTGAGCGACGGCCGGACGTTCGTGTTCTGGGGACGCAACTACAACACGGCCGGAATCCCTGGGCCGGAGCGCTCGCTGACGTGGGTCAATCAGCCCGAGAAGATGCACGGCTCGCGCGAAGGCACGGGCTATAAACCCGGGCAGGCGCGCTTCGCCAACGCCGTTTACACGTACCGTCCCGATTTCAGCGGTCCGTATCGGGAAGGGGTCATCGACGAGTCGGACGATCACGTCACGTTCGAGTTCTACACTCCGTACCTCGTCGGCGCCACGCCCGCGAATGATTCGCCGTGGGGAATCTACCAGGCCGGTTGCCGCAAGGGCCTGGTCTTACAAGGTTCGGCGGATTGTGAGGTGCAGATCTCCGTCGACCAGGGGAAGACGTGGATCAGAGCAGGCCGTTTGCGCGACGGTCTGGATTTAACCGATCAGGCGAAAGGGCACCGCCAGTATTTTCTGCGATTCGGGGCTGGGGCGGCGATGCTCGCCGGATCGAACTTGACCATCACAACAGTTTGCCAGGCCAATTCTTCGGTTCTGCCTCGTCTCAAAGATGGCGGCGCGCAGGTGAACTTTGCCGCGTCGGGGAAAGCGATCGTTTCGGCAGGCCCGAACCTGCCGCAGGCCGAACCGCACATCATCGCCGGGGCGCTGGGGACGCCACAGGTTACGCTCGAGTTGAAAACGCCGCGCGGTGAACCGGCCGTCACCCTGTATGCCGCGGCCCACATTCAGTCGAGCAATCCGCCCGACCCGAACATCAAGTACCAGATCGAGTTTTCGACTGATGCAGGGCGCACCTGGGAGCCGGTCGTTCGCGACTGGTCGATCACTCGACGAGGGGATGAGCCCGGGGATTTCTGGTCGCAAAGCCTGTGCTGGGGCGCGGTGGACGTGCAGCGGCCCGATGTGGGGATCGTTCGGGTCCGATTTCGGAATGACGGTGGCAAGAATTACGCACGGGCCGAGGCTCACCTTGTGTATCGGGCGATCGGTAACGACGCGACGAAAGTCACATTCGCGTGGACCGATGACCGCGGCCCGCACGAGGTGTCGCGCGTGTTTGCACCGGCGACGTCGCCTGGGAAAGATCAGCCTGACTGGGACATTCCCACCGACGCCAACGTCCGTACGCGCTGGGTCGAATTTGAGCCAGAGAGCACGGCGAAATAAGGGCTACGTCTGTTGACCGCCGGCTTCTGCCAGGGCCTGCTTGCGGAACATGAACCAGATGATGAGCCAAACGAAACCGGAAGCGACCGGCGACAGGATCGAAATGCCGGTGAGCCACTTCCACCAATTGGCGGCCCAGGGGAAGAAGAACCGGGCCGCTTCGGGGTCCTCTCCCATCCCGCTGAGCGTGTGCAATCCCCAAGCGGCGCCGCCGAAAGCATAAAGTCCCACGGCGCCGCCCCCCAGGCTGATTACGCCAATCGCCATGCCGCCAAAGGCGACCCCTCCCAGAGCCAGGCCGCCGACCGCTCCCAGAATGGCAATCGACAGCCCGCCGACGGAAAACAGCCCGCCTGCAACACCACCGAAGGCGATCCCCCCGAATGCCATTCCGCCCATCGCAATCAATCCCACCGCCCGATCTCCGATCGCAATGATCCCCCTGGCGATGCGCGATTTGCCGGTCGTGGGATCGATTCCGGTGGCGATATGCACGAGCGGAATCCCGAAGACCGTCCTTTTCGAGCGAAACTCCCTGCCGAAAATCTTGTCGCGGGCGATTGGAGAGACGCCGCGAATCGTGTCCAGCTCTGACTTCAGATCGCTGACGTGCTGAAAACGGCGTTCGGGTCTGCTCTCGAGCGTCCGCAAGACCACCTCGTCGATCCGCAAATCGACGTGCACTTTTTTCGAAGGGACTTCGAAGCGGCCGATCGGCAATTCTCCGGTGAGCATTTCGTAGATCACCACTCCCAGCGAATAGATGTCGGCCCGGTGGTCAATCCCTTTCGCTCCCGCCATCTGTTCGGGGGCCATGTAGTGCAGCGTCCCCATCACCTGGTTGGTTTGCGTCAGGGACGCTTGATCGCCCGTCTGTCCCACGAGTTTGGCCAGGCCAAAGTCGGCGATCTTCACGCGGCCCCGCTTGTCGACCAGGATGTTCTCAGGCTTGATGTCGCGGTGGACGATCCCTTCATCGTGGGCGAATTGCAGCGCCTCGCAGATCTGCGGGACGATTCCCAGGGCCTGGTCGGGCGTGAGTTTGCCGCCGCGGATCAGATCGCGCAGGTTCGTGCCGTCGACATATTCCATCACAAAATAATACAGATCGTGCGTTCGTCCAAAGTCATAGACGCTGACGATGCTCTGATGATGCAGTTGCGCCAGCGCTTTGGCTTCGCGCGAGAACCGTTCGGCAAAGGCCGGATCGCGCCCGACTTCGGGGGGCAGAATCTTGACCGCGACCAGGCGGCCGAGCTCGTTCTGACGCGCTTTGTAAACGGCCCCCATCCCGCCTTTCCCCAGCAGCTCCAGAATCTCCAGATGCGGGAACTGCCGCTGCAAATCGACCGGATCCGGAGGGACGAAGCCCGAAAACAGAACGGTGCGCTGGACTGACCCCTCGACCGAACCACTGTACCGCCCCTGGCTGAGGAGGCACGCGGGACATAATCCGCCGGGCGAATCCGCGGCGAATTCATTGCCGCACTGGGGGCAACGCTGCGTTGTCGACATGGGTTTTCTCCGAAAATGAGAGTCTGGATACCTCTCTATTACGGAATTCGTCGGAGGGGTTACAGGCGCAGGACGGAATTCCAAGTTCGCCAACAGACAAGCCCGCGTCCCAAAGCGGCGCGTGTGGCCGCGTGTGTGACGGGGTCAGAGTGTGAATCAGAGGCCGTGTTGCGGCCAAGAACGCTTCGCATCAGGTTGGCCATCGACGGAGCTGGAAACCCAGCGATGGCCCCGGCGAACTGGACGATGAGCAAAATGATGCGATTGAGCCATCCGATCAGGGCCATCGCTGGCTTTGACTGTGGACCACTCAAAAGCAACCAGCGGATACGATTCATGCGCCCGACGTCCAACTTCAATCGCGCCCTGACCCTGCCACACCTCCGCCTTGCGCTAACCAGGCAACTCCGAAAATTGGCTCATCTGCGCTACTTACCTGCACCGCCTCGCAGCGCCGCGAGCAGTAACTCGAGCTCGTCCGCCACATCATCCGGGTCGGCAAGAGTCTGTGCGATCTCCGCCTTCAGCAGTTCGCGATATCGCTGTCGGAGCCGATGGACGGCGACTTTCAAGGCTCCAGCCGTCATGTCCAATTGCACGGCCAATCCCGTGTGCAGTTCGGCGGGAGAACCACCGGTCAGAAAGACCTTGAGGCGGTCGAACAACTCCTGCTTGCCCTGTTCGGCATAGCGATTTCCCAGTTGTATGACGACACGGTCGAGCAGCGCCAAGGCCCAACCCCGCTCGTAGATTCTCTCGGGGGTCCAGGTATCGGCCGGTTCGAGGCGATACCGGCCTTCTGCAAACGCCGCGTCGATCGACAGCGGCTTCTTGCCCCCGCCGCGCTTCTGGGCGCGATGGCGTTCGCGATCCTTCGACAAAAAACGCGTGACGGTCGTCAGCAGAAACGTGCGAAATCGGCCCAGCGTGCGGTCGGCCGATTTGACATATCCTTTATCGAGCAGCGCGGCGAAAAACGCCTGCGTGCAGTCCTCGGCGTCGGGGGGGGAATATCCCTGCCGGCGGATAAACGCATAAACCGGATACCAATAGCTCTCGCATAAAGTCGTCAGCGCCGTTCGAGCGTCGCCGGCGTCACGTTGTCCCGCAGCGGCCACGATGCTCCAGCGCGTCGTCGCAAAACGCTCCGGAGCTGGTTTCGAATGTTGTGAAGCGTTCGAAGATGAAGAGGGAGACATGCCGAGCCAGTATATCCAACAGATCGACGTGCAAGCGAGATGACTGCACCACAAATGCGACTGTTTAAACTGCAATCCGCCGGCAAAAATTGCCCGTGGCCTTCGTGTTGGCCGGCGGTTATCTCGGCCCGAGCTTCGATCGGCAGGGACTTGTCAAACTGCATCGGCTGACGTTGGCGGCAGCCGCAAGCACGTGACGCACGCATTATCGTGAGCCAAAATAAAATAGCACCAGCCCCACAGTTGTCGTTTGCAGCCAGCTCGGCACCATGTCGGGACCGCTGTGGAAATACAGGATGGCGGTCGCCATGACGGTCAGCAGGACGGCGACCGCTTTGATGTCTTCCCAGAGGTGCGAACCCAGGGTCTTGTGGCCTTTCGACCACCACGCCGTAAAGGCGCTGATGAAGACGCCCAGGAGGTAACAGAGTGCCGTGCCGAAGATCGTGATCACCTGCGGCTCCAGCAGTCGCTGTTCGCGATAGAGGTATGCACCCAGGGCTGCGAGCGTGAGGATAATCAAGATGCGGATGCTGTGCCGCGGCAGGCCGAGCGGATTGGGCTCCCGCGGGAGCGCCCCTTCCTGCTCCAGGCGGATGATCACCTCACGCGGCAGCGCCGCAAACCGACGATACGTGAAATAATAGGCCAGCGCGATGACGAGCGTCTCGGTCCAGATGACGGCGACCTGCCGGCCCAGCACGACCTCATGGACGACGATTGCCAGGATCACCAGCGTCAGAATGGCGCGGACGCTGCCCGTGGGCAACCCCAGAGGGGGCCGGGAATGGAAGTTCTCCTCGGTCGTCATGATTCAGGCGTCATGATTCAGGGCGCTTTCGCGAAAGTCGAAGGAGTGATCCGAAAAAATCGGGCACGTGGATTATGGGGCATGGCGAGAAGCCGTCAAGCGGATCGTACCATCCAATTTGGCTGAGACGCGATTTCACAGATAACGTCCAATGAGCACCCCGGGATAGACCTGCACAGGCTGGATGGGCCAGAACGCTGCGACTCGGTGAGAGCAAAGTCCCTCTGGCATGGCAGGGGATCGGGATTGATCCGGCCCCACGATACCGGTACGCTTCCACTGCAATTCACCGCAAGATCCTCTGGAATCGCTTTCTGTCATGGGGGACAGTGTGATGATCAAGCAATTGATGGGGCTCTCTCTCTCAGGAATGTTTTTGGCCGTAGCTTTCGGAGCTGCGTCTGGTTTGGCCGATCCAGGTTCGTCCGTTCAAGCAACCGATTTTGAGGAATCGTTTCGGGCAGCCGATAATGCGATTCGAATCGCCCCGAAATCTCCACAGGCCTACCTCGATCGCGCGAGGTTATGGGTCAGGAAGGAGACTTGGGAAAAGGCGTTGATCGACATCAATGAGGCCCTGCAGCTCGATCCGAAGTGCGTCGCGACGCTCGTCGAGCGGGATCGCGTCTGGGAGCGAAAAGGGGAATTCGACAGGGCCCGTCAAGATTTCGACGACGCGGTCGATGCTGATCAGACGAGCGTCCTCGCGCTCAGTCGCCGGGCCGAATTTCTGGCCGCGCGCGGAGAGCTGGACAGGGCCCTGGACGCCTTCAGCTCGTCGATCGGAATGAATCCTGGAAACGCCACGGCCCTGGCCGGCCGCGGACGCGTTTGGCTCAGGAAAAATGAGCTCGCCCGCGCATTCGAAGACTTCGATGAGGCGATCCGGCAGAATCCGAAATCGGTTGAGGCCTTGCAGGCCCGGGCGGAAGGGTATATGCACAGAAAAGAGTATGACAAGGCTCTGACCGACCTGAATCAGATCATCGAGATCGACCCAAAGTTTGCAACTGCCTATTCGAACCGCGGTTGTATCTGGACGGCGAAAAAGGACTTCCCCAAGGCCCTCGACGATTTCAACGTCGCGATCGCCACCGATCCAAACGATGCGGCTGCGTACCTCAATCGCGCAGGAGTCTGGGAGTTGAAGGGCGAAGCCGACAAGGCCCTGGCCGACTACGGAGAGGCGATCCGCGCAGACCCAAATTCGGCGGAGATGTTCCGACGACGAGGCCTGTTGTTTTACTCGCAGGGAAAGGCCACTGAGGCGCAGGAAGATTTCAGTGCAGCCATTCGACTCGAACCGAAATTCGCCCACGGGTACACAATGCGGGCGCAGGCGCGCTACCAGGATGGTGACGTGGACGGGGCCATGGCGGACGCCAGCGAAGCGATCTTGCTCGATGCGACAGACTGTCAGGCCCTGCTCTGCCGCGCTCATGCGCGACAGCGCAGCCGGCAGTTGAAGGAAGCCCTTGATGACTACACGACCGTGATTCGATTGAATCCAGATTCCGCAAACGCGTTCATCAATCGCGCGGCGATCCGATCTACTCTGGAAGAATGGGACGATGCTCTGTCGGATTACTCCGAATACCTCAAAATAAATCCTCAAGACGCCAACGTGTTGCTCAAGCGCGGCGAAATGTGGGGCAAGAAGGATGAGCTGGACAAAGCGTCCGCGGATTTCGAAGCGGCGTCAAAGCTCAGGCCCGCTGACCTGGACTTTCTCCAACAAGTGCTCGTTCGCCGTGGGGGCATTCGGCTCAGGAAAAACGATGTTGACGGGGCGCTCGATGATTTCGCCGCTGCAATCGCGCCAGTCCCATACCTCATGGAAAACACCGCGGACATGTTGGGAGAACATCTCAATGATATCATCCGGCGATTGCCTCGCTATGGACGCGCCTACCGGGTTCGCGGCCGCTTCCATGAAATCAGCGACGGTGGGCGGGTACAGGCCAATTTTGACTACAACCGCGCCATCCGCTACGATCCCAATGAATTTGAAGCGCTTCTCTGCCGCGGCATGATCCGGCAGTATTGGAGACAATTCCGCCTGGCCGTAGCCGATTTTTCCGCCGCCATCCGCACCAATCCCAAGCTCACGGAGGCATATCGCAGGCGGTCGGTCATTCACAAAGCCATGGGCGAGTTCGACCTGGCGCTGGCGGACGTGGAACAGGTGCTCCGGCTCGAACCGGCGGATACCGATGCCTATGCCGTGCGCGCTGCAATTTTCCAGGAGCAGGGAAAACTCGACCAAGCGTCGGCGGACTATTCGCGGCTGATTCAGTGCGACGCTCGTCGCTATGGGTTTGCCGTATTCGAACGCGGGACAATCTCGCTGCAGACAGGGAACCCCCAGGGCGCCGTGAGCGATTTCACGGAGGCTCTGCGCATCGCTCCCTGGTTTGACACGGCGTATTTCAGTCGCGCCCGGGCTTGGGCAGCTCTCGGCGACGTCGACAAAGCCGTTGCCGATCTGGATCATGCCGAAAAAGGAATTTCAATTCCGATGCGACGAATCGACCGGGGTATTCAGGTTGAAGAGTACTTCGGCGAGCTGCTGCAAAAATTTCCAGAATCCGCGGCGGCCCACCTGGCGCGTGGGCTTCGTCGCGCGTACCGATTGTCGTTGCAGCCATTTGCTGAGCGGTGGGCGAACGTGGGACGCGGGTCGCGATCCGAAGACTCCGAAGAGAAGTCCAACGTCGCCCTGCCGACCATCAATCTCGCGGCGCCGCCGCGACCAGCTCGCCAGGATGACGACGTGCCCAACGAGTGGGAACCGCCATACCCCGAACGCAAACGCGAGCTGGAAGGGCCGGTGCGTCCGATTGCGCCGGAACAGGTGCTTGAAGATTACGATGCGGCAGTCCGTCTGGATCCGACGTGTGGTGACGCCCTTTTGGCCCGTGCCGACCTCTGGATCGAGTTGAAGGAACGGAAAAAAGCGCTGGATGATTGCTCCGCCGCGATTGCTCTGGGTTGCCAAAATTACCACGCGTTCGACCTACGGGGCATCACTTACTTGAACATGGGCGACGTGTCTCGCGCCCTGACCGATCTGACCGAGGCCGTCCGCATCCGCGCCGCAGACGATCAAGACTGGTTTCGAGCCCACACCAAACCCCCCGTCCCCAGGTGGGACGACGACTTCGAGGACTACGAGCTCAGGATGACATTCGCGGGAATCTGGAGTATGGACGGGAGGGTGATGATAGACAGTCGTCCGGTGTCCGGTTTTCGTCTCACTGTGTGGTCGCAATACGAGTCGCGTCTCGACAAATCATCGGCTTTGCTTTGCAATCGTGCGCGTGCGTGGCTGGCCGTCGGCAATTGGGAAAAAGCGCAAGAGGACTATGCGGAAGCAATTCGCATCCAACCACGATCGAAACAGGCCTCCAGCAACAGCGCGTGGATCTGGGCCACGGCGCCGGATGCCAGGAACCGCGACGGCAAGAAGGCCATCGAGGCCGCGACGGCATGTTGTGAATTCGATAAGACGAATTGGTGGTATCTCGGGCTCCTGGCCGCGGCCCACGCCGAAGCGGGAGACTTTTCGCAGGCCGTGGAATGTCAGATCAGGGCGCTGAAAATGATGTCCCGGCAGAAAGCCGACGAGGGCGACGTGCGCGCCGCCGAGGCGCGGCTCGCGCTCTACAAATCAGGTCGCCCCTATCATCAGTAACGCGAATGGAAGCGTGAACGACAGCGAACGATGACTACATATTCGGAGAATCGTCGATTACTATTCAAAGGCGTCGGATCGTCGTGTCACGTTCTGGTCTCTCCATGAGGTTCACCGTGAAATTGTCTTTGTTGGGCGTGCTCGTCGTCGCATTTGTCTGCCTTGTCTGCGAGAATTTCGTCCACGCGGCCGATGTGCCGAAGCGGCTGGTGCTGATGGCAGGGCGGCCTTCGCATCCACCGCGGATGCACGAGTTCAATGCCGGCACCCAGTTGCTCGCCAAATGCCTGCGCGACGTCCCGCAAATCAAAGTGGACGTGGTTCTCAACGGTTGGCCGAAGGACGAACAGGTCTTCGATGGGGCGGATGCCGTCGTGTTTTACATGGATGGCGGCGGCGGGCACGAACTGGTGCAGGAAAACGGCCGCCGGCTGAAATTGGCCGAGGAATGGACTAAACGGGGCGTCGGCATCGGGTGCATGCACTACGGAGTCGAAGTCGTGGCCTCGCAGGCAGGGGCCGAAATGAAGCGCTGGATCGGCGGATATTACGAGAACATGTTTTCATGCAATCCGATCTGGGAGCCCGAGTTCAAGCAGTTTCCTGAGCATCCGATCACGCGCGGCGTGAAGCCGTTCCGCATCAAGGACGAATGGTATTTCAATATGCGGTTCGTGGCCGATCTGCCGGGCAACAAGGCTGCCGACGAGGCCGACCTGAAATTCCAGCCGATTCTTGTGGCGACGCCGTCTGATGCAGTTCGCAATGGGCCATATGTCTATCCCCAGGGGCCGTATCCACACATTCAGGCGGCGAAAGGGCGGGCCGAGGCGATGATGTGGGCCGTCGAACGCCGCGACGGTGGTCGCGGTTTCGGCTTCACCGGCGGACATTTTCACGACAACTGGGGGAACGACCAGTTTCGCAAGGTAGTGCTCAATTCCTTCCTGTGGCTGGCGAAAGCTGATGTTCCGGAGAATGGAGTCGAATCGCAGGTGACGCAGGCCGACCTCGACGCCAATCTCGATCCGAAGCCGCCG
>DASYAR010000502.1:0-7609 GCA_036501235.1 Planctomycetaceae bacterium
CTCAGACGATTCCGCAGACGTTTCTCGGCGTCGGTTACACAAGAGACCGAGCCGGGCTGCCGCTCGAGGCGGTGCGTGTTCGCGTCCCGTGGCCGGCGGCCGACCAGGTTCTGATCCGCGTCGCCGCCTCATCGCTTAACCCGCTGGAGTATAAGCTGGCCGACCTCAATTTCATGGGACGCACGCCCCCCGTCGTTCTCGGCCTTGACCTCGCCGGCGTGGTCGTCGCCGTGGGCCAGGGCGTGAGTGGCGTAGCCGTGGGCGACGCGGTGGCTGCCATGGCCGATTTGAACGGTGACGGCGGCTGGGCGGCATCGGGTGGGAGTGAAGGCGAGGGCAGTTATGCCATCGCACGCCAATTCCTCACCGTCCGCAAGCCGCCAGCCCTGAGCTTCCGCGATGCGGCGGCGCTGCCGATGTGCTTCCTGTCCGCTTTCGCGGGTCTGTACCGGACCGTCCGGGCCGGCGATACGGTCTACATCCCGGGCGGTGGGGGCGGCGTTGGGCATCTCGCCGTGCAGATGGCGGCGCGTGCCCTGGGGGCCGGACTCGTCATCAGCAGCGGCAGCACGCCGCAATCCATCGCACTGGCCCGGCAGTCCGGCGCCCATCACGTTTTCGATTATCAGCGCGACGACGTCGCTGCCGAAATCGCGAAGCTGACCAGTGGCCGGGGGGCCGACCTCGTCTTCGACGCCACCTACAGCGAGCAGGGCTTTGTGGAGAGCGCGAAAACAGTGCGGCAGGGCGGCAACTGGACCGTGCTCGGCGTCGGCCCCGGCAAGACGACTCGCCTGGTCGAAACGCACAGCCCGGTGGACGCCATCCTGGCCGAGCGCGGCGCCAAGCAGGTCAACGTCAATCTGCTGCGATACTTTTCCGAACCCGCCACGCTCGACAGCGAGGCGCGTGCCTTTCTCCAGCGCGGGATGGCTCTGGCGATGGAGTGGGCGACGCAGGGACTTGTGGTCCCGCACGTCAGCCAGGCCATCGACAGCACCGTCGAGGCGATCAATGCGGGACTGCGGTCGCTGAAGGCGGGCCGTGGCATCCTGGGCAAGGTGGCGGTGATCGTGGATCGCGACCTGGCCGCGACGACGTGACGCTGCTCTTGTTTCGTCCCACGGGCAAGGCGTCGCGAGTCACGCTCCAGAACCGAGTCATGGCGCCGTTCCGCCTCATGAAAGGGGTCATGCAGTCGTTGCTGAGCGGTGGAAGAGGAATGCCCTTGCCCGAAACCAATGTTCACTGATCGACACGAATCGGCACACAGCAGTTTGCGGCGGCAGGGCTGAAGCACATGGCGAGGCACGGGAATCCTCGCAAGTTTACGAATCTTAACGACACACCTTGAGAAAAGGAGAAAACCATGTCATTACGAGCACTCATCGCCGGAGTAACCGGCCTCATCGGCAGTAATCTGGCGGAACATCTCATTTCAAAAGGCTGGGAAGTGTACGGCATCGCCCGTAAGCCGGACCGCAGCGTCCGGGGCGTTCGGCCCATCGCGGTCGACTTTCTCGATCCCGAGGCGGTCCGGACCGCGCTCGCGGGCATCGATCCGACGCATGTTTTCCTGACGACGTGGGTCCGCCGCGAGACCGAGGAGGAAAATGTCGCGGCGAACGGCGCGCTGGTGCGGAACGTGCTGACCGCTCTGGATAGTTCCAAAAACCTCAAGCATGCCGCTCTGGTCAGCGGGTTGAAGCATTATCTCGGGCCGTTTGAGATGTATGCGAAGGTCAAGCTCGATACGCCACTTCGCGAGGAAATGCCGCGGTTGCCCTATCCCAACTTCTTCTACGCTCAGGAAGACGCGCTGTTCGAGGCGGCGAAGCGACAAGGCTTTTTGTGGAGCGTGCACCGATCACACACGACCATCGGTTACTCGGTTAACACTTCGATGAACATGGGCGTGACGCTGGCGGTCTATGCTACGCTCGCTCGCGAGACCGGTCGCCCGTTCGTTTTTCCGGGCTCTCCCGTGGAATGGGACGGGCTGACCGACGTGACCGATGCGCGCATTCTGGCGAAGCACATGGAATGGGCCGCGACAACTCCGGCCGGCCGCAATGAGGCATTCAACGTCACGAACGGCGACATCTTCCGCTGGCGCTGGCTGTGGCCGAAGCTGGCGGCCGATTTCGGGATCGAAGCCGCTCCCTACCCCGGCCAGACAACGCCCCTTGCGCCGCAAATGGCCAAACTGGGATCGATCTGGCGGGAGATCGCGGGAGAACATCACCTCGCCGAACCTGATCTCAACAAGCTTCAGTCGGCCTGGCATACCGATCTCGACCTGGGGCGGGAGATCGAGGTGGTCACCGACATGACCAAGAGTCGTCTGGCCGGCTTCCACGAATATCAACCGACAGTCAATTCGTTCCTGGATCTGTTCGCCAAGTTGCGTAGCGAGCGGATCATCCCAGCTTAATCGGTAACCCGGCTTCCCGCTGTCGGATGTCCCCTTGCAGGCGATTGCCGCCGATATCGAAGCCGGCCGATACAGCGCCCAGCCGACGCACATGTTCCGTTTTGAGGAGATCCAAGAGGCGCACCGTGTCATGGAGGCGAACAAGGCGCAAGGAAAGCTGGTCGTTGTGATCTGAAGTGGTCGTCGTGAGTGGAAGGAGTTCGAGATGTTCAAGCTGAGAGATCATGCTGTCTGGGATCGGTGGGCGCCGCTATCACTGCGCCTGATTATTGGATTCGGCTTCATGGCTCACGGGTGGGCCAAGTTCTCCAGGGGACCGGCAGGTTTCGCGAAGCTGCTCGCGCAAATCGGCGCGCCGCTGCCGGAGGCGACAGCCTGGATGTCTACTTTCGTGGAACTTCTCGGTGGCCTGGCGATTTTCGTGGGGGCGTTCGTGGAATTCGTCAGCGTTCCGCTCATCGTCATGATGTTCGTGGCGATATTCACCGTGCACCTGAAGTACGGCTTCAGCTCCATCAACACGATCGGATTGACTGAGACTGGTCCGCAGTTCGGCCCACCGGGTTACGAAGTCAATCTCCTGTATATTGCAGGTCTCATCTCGCTGATTCTGGGCGGCGCCGGCCCGATTTCGATCGACAGACTGCTGACACGAAGAGTGGAGGGAGATTGATATGGTCGACTATCAAAGCACCTCGCTGAAAGGAGTGCGGTCATGTCCTCGAATCACGTGAGCGTCGTGCTCGTTCATGGCGCCTGGGCCGACGGATCAAGCTGGGCAAAGATCATCGGGCCATTTGCGGCTGACGGCACCCAGATGGTCGCGGCGCCGCTACCGCTGACATCGTTCCGCGACGATGTGGCGGCGCTCGATCGAACGCTTGAGCGCGTGACGGGGCCGGTTGTGCTGGTCGGGCACGCTTACGCCGGCGCCGTCATCGCGGCGACTCGCGACGAGAAAGTGAAAGCGCTCGTCTACGTGGCCGCTCTGGCTCCGGACGAGGGCGAAACCGTAGCGGATGTCTTCTATCGCACCAAGCCGCATCCGCAAGCGCCCAAGCTGGCGGCCGACAAAAACGGCCTGATCTATCTGCCCGAGTCAGCCTTCGCCAACGCATTCGCGCAGAATGCGGCCGCGGAGGAACTGGCCGTGCTGGCGGCGGTTCAACGGCCGATCTCAGCGGCATGCATCGGCGTCGCCGTCGACCGACCGCTATGGAACGACCGTCCGACCTGGTACCTCGTGGCCGAGCAGGATCGGATGATTATCCAGGAAAATCAGCGATTTATGGCCCAACGGATGCAGGCCCGGGTGCGCGCGCATCCCGTCGATCACGCGCCGCTCGTGACCGCGCCTGCCGTCGTCGTGGAAATCGTCCGCGAGGCGATTGCCGAGGTCGTTGCACGATAACCCCATAACCGTACCGATCGATCCAAAATTGTTGCGCTCTTCTCGAAGGAGAACTGTATGACTGCTATCAAATATCAAACTGCCGACGTGGACGGATTCAAGATCTTCTATCGCGAGGCCGGAGCGGCCGGCGCCCCGAAGCTGCTGTTACTCCACGGTTTCCCGAGCGCCGGCCATATGTTCCGGGACCTGATCCCGCTCCTGGCTGACCGATTTCACATCGTCGCTCCCGACTTGCCCGGCTTCGGAAGGTCTGACATGCCAGGCCGTGGCCTGACCTTCGACCGGATCGCCGAGATGATTGATCGATTCACCGACGTCGTCGGCTTCGATCGCTATGCCGTCTACGTCTTCGATTACGGAGCGCCGACCGGATTCCGACTCGCCGTGAAACACCCGGACCGGATCACCGCGATCATCTCGCAGAATGGAAACGCCTACGAAGAAGGCCTGAGCGACGGATGGAATCCGATCCGCGCCTATTGGCAAGACGCGTCGGCGGCCAACCGCGAGGCACTGCGCGCGTTCCTGACGCCCGAGACAACCATCTGGCAGTACACGCACGGCGTCCCGGACGTCACGGCGGTCTCTCCGGACGGATACTCGCTCGATAATTTCTACCTGAGCCGACCCGGCGCGGACGAGCTGCAGCTCGACCTGTTCGGGGACTACAAGAGCAATGTGTCGCTCTATCCGACGTTCCAGAAGTATTTCCGCACCTATAAGCCCGCCTTCCTGGCCGTGTGGGGCAAGAACGACCCATTCTTTCTGCCGTCAGGGGCCGAGGCGTTCCAACGCGACATCCCCGACGCGGTCGTCCGTTTTTTCGAGACCGGGCATTTCGCACTGGAGACGCATGCCGCAGAAATTGCGACGACCATCCGCGACTTTCTTGCCCGTTGATTTCTCAATCAGCTTCCTGCCCAGTTTGAAAAGACCAAAGTCAACGTGCGACCTGCTTCAGGCAATTCGGATCATTGTGGTCGAGGACCGGCAAATTGCCGACCGGAAACAGGTGATTGTATTTCAGTCCGCTTCCCGTATTGAACAGCACGACTTCCTCGTCGGCCTTGAGCCAGCCGGCTGCCAGCAGCTTCTCGGCAGCCTTCCAGACGGCGCCCCCTTCGGGGCAAGCATAGATCCCCTGATGACGGGAAAACTCGTGCACGCCTTCAAGGAGTTCGGCATCGGTTACGGTGACTGCCGTTCCTCGGCTTTCGCGAAGTACCCGCAGCATCATGAAGTCTCCCACCGCCGCCGGCACGCGCAGCCCCGCAGCCACGGTGGCCGCATTGGGGAACATCTCAGCATGATCTTTCCCCGCTTCGAACGCCCGCACGATTGGGGCGCACGTTTCCGCCTGGACGACGACCATCCGCGGACGCTCCGGGCCGATCCAGCCGAGCTGCTCCATTTCGTTAAATGCCTTCCACATCCCGATCAGCCCGGTCCCGCCGCCTGCGGGATACAGAATGCAGTCGGGCAGCTTGAGCTGCTGCGTGCCGTGCACGGCGGCCAGGTCGAAAGCCAGCTCGTAGCCCATCGTTTTCTTGCCTTCGATGCGAAACGGCTCTTTGAGCGTCGAGAGGTCGAACCAGCCGAACTCCGCACAGCCACGCTTGACGAGCTTGCCGCAATCGCTGATCAGTCCGTTGACGAGAAAGACCCTGGCTCCCCCCACGACCGACTCGATGATGTTGGCAGGGGGTGTATCCTGCGGCATGAACAAGTAACAATCGAGCCTCGCTCTGGCCGCGTAGTAGGTGGCGGCCCCTGCCGCGTTTCCGGCCGAAGGGAGGGCAATCGTTTTGACCCCCAGTTGCACGGCTCGCGTCACGGCGGCCGACATGCCCCGCGCTTTGAAGCTGGCCGTGGGATTGAACGACTCATCTTTGACGAACAGCCGCGAAAATCGCGCGAACTGACCGCGGGGCGTACAACGCAGCAGAGGTGTCTCCCCCTCCCCCAGCGAAACGGCCTCGTCGGGCGCGTCGACAGGCAGCACGTCCCAGAACTTCCACATCGATCGCACTGTCCTTTGACGGACGACCTCGGGGGTGAAGCGGCCACGCAGGGCCGGCAGATCGTACCCGGCGACCAGCGGCTTGGCGCATTCCGTGCACAGATTGTGCAGACGGTCTATGGGGAAACAAGTGTCGCACGCGGCGCAAGCGAGAGAGTTGTGCATGGTGCGTGTCATCTTAACGTCACACACCCCGCATTCAACGCCACGAGGCCTGTTGATGCACGACCTCCGATGTCCACCGGGGGATTTACACCGACTGAGTACTCAGTACAGAGTATTCATTTTTGCCGCTTCCGGTCCAAGCCGCGCGATCCGAATCCGCCGCTCAAGCGCCTTCGAGCAGCCCTTTCAGCGCGGCGGGAAAAACGCTCCAAGTCGTTTGATACGTCGCGTCCAGCGGAGCCGAAACGTAAATATCGGGTCTCAAAAATATCGGCATATCCGGCAGCGCATCTCCCACGGCAATTGGTTCGACGTAGGCGACTCTGGGCGGACCAGCGTCGTAAGCGCCCAGCGTCAACGGTTTGTCCAGAGGCAACTCGAATTCTTCCTCGACGAATTCGTCCCAGATGGCTTTATGGATCCCTTGAGGATCCCTCGGCCCAGGGGGAAACAGATCGATCACCAGCAAATTGACGTTTTGACGGCTCAACGTGGCAGACTTCTGTACAAACGCCAGGAATTCCGCGCGACTTGCCTTGTTGCCTGGCGACACGATTTCGATCACAGCGACAACATCACCGTGCCTGTGCCGCACTGTGATGATATCCGCTTTCGCCGCATAAATGATGGATTCATTTCGGCGAACAAGTCGAGTCCGCGGCGGCGCCTCGGCGACGGCCATCCCGCCATGACTTTCTTCGACTGGACCGCTAGCCAACTTAAGTGTCAGGACATCCGGAATCGGGCCACGAATATTCTTCTCGGATAATGCAAAGTACTCTGGTGGCAGAACGCCTCCATTAAGCGAATCGGAAAGAGCACTAATCCACCGGTTGATGAAATGCGTGAAACAATCCCGAATCGACGCGCGTCCAGTCGTGCACCGGCATGGCCTCTCCTCCTGGCAAGTCAGGCAAAAGTATCTTTGCGTGCTTGATTATAACGTCTGGCCAGGCTGAACGTCGTCGGAGAAGGCCTTGGAGGGGATCCGACTATGACCGAGGAAGCACCGCATCGCACCAACTGAGTATTCAGTACTAAGTACTCAGTTTTAGTTCTGTATCCTCAGTTCTTCATCTCCGACGCCGGCTTCTCCCACTCTTTGCGAACCCGCGCGAGACCCACGCTGCACAGTTCGAACTCGTCGCTCAAGCGCCGCAGGATGGGAGCTTCGTCCTGGTAGGGATTGTCCTGGTACGTGCTGGCGATTAAGTACGAGCGCTTCCCCTGTTCGAGATAATCGAGCAAGTGATCTCTGTGATCCGGTGCCTGCAAATGCGACAGCGCTTCGGGGTAGACGCCCGTCCAGAACAGGGTAAAGTCACCGATATGACGATAAATCTCGCGGCGGGGCTGGCCTTGGCGCTGCTCCGCCTCGAGCATCATCGCGGCGACGTCTTCGAGCCGGCGGCCGATCGTGCTCCGAAATCGGAAGATGGCGTCAAACCGAATGAATCGGAGCAGCATGTCGGTCAGGTAATCGGTAAGTCGCGTGTCGGCGATCCCCAGATCGACCTGAAAAGTATGCTCGGTGAAGGCCGCGAACATGTCGCGGAGCGACTCAGGTTTGGCAACG
>DASYAR010000503.1:0-23896 GCA_036501235.1 Planctomycetaceae bacterium
ATCTGAATCCGGCAACGGCAAGCCCATTAACAATGGATTACCGAATACATTTGGACAGCCCATGGCGCCGTTCGATGGTAGTCAACGCTTTACTTTTGGTGTTGATGGGCAACGTAGTAGCAATGTTGCGTCTAAGGGAAAGGTTGATTCGAACGAGGTCGCCGGGTTAACCCTCGCGCAGCGCGATGAACAAGGTCGTGCGGAACACCTTGCTCGCGGTGCGAACGCCCTCGCTGCTCAATCATCGCTCAAGGGGGCGTTGCTCTCTCTCGCGATCGATTTGCCGGTGCCGGTCAACAGTCGCCAGACACAATTCCGCTATTCCGGCTCGCCGGCAGGTGACGCCAAGCCGACGCTGGAAGTCGACTATCAGAATCGGCGCGCGCTGTGGTTCGTGTCGTTTGCCTGGCAGGCGGGGATGCTGTTGCTGTTCTGGTTCGCCCGCAAATGGTCGGCCGGAGTGCGGGCCGCGCTGGGGGTGCTGGGGCTGCTCGCTCCTCTGGCACTCGTGGCCGTGGTCTCCGTCGACGTGCTCCCCTATCTGGATGGGCTGTTCATCGGCTCGCTGTGGGGGCTTCTGCTGTGGGGTCTGTTGGCAATCTGCTCGCGCGTCAAGCAGGCCTCGTCGTCACACGTTCGCATTACGACGCTGCCCCTGGTCCTGTTCGCCGTCGCCATTGCTTGCAGTTTTGCAAACGAACGCGTGCAGGCGCAAGACGCGAATCCACAAGCGGCCGGCGGAGCGCAGCCAGCCAGCGCGGCGCGCGTGACGTCGCTCACATCGACGATCGTCGTCCCCTACGAGCCCGGGGAAGATCCTTTGCAGTCGGCGCGAGTCTTTCTCCCGTGGCAAAAATTCCTCGAACTGTGGAACGCGGCCCATCCGGATCAGGCAATCGAATCGCCGGCTCCCACCGACGGGCTGGTCGCCGAGGCGCTCTACGCCGCGCAGCTTGCCCCTCCGGCGGCCGGCAAGGCGCCGCTGGCGGAGGTCACCGCCCGGTTCGTTCTGCACAGCTTCGTTGACGATCAGGTGACGATACCCCTGCCGATCGGACCGGTGGCCTTCGAACAGGCCCGGCTCGACGGTAAAGCAGCCGCACTCATCACACGCGACGTTGCCGGCGCCCCGGAACTGGCCGTCGTCGTCCCGGCGCGCGGCGTTCACATTCTCGATGCGAAGTTCACGCTGCGTTTCGAACAGACCGGCGCGGCAGGAAAGCTCACGCTGCTCACGAAGCCGGTTCCCGCCGGCTTATTGCGGCTGACGCTCCCCGATGGCGACATGAACCTGCGCGTCGCCGGCGGGGCCAGAACCTACCGCAAGCTGCGCGAAGCGAAGCGGACGGTCGCCCTCGTTCCGGTCGATCAAGGGGGCGAGATCGTCGTCGCCTGGACGCCGGCCCAGGTGCGCGACGCGGCGCAGGGGATCGTGCACGTCGAATCGGCGACGGCCGTGTCACTCGGAGACGCGGGCTTAAGAATCAACAGCAGTTTCAAATACATCGTTCGGCAGGGGGCCATCTCGGACGTATCCTATTCTCTCCCTGCGGGCATTCTTGTCCGGCAGATTGCCGGGCTGGACTTGGGGGGCTGGGAAGTCGCTGGCGAAGGGGCCGAGCGCACGCTCAAGGTTTTCTTACGCCGTCCGGTGAATGATTCGACCGTCGTGCAGTTCGATCTGTTCGTTCCGCAATCGTTCACCGAGCAGACGCAGCCATTGCCCGTGCCGCAGTTTGTTCCCAGCGGCGTGACGCGCGAGCTCGGCACCTTAGGGATCTATGCCGAGAAGCAACTCAGCGTGACGGCCGGCGCTGCCACGGGTCTCGCGCAAATCGACGTCGGGCAATTCATCGCGCCCCCCGCACTGGCGCCGCCGGGCGGTCCGGCGGCAGCTCAAGCGCCCGCGGCCCCGGCGCCGCTCTTGGCATATCGGTTCGCCGCCCGGCCGGTGCAATTGCAACTCTTGGTCGCCCGGCAGAAACCGCAGTCGAAGGGGACGGCCGAACATGCCGTCGTCATTGGCACGCGCAAACAACGGATGGCCTCGCGACTCGAATTGCAGTTGGCCGGCGCGCCCCGATCAGAAATCACGATCAAACTTCCCCCCGGCTATCTACTGTACGACTTGAAATCGAACGAGTCGGTTGATTATCACGTCGAGCCGCGCCCCGGCGAGCCGAACGCCCTGCTGATCGTCGAATTGTCGGCTCCCCGCACCGGAATTGTCACGCTGGTACTGGATGGGATCGTGCCCCGTGCGCCTGAAGACGTAGCGCCGCAGATCGCCGTGCCGGTGCCGCTGGAAATCGGCGAGCTGCGATCGTCGCTGGCCGTCTGGCTCGACCGCATTTATACGGGGACGCTCGACGACATCACCGGCTGGAAGTCGACCGACCCGGCGACGTTGCCCGAGCGCCTGCGCAGCGTCCAGAATATGCCGGCACAGTTCGCCTTCACCTCGAATCTCACCGGGCTGCAACCCGTCGGGCTGACGCTCAACCGGGCCGTGCCGCGGCTCTCGGCAGACAGCCTGTCGGTCGTCATCGCGCGCGACACGTCGGTGCAGCACCTGCTCTATCTGCGCTGGCAGATTTCCGCGGCTGGAGAGAGCACGTTCGTGTTCACGACCCCCGATTGGCTGGCCGACCGGCTTGAATTCGATCGCCGCACGACCGGCGTGCGGATCAGGCAGGTCGTTTCGGAGAAGATCGCCGGCAATCGACTGCGGTGGATCGTGACGCTCGAAGATCCGCGGACGACCGTGGCGACGCTCATCGCGCAGGCCACTTTGCCGCCCCCCGACGCCGGGCGCATTACCGCCCCCGTACCACTCTTTGAGCAGGCGACGGTCGGCGACAACGGCCCGCAATACCAGCCACTCGAACAGCAGCATCAGTTCATCGTCCTCGCGAATCAATCACCGCAGCGGCTCGAACAAATCTCGCCCGACGCCGTCGAAGCGATTCCGGCGGTCGATCTGCCGATCAAGATCAGCCAGGTCATCAGCGATCAGGCGGCGGAAATCCTGCGGGTCCGTGATCCGCGCGGCGAAATCGGCTGGAACGCCCAGGGAGCGCAGCAGCACAAATCTTCGGCGGCGTCGGTCAACCTGGCGAAAATGACGCTGGTCGTGGCCCACGACGGCAGTTGGCGGGGACTTGCGCATTACCGGATCAACAATCGCTCGCGGCAGTTCCTGGCCCTCAGAATGCCGGCCAAGTCGCGGATTCTATCGCTGTTCGTGGCCGATCGGGCCTCGCGGCCGATCGATCCCAAGCGGCCGTCCGAGCCGAATCTCGTGTTGATTCCGCTGCCGAAAACTGCTGCGGGGGACCTGTCTGCTGAAGTGAAGCTGGTCTATGCCGGCCGGTTCGATCGCCCACTTCCCAAAGGTTTTCAGGTGTTGCGCTCCGATCTCGATCTTCCCGCACCGCAAGTCTTGTCGCAGACCGAAGACGCGAATTACGGAATCCCCGTGGCCGCGACCGAATGGACCGTCATTTTGCCACCCGACGTCGATGCACAGCGGATTGAAGACGCGGCCCGGTCGAACGTGACCGAAAGCGACGCGGGTGTCGAAGAGCAGATTGCCGAATACAACGAATGGCTGAACCTGTCTGTGATCGCGCTCGACAGCTCGGGATCGATGAAGGGAGCCAAAAACCGGGCGATGAATAATCTCAAGCAATTCAACCTGCCCAGCTTCGATTTGAGCTCGCGCAGGGCAGCGAACAGTCTGCGACCGTCCGACAGCCGACAGGAAGCGGAACTGGAGCAATTGCAGGCCAAAGTTCAGGATGTGCAGCAGAAACTCCAGTCACAAAAAGCGGAAGGCAAGTCGAGGAATGTAGAGGGGATCGAACAAGATCACATTTCGAATACGGTCGTTCAGCGCGAGCTGATCAGCGGCAACTCGGCCGATTTCACAGTGAGCGAAAACAATCCGAGTGACGACACCGACGACGTGCTGTCGTTTACTGTGCAGACTCCACCCGCTGAAAAGGCGGGCGATTCCAAGCCTCAAGATCGAGCTGCGTCGAAGGCCGTCAAGAAGCAATCAGGCGCGAACCGTGGCGATTTGCGCCGGCAAACGGCATCGCAGTCCGCGGAATTGAATCTCGAAGGGCAGATGGCCGGCGAGCAGGCGCAGGCCGCGAACCTGCCGGCAAAAGCGAGTGCCATCAATCGTGATCTCGGCGTCGATGCGGACAAACTGCTCGATTTGTCAAACTCGGCGGTGGTTCGTGACGGAACGTCAAAAGGTTTTGCGCGTCCGCAGAATGCGACGGGGCCGTCGCCGCGCTACGGAGATGTCGTTGGCTTGTTGCCTTCGGGAGGAGCCGGTGTCGGGGGGGGTGGTTTTGGTGTCGCGGGTCAGCCCGCAGCGCCGGCACTCGATGACGTATTAGGCGTCCCCGACAATGACGCGCTCAATTGGTCGAAGGCCGGCGGATTGTCATTGGCAATCGACATTCCCCAAGACGGACAGAAGCTGACCTTCTCGAAATCCGGGGGCGATGCGCGGCTGGCGCTGGGATTGCGGCCGCGGGCTTCGCTGGAAGTCGGTTTCGGCCTGGGATGGGCCGCCGTGTGGTTGCTGGTGGCGCTGGGACTGATTGCCGCGTTGGGGCGAGCCGATGCATCGGCTGCTCTGGGACGCAAGCTCCCGTTGATCGCGGTCGGCGTGGGACTCGCCTGGTACTTTCTGCTCCCCGCCGCGCCGCTGGGCTTCATGCTCTTCCTCCTCGGCGCCGTGACCTTCGGCTGGCAGCACCGCCGCGCCACTGAGCACTGAGTATTTTCCAATTCCCAGCGGGATCGGGATCTGCCATCCTCGTTGGGACAAATCGCACGGAACATACGCACAGACATTTTTCCCCCTTGTCCGATCGCCGGAAACGGTAACAATGACAACAGCGGGGCCGCGCGCAGAACGGGCGCAAACTCTTCCCTCACAGGCGGCATCGGGGAAACCCCTATGGCGAACGCAAGCGGCGGTAATTCGCATTCCACCCGGGATGTGGTAGATTTCAACGGGTCGGCGGGCCGATCGCAGGGAAATCGGGGCATGGAAAAACGGTGGATCTGGCCGTTCGAGCTGGAAGAGCAAATCGGGTCGGGGGCGATGGGGGTGGTGTATCGCGCGCGGTTCGTCAAGAACGACCGCCGCGTGGCTCTCAAGCTGCTCCCCAAAGAGGTCGCCGCGAACGCCACTCTCGCGGCCCGCTTCCAGCGCGAGATGGAAATCCTGAAAGACCTGCGGCACTCGCACATCGTGCATTGCTTCGGTGGCACGTGCGAAGGAGACCAATGGTTCTACGCGATGGAGCTGATCGACGGCGGCTCGCTGCATGGCCTGTTGGTCGAGCAGGGAAAGTTGCCCTGGCGAAAGGTGATTGAATTCTCGCAGCAGATCTGCGCCGCGCTCGAACACGCCCATGCCCGCGGTGTCATCCACCGCGACCTTAAACCGGGCAACCTGCTGCTGAGTAAAGGCGGCAAGATCAAACTGGCCGATTTCGGTCTGGCGCTGGTCTCCGCCGAAACTCGGCTCACTTCGGCGGGCAAGACGCTGGGGTCGATCCACTACATGGCCCCCGAGCAGATCCAGGGAAAACCCCCGCTCTCGAACCGCACCGACCTGTACGCCCTGGGCTGCGTCATGCACGAGTTGCTGTGCGGCCGGCCGCCGTTCACCGGCGAGGCGATGGCCGAGATTCTGCAGCAGCATTTGAAACAGTTGCCCCCGCGCATCTCGACGCTGGCACTCGATTGCCCGAAAGAGCTGGAAGAGATCATTTCTGATCTGCTGGAAAAGTCCCCCGAAGGGCGGCCTGGTTCGGCTGCCGAGATTGCGCAGCGCTTGCAGAAGATCGATCGCGACATATCGGTGCGGGCTCCGCGCTTCGACCGCAATGTGCCTGTCATCACAGCACCCACGAGGACCGTCACGGCGGTAGAGTCGCCTGACGAATCGCGGACATGGAACAAGCCGCTGACGATCGCGCTCGTCGCGGCGCTGGCGATTTGTGCCTGGCTGTTTTCGTCACGGCTCCATACGGCGCGGCTGTATGCACTCTCGGAAAAGCAATTCGTCGCCGCGCTTCAGGACACGACACAACCTCAGCCGATTCGACTGTTTGCCGCGCATTCTCTCGGCGAGTTGGGCCGCGGCGCCCAGACGGCGATTGAACCGTTGTTGGCGATGCTGACCGATGCCGACCCCGCAATTCGCGCAGAAGCCGCCAAATCGATCGGCAAGATCGGGGACGGCGACGCGTACCTCATCGCACAGCTCAGAAAAATGCAAGAGCGAGACGAACAGCCCATGGCCCGCGAAGCCATCGGCGAGGCGGTGAAAGAGCTCGTCAAAGCGCCGGGCGGCTCGTCGCTCCCCCTCGTCTTGGGGCTGGGGACGCTGCTTTTCGCCGGCGGCGCGGGATTCTGGTTATGGCGGCAGGTCAAGGCGTGACTCACCGCGGTGCGATCTGCACGCCGTCAGTGACTTTGTCGCTGGGGTGCACGACGACGGTGTCCGCCGCAGACAGGCCTTCGATGACTTCCGCGGCGAGGGCGCTTTTGCGACCAATCTTGACGACGCGGAGCACGGCTCGGCCCGATTCGACACGAAATACGGCCCAGCCCGGACCATGCCGAAATAGCGCGCTCGTGGGCGCTTTGAGCACCCCCGTCTGCTCCCAGACGACGATTCGCGCCTCGACCCGAAACCCGTCCCCCAGCGTGGCGGGAACTCGCTCCCCGGGCGGAAAGTCCGCGATCACATGCACGCGCTGCTCTTCCACGCCCAGCGCCGAGATTTTCGTATAGCCATAGGGTTCGACCAGGCGCACGCGGGCGGTAAGCGGCTCGTCGCCTCCCCATTGTTCGAGCAGCACCTTGGCGCCAACGGGGATCCGCACGGCGTCGCTCGACAGCACTTCGATTTCGACTTCAAGGTCGGAAAGATCTCCCAGCTCGATCAGCGGCGTGCCGGGCGCCACGACGCATTCGTTTTCTTCACGCACCCGCAGCACGTGAAACACTCGTCCGCTGGACGAAAGGGCAGGGGAGCGGATCTCGAATTGTTCCTGTTCGTCGATCTCCCCGGTGCGCGGCCGCGTCCGCAATAAGGCGGCCTGCGCCTGCTCGAGGTCGAAGCGCGACATTTCTTCGGCAAAGCGGGCCTTGCGGACGTCTTCTTCGCGCGTCCGCTTCTGCATCACTTTCGTTTCAAGTTCGGCGGGCGCCACGGCCTTCTTGATCAGGAGCTGCGTCGTCCGACCGTATTCCGTCTCGGCCAGATCGAAAGCCGCCTCGGCCGATTTGAGCTCGGCGCCCGCCTTGTCGAGCGCCGCTTTGAGCGTCTTCACGCGCGCCTCGGATTGCGCGACGGTGCGCGGGTCAAGCAATTCGGGATCGACGGGGTCGATCGCCGCCAGGATTTGTCCCGGAGGCACGCGATCTCCCGGACGCAGTTTGATGCGCCGCAGCCGGCCCGCGAGCGGCGACGAAATGACATATCGATCGCGGACCCGCGTCTTGCCGTCTTCTTCCACGGAGACTTGCAGATCGCCGATTTCGATGCGCGCGAGGTCTACGGGCACGGGTTTGGGCAGAAACGCGTAAGTCACCGCGCCCGCCAGGCCCAGCACGAATGCCGTCGTCATGATCCGCTTGATCCAGCGCTTCACAATCCCTCACTCCCGCGTTTTCAATACGGCGATCAGGTCCAGATGATCGAGCCGCCGGCGGACGACCAACCCGGAGAGGATCGCCGCCACGATGACCACCGAGACCGAAAACCCGTATGTCGCCGGCGCTACGACGAATGGAATCCGGTACATCTCGGTGTCGAGAAATGAACAGACGATTTTGACCAAGAGCCACCCCATCGCGATCCCCAGCGGCAGCGCCATCAGCGTCAGCACCGCCAATTCGCCGAGCAGGATAAAGGAAATCTCGCCGCGCGTCAGCCCCAGCACGCGCAGGCTGGCCAGCTCGCGTCCCCGTTCGGACAGGGCGATGCGGGCCGTGTTATAGACGACGCCAAAAGCGATGATGCAGGCGAAGATCACATTGAAGAATTGCATCTGCAGCATGTTATCCATGACCGTCTCGCGAAAACTGCGAATCGAGGTCTTCTTGATTGTCACACTGGCCACGCGCGGCGCTTCTTTCAGCCGCCGGTACATCTCTTCAAGGCGGCTGTCGTCCACCTTGAGGTAGGCATCGGTAAGCGAATCTCCTTCCCCCAGCAGGCGATTGATCGCCTGGAAATTCATGTAACAGAATGTCCCTAGGAACTCGGTCGTGAGCCCCGTGACCGGCACTTCGCGCACGGCGCGCGAGCCTTCCAGGACCTCCATCGACAGAGTATCGCCAGTTTTGACCTCCAGCAATTCGGCCAATTTCGAATTCAGCACGATTCCCTCTTTTGGGAGCGGAACCGATTGCAGGTTCTCATTGACAAGATGATTGAGTTGCGGATCGTCGATGACCCCCTGGATCATCGTCCGCCGCTGCAAATGGCCGTTCCGCAGCCGCACGGGCACCATGCGGCGCGGCTCGACGTACATGGCTCCGACGACGTGCTGCAAGTCATGAAAGCCCGACATCGACGTCGGTTCGAGAAAGTTGACGGCCAGGTCCTGACGTTGCGATAACGAAAATTGCGCGTCGAGCAGGTAATCGAGCGAATCGGCCGCGAAACGACCCAGCATCAGGATCGCCACCGCGAGCGCCATTCCGAACGACGAAAAGAACGCCTTGAGCGGGCGCCGTTCGATGTGCCGCAAGATCATGCGCGACGGTTGGGTGAACCAGCCGGCCAGCCCCATCCGCTCGAGCAGCGTGGGACGATACGAGGCAGGCGGTTCGGGGCGCATGGCCTCGGCCGGCGGCAGGTTGACGGCGCGGCGGATGACGTTGATCGTTCCGCCGATCGCCGCCAGGCTGCTGGCCGCCAGGGCCGTCAAGGCCACCTTGGGCGGAATCGCAAAGTACAACATGGGAAATTTGTAAAACCGCGTGTACATCACGGTAATCCGCAGCCCCAGCCAATAGCCCACGCACGAGCCGATGATGACTCCCACGACGGCCACGGCCAGCACCAGCTTGAGGAAATGCATGCCGACCGCCAGGTTGCTGTACCCGAACGCCTTGAGCGCGGCAATCTGATCCCGCTGCAGCGCGATGATCCGCGACAGAACGACGTTCAAAAGAAATGCGGCGACCGACAGAAAGATCGACGGAATGATCGTTCCCATCCGCTGCAACTGGCGGATTTCGTCCGACAGGAACCGGTTGGAAATCTGATCGCGGCGACCATGAGCGCCCAACCCGCCGTAGGGTCGCACGAGATCATCCAGGCGCTCGATGACTTCCTGCTCGTCGGCCCCAGGCGCCAAGTCGAGCGTAACGTCGTTGAAGGCCCCCTCCATGCTGAATGCCGCCGCGAGCGCCCGCCGGCCCATCCAGAACACACCGTACCGTTTGTCGTCGGGCACGAGCGCTCCCCAGCGAATCGTATAGACGTATTCGGGAGACAGGGCCGTCCCCACGATCCGCAGGTCTTTACGCCGACCGTTGATGATGGCAGTGACTTTGTCCCCCGGATGCAATCCGTGCGCGTCGGCGAATCCTTCGGAGGCCAGCACCTCGTCGTCGCGCCCCAGTTCAATGTATCGGCCTGAACGCAGATGCAGGGCGTTTAGCGAAATCTGTCCGTTTTCGGGAATCGAGATCAGCCGCCCGGCGGCGGGTTCGTCGAGATCCGGCAGGTCGAGCGTCACGTCGCGGACGACGCGAGTCTGCGTATGAGCCACGCCGGGGATCTCGGCGAAACGCGGCTCGAGCGCATTGGGAGCGCGCTTCAGCCCCACGAAGACGTCGGCGAATCGGTAACGGTCGTAGTACGTCCCTTGCGTCGTGCGCAGGGCTTCCAGGGCGCTCAACGACATCACGAACGTCGCCACGCCGCAACCGATCACCGCGCAGATCGCCAGCAACTGCCCCCACATCTGGAGCGCGTCTCGGACCAGTTTGCGATCGATGGCCTTCATTACCAGCGCAGCTCCTGCGGAGAGAGCTTGTGAGTATTGGATCGCACGCTGGAAATGCGGCCGTCGGCCACTGAAATGACGCGGTCGGCCATGTCGGCAATCGCAGCGTTGTGAGTGATGACCGCCGTCGTCGTGCCGAGATCGCGGTTGACGCGCTGGATCGCTTCGAGCACGAGGATACCCGTGTTGATGTCGAGAGCGCCGGTCGGCTCGTCGCAGAGGAGCACGTCGGGGCGCTTCGAGATGGCCCGCGCGATGGCCACGCGCTGCTGCTCGCCCCCCGAGAGCTGCGCCGGGAAGTGATCGAGACGATGATCCATGTTGACGAGTTGCAGGGCCGCCTCGGGGGTCATGGGATGGCGGGCGATCTCGGTCACGAGGGCCACGTTCTCGCGGGCCGTCAGGCTAGGGATCAGATTGTAAAACTGGAACACGAATCCCACGTGATCGCGCCGGTATCCGGTGAGCAAGGCATCGTCGTCTTTCATCAGATTGCGGCCGCGGTAATTGACGCTCCCCGCGGTGGGAACATCGAGGCCGCCCAGAATGTTCAACAGCGTCGATTTGCCGCTGCCGGAGGGGCCCAGCAGCACGACGAACTCGCCTTCATACAGGTCGAGATCGACGCCGCGGAGCGCGTAGACGTCGATCTCACCCATGTGATAGGTCTTCGTGATGCCTCGTGCCTGATAGACCGCGTTGGCAGGACCGGCAGGGGGTTCGGCGGCAGAATCTGCAGTGCGAAGCATGAGTTGATTGAGAACTGAATGAGAAGCCGGAAAACGCGATGGAATTATACTCGACCGTGGCGCCCCCGTTCCGTCGGACAGGCGGCGATTTCCCGACACCGGGAAACCGCATGGGGGGCGCAAAGTTAACAGGTGAAGTTGAAGCCGCGATTTGTGGCGCTGATGTGCCGAAACCGAAACGGTGCGCCTCTGGCGAGGAGATCACCGGCCGAGACCAATGCTTTTCGAATCGGTTTCCGCCGGCGGGATGGCTTCGCAGGCCCCTCATTCCTCCGGCGGGCGCCACTCGCCCCAATGCTCGAGATAGTGGGCGTAAGCGGGGATCTGGGGCGCTTTCGATTCGAGCCAGCTCTTCACCTCACCCACGAGTTTCTGCTCTTCATCGAGTTTTAGTTTGCCCAGCAGGACGCGCGTGCGCAGGAACACGAAATAGGTGTCAAGGACGTCGCAGCGGCAGTAATCGTTAATCTGCTGCAATTGTCCGGCATCATACATATCTTGCACTTGCGATCCGTCGACACCCGTCTTGCCCGGTTTGCCAATCAAGTTGGCGACAAGATTCAGTCCTCCCGAGAGACGCGTCGCCCCGAAATTGGTAAGCAGGTCGCACAGGTCGAGGTGGGTGGCGGAATTGTAGCGATTGCGGGCTTGCTCGAAGGATTTAGCCTCAATGTTGAACCAATATGGCAGCGCCAGGCCGTACCGAAACGCCGCCAGCTCCAAGAGCGGCAAGTCATACCCGCGACCATTGAAACTGACCAGGGTCGGCCGGTCGTAACGCGCCCAGCCAGTCCAGAAATGCTTCGTAATCACATGCGGGCGGAACTGCGGCGCATCGAGAACCACCAGATCGAGCAATCGATATTGCGGATCGATTTTGGCAATAGCGACCGAAACCGGCAGCATGAACGTGACCGGCAGGATGTCTTTGCCGTCGCCCCGTTCCGCCAGCACTTCATCCCGATAGCGGCGGATCGCCTGCGGTCCCGTGAGAGCTTCGTTCGGGTAACGAACGCGCGCGATGAGCTCGCCGTCGGCGATCGCTTCGCAATCGAAAATCAGGTAGCTGACTTTGTCCATGAGGTTGCTGTGTGAGAGTTGAATGCAATTCCACGAGACCCACGGGGCACGGCCCGTGGGCTTGGAGAACGTCGAAGACGTCTCTATCTTCTATTTTCAATCATCTACCTTCTATTTTTCCTTCGCGTTCCCCTGTTCCCCGAAGCAATACAGATGCCCGGTCGTACGCAGATAAATCTTGCCGTCAACGAGTGCCGGCGTGGCATAGGTATTCTCGCCGAAGTCGGCCGTGTGCAGGACCTGCCAGTCGCCGGTTGACGAAATGACGGTCAACTGCCCCTCTTCATTCAAGAGATACAGTTTTCCATCGCCTGCGACGGGGGAACTGTAATAGTCGCCGATCGCTTCCAGCCGCCCTTGTTTGAAAGGCTTCCCGGTATGCGCCGCCAGACACGAAACGATACCGCCGTCTTTAATGGAAAACAGTCGATCGCCGACGACGACTGGCGAGGCGCAAAACGGAACGTGTTTCGCATAGGTCCACAGCACGTGCGTTTTCGAGACGTCTCCCTGGCCGCCCGGTTTGACGGCGATGACGACATTGCGTCCGGCCTGAAACAGATTGCGGAAGTATTCGTATTCTTCGCGTGTCAGTCCGCCGCTTTTGTCGCGATCAACCTGCACGAAACGCATGCGGATCGGCCCCCCCTCGGGGAGCTCCTCTTCTTCGAAGGTGCCGTTCTTATTCTTATCATAGGCGGACGCGACGTCGTCGAAGGCCGGGGCTTCGAATTTGATGCCGCCGTCATCGCCGCCGGCGGCCCACCCCGCGATATACAACGTATTGTCGTCGCCGATGACGGGCGTCGCGCTGACGAATCGCGCAATGCCGCGCGCCGTCCATAATTCACGCCCCGTCGCCAGGTCGTATCCGACGACCCTTAGCGTCGCGGAGACGACGATCTGCCGCTTGCCCTCGACGGTCCAGATGACGGGCGTGCTGTAGTTGCGCGGAAACTCCGAACGATCGGTCTGCCAGACCGTTTCGCCCGTGCGTTTGTCGATGGCAGTCAGGAACGAATCGGTGTCGTGGTCCTGGCACAGAATGACCCAATCGTCGACGATGAGCGGCGAACTGCCCGCGCCGAATGTATTCTTGAACGGCCCCATCGGCCGCTTCCAGAGCAACTGCCCTTCCATGTCATGACAGAACAAACCGGCCGAACCGAAAAAACTGACGACGCGTTCCCCGTCGACGGCCGGCGTGCATTGGGCATGGCTGCCGATACGATGGATTTCTTCGAGGCGGTCGTGCGGCACTTCCGACTTCCACACGACGTTACCAGAGCTCCGATCCACGGCCATCACCAGCAACTTTTCATCCTGCACCGCATTCAGAAAGATCTGTGCGCCGAAAACGACGGGCGAGGCATGCCCCGGCGGCAGCGGGGTCTTCCAGACGACGTGCGACGTCGGACCGATCTCTGCAGGAAGTCTGTCCGTCGCCACGGCGCGTCCGGCCGCGTTCAGTCCGCGAAACTGCGGCCAATCGCCTCCCCGGGCGGTTGCAATCGGAAGAGCGCTCTTTATACTCAGCAAGACAACCGCGGCAGCGGCAAAACGCATGTGGCATCTCCTGTGCGAGTTCTGCCGTATCGTAACGTACCGGTTGAACAATCGCCACCTGTTCAGCGTCCTGTGCTATCCGCGGTTGTTTAACCCGGGGCCATCGGCGACGGCGTTTCAAGTAGCTGCGAATGGCCGCCCTTGGACCACCGCTATTCGCGGCGGTGCGCAGCTTCGGGTTACAACGATTCGATGAATTCATATTGAGGATGACCATGCCTAAGCCGATTCGTTTTGGAATTTTGGGATGCGGACGGATCACGCGACGCGGACTGATCCCCGGAGTGACGCTGTCCCCCGCGGCAGAGCTCGTCGCCCTGGCGAGCCAGCGGCCGGGAGTGGCCGCCGAGTTGGCCCGCGAATGCGGCTCGCCTCGCACGTACGATTCTTACGAGGCCGTCATCGACGATCCGAATATCGACGCTGTCTATGTTCCCTCTACCGGCGAATCGCACAAGCACTGGACGCTGGCAGCGGCCAAGGCCGGCAAGCATGTCCTGTGCGAAAAGTCATTGGCCCTGTGCGTCGCCGAGGCCGAAGAGATGGCCGCAAGCTGCCGGCAGGCCGGCGTGATCTTGCAGGAAGCCTTCATGTGGAGGCATCATCCTCGATCCAAGCGGGTCAAAGAGCTCATTGCGTCCGGCGCGATCGGCGAGTTGCGAATTATCTGCGCTCATTTTTCATTCGACATCGACCGCAGCGACTGGCGGCTCGACCCGGCCCGCGGCGGCGGGGCTGTGTGGGACATCGGCTGCTATGGCGTCAATGCGTCGCGCCATTTCGCGGGGGCCGAGCCGCGCACGATTCACTCGCGGGCCCGGTTCTACGAGACGGGGGCCGACATGACGATGCAGATTGCGCTGGAGTTTCCCGGCGGCTGCCTGGCCAACGTCGATTGCAGTTTCGAATCGCCATATCGGTCTGAAGTCGAGCTCGTGGGAACGCGTGGATCAATCGTCCTGCCCGACGCGTTTTTGCCGCCATCGGAAGCCAAACTGCTGCTTCGGCGCGGCATGCAGCCCGATTCAAACACTGAGGTGATTTCGATTCCGCCATCGAATCAATACGCCGAACAGGTGACCGATTTCTGCGCTTCGATCGCCGCCGGACGGTTGCTCGCTCCCGCGGAAGACGGCGTGGCGAACATGCGCGTCCTTGAAACAGCGCTCACCCAGGCAAAACGCAATTCGTAGTAGCTCAACCCGGCGAGCCGGGGCGGGCACCGATCCGATTAGAATTGGTCGCCCCCGCATGATTGGGATTGGACTCCTATTTCCGGCAACAACCTCACCAACCCCGGAATGAACAATCCCAACGCGCGAGCCCGGTGACTGATCTGATGCTTGACGCGGGCCGATAACTCACCGAACGTGCGGTGGTACTCGCGGACGAGAAAATAGGGATCGTATCCAAAACCGTTTTCGCCTCGCGGCTCGTCAATGATTAATCCCCGGCAGCGGCCCTCGGCGGTGAGGCGGATGGCGCCGGTCGGGTCGGCCAGGGCGATCGTGCAGATGTAGGCCGCGGTGCAGCGTTCGGGAGGAACGCCGGCAAGCTCATCCATGAGTTTACGATTGTTCGATTCGTCGGTGGCGCCGAGACCGCTGAACCGCGCCGAGTAAACTCCCGGGCGACCGTCCAGAGCGTCGACGATGAGGCCGCTGTCCTCGCCGATCACCCAGCGACCCAATTCGAGTGCGGGTTGCGCCGCCTTTTTTGCGGCGTTGGCGGCGAACGTGTCGCCGTCCTCATCGACTTCGCGGGCTTGCGGAAATTCGGAAATGCCGACGATTTCGATGCCGTGCGGCGCCAGGATTTCGGCAACCTCGCGGCTCTTCTTACGATTCCGGCTGCCGAGCACGATC
The DNA here is from genome assembly GCA_036501235.1 of Planctomycetaceae bacterium. Taxonomy (GTDB): domain Bacteria; phylum Planctomycetota; class Planctomycetia; order Planctomycetales; family Planctomycetaceae; genus JACQFH01. Next base: position 15,325 of record DASYAR010000503.1, read on the forward strand.
TGCGGAGGAACTGTCATGTGCCGCAGTGTCGCGGCCGCCCGGCAGAGTGTCAAGCAACCCGGCGAGCGGCAGACGTCAGTCCACCGGTGGATTGGAGCGGGCCAAAACCATCGAGACCCACGAGACGCTCACCTCTTCGGTACCGACATCAATTCCGGAGAGGGGTCCATCATCCAGCCCTTGCCGACCCGGTTCTTGGTCGTCGTGCTGACCGGGCTGAAGTTGCCGTTCATCACGAATTGCGGGGTCCCCATCTGATGCGTCGGCGCATCGACCAAAACCGGCCTTTCGTTCTTGTCGAACTGCACATTGACGGGGAGCAGCAGCGGTTTTCCTTGCGTATCGGTGAGGGGCTGGCCTGATTTGGGATGGATGTCCGGCTTCGCGCGGAACTTATTGAAGAGTTCCTGAATGCGCGGGTCGTCTTGCGACTTGAACTCGCCAATCGTGACGACCGAACAGAACTGGTCGTGATAGACGAAAGCGGGATAGTTCAGCTTGCGCAGCGTCTTCATCAGCTCCCAGCTTTCGCGGGCTGCATTGTCGAGACTGATCCGGGCTTCCTTGGTGAGCGCCCTGTCGAATTTACCGAACTCCACCGGCTTCACCTTGGACTGTCCGTAGAACGAAGCCACGATGAGGGTGAATTTCCCCTTGTTTTCGAACAGGGAATGATCGGTACCGGAGTTGAGCGCCAGGACCAATGGATCGGTCACCTGCTTGGACATCTCATCCGCAGGCAGCAGCGGGTTCTGGATCAAGAACGCCGTCCGCACGCTGATCGGCACGACCTCTTTCCGCCCGTCGAACTCGACCGTCAACTTGGTGTCGAATTTCTTCGGATTGCGGATGAATTTGAGCGTTTGCTGGGCGTCCTTGTCGTCGGGCTTCTTGTAGTTGCCCGCGAGCACCGCGATCATCGAATGTTGGGCCGTCAACGATCTTTGACGCGGCTGGCCGTGTCGGTCGATCGATTCGATTTGTTCGACCTCTTCCTCCTGCCGATGGATATACGCCGGAATCCCGGCCTTTCGCAGTTTGTAGACGAGCTCGTTCGCGACCAACTCTTCGCGATGGTCGGCCTCCTCCCACAGGCTGGTGACTTTGATCATCCACGGGCCGTGTTTGGGAGTCAATTTGTACGTCTTGCCGCGAATCGCCGTCTTCTGGATATTGTCCGCGGCGATCAATTTGCCGCCGCAAGGCACGAGCCAGGCGAAGGCCGCCATCAAAATTGTCAATCGGAAGGTAGACGAGGGCAGGATCGAAGGATGCCGCACGACAGACTCCATTCTGAAGGTGCAGAAAAACAAATTCCGATAAGCCCCAAGCCTGAGAATGGGACTGGAACGGAAGGAAATGCGGTGTGATGACGCGAGGGGATGAAGTGAGGGGTGGAATCTAGCACGGGCCGCCGGGCGTGTCCAGACCGAGTTTCGGGCGGGATCTGTGGAGAGTGCGGCCGCAGCCGAACCAGCGGAAAGCCTTTAGAAGTGCTGATCTGATGGGCTCACGGTGAGCGGAAAATCGTGGAACGCGCCGTACACCGTGCGTGCGACAAACGATTTGCGTGGACGGAATTCTACGCTGCAGAACGCGGCATAAGCACTACTCTTCGAAGGAAACCAGCGGGCTGACACGCCTGGCATGGGCCAAAATGGCGGCCTTATCGGTTTCGTTGGCGGCTTTGGCAAACCGTGCGCGAAGCTTTTTCAACTTCACCTTCCGCGAACGACGACGACGAAGTTCTCTGGTACGTTCAACCGATCCCATGTGCTCGTATTTCCTCGTGCTCTAGCCTGCCTGAATCTTCAAATTCCGCAGGCGATAATCTAACAGGGACAGACGGCAGCGTCAATTCGCACGAGGGGCTGTGAAAAAATCAAACCTCGTCCCCTGAGATTGATTTTTAGCTGCTTCGCAGTGCCGCCAGGGCCGCCGTCCGGCTCATGTAGATTTGCCAGACGCTGTCGAGACGCGTAGCGTTCAGGATGTCGTGTTCCGCGGGTGAGACATTGCAGAGCACCAGCCGGCCCTTCAAATTGGTCATCTCACGCCACAAACGAATCAATCCCCCCAGCATCGTCGATCCGAAAAAAGGAGCCCGTTCGAGGTCGACCACCACATCTTGGATCTCGTGTGTGGCAATCTCGGTGAGAATTTCCTGCAATTCCGCATCCAGAACGGCTGCCTCCAGACTGCTGCAGTCTCCCTGGGGAATGACGACCAGGAGCTTTCCTTCGGTTTCGTATTGCAGCAGTCGCAGTTTGGAAATCGTAACCAGCTCCGATTGCACGACACCCTGTTGGCACCGCACAGCGCCAAACAATCAGGCTAGTATCGGCGGCCCGCGTTCGGAATGCAATCGGAAACTTGGCGGTCGACGGTAATTGCATTGACCAATTCGTCGTCGGGGGCGAACTCGAGGGCCGCGTGGGTCACGAGCTGTTTGGCATGAAACGAAGCAGTCGTTCCTTCCAGGATCAACCGCCCTTGCGAGCGAATAACTCGAAAATTGCGCACCCGGCCGGTAATCCGTTCCAGAATGCGGTGTTCGATTTCCAGCGTCGTTTCGGATTCCAAGAGCATGTTCATGGGAGCGAGAGCTGCCTCCGGCAGCGCGAATGAGGAAGGAATCAGTTGCGAGCAAGTCTTCGCCGCAGTCATCGTTTCAGATTCTGTTGTAAGCAGATCGTGTGCCAGACTGTTGACGGGGCCGGAAATGACTTTCGCCTTGCATCGCAACTCATTGAGCGGAAATGTCTTATCAAAACCGGGAAAGCGCCTGATGGCCGAGCAGCCCCGAGAAATCGACGGACCCTTTGCCGGAATTGCCTGTAAATGTTTCTAAGAGCTGCGCGGAATCCAAGCAGGGCCGGAGATTTGTGACGATGACCCGACGAAAACCTGCGGCTAACTTTCGGGAATTTTCGGCAGCGACGCGTAATCGTCGAGGACGGCCTTAAGAGCCGGCGGCCAGGCGCTGAAGATCAGCCGACGTGTTATAGAGATGGCACGAGACTCGGAGATGGCGGCGGCCGTTCCAGTGCGTTATGGGGGCTTCGATCTGATCATTGTCCCAGAGCGCTGCCTGAATCGGATGCATGTGCCCGTGCGGCATTTCGCCAACCCAATCCGGAAGCGGCATCGTAATCATCGTGCCATACCAGGCGGGCGTTCCGATGGCGTCCCGGCCGGTGACGGCGGCGATGCGTTGGCGCGACTCGGCGACCAGCGTGCGACTGGCCCTACGGAACACGTCGATTCCAGCCACAGAACCGCTCGTTCGGCTCCAGACTCCTTCATGAGTCGAGGTTTCGCCTGCGGCTGGTCCGCTGGCTGGCTGAGATTGCCCCGCATCCGCGACGCCCGGTAGATTGGCGAAGAAATCGATTGCAGCCGGCATCGCCAGGAATGGCGACGGATCGCGCGTTCCCGACCAGACGAATTCGTCCTGCCAGGAGTGCGGACGGCCCGAAAGACTGTTGCCCCAACTGACGACGACAGGCCGAACCGTCTGTTTCCAGCGCGGGTGAACGTACAAGAACCCCGATCCGAACGGCGCGCTGAGCCATTTATGGCCGCTGGCGCAATAAAAATCGCAATCGAGTCGGTCGAGATGGACCGGCACGGCGGCCAGGGCATGCGGACCATCGATGCAAACCCGAATTCCCCGCGACTTGGCCCGTCGGCAGATTTCCGCGACCGGCAGGATGAGCGCGGTCGGAGAGGTGATATGGCTGACGACGAGCAGCTTCGTCCGTGCGGTGACTCCGGCGAACAACGACTCGACGACTTCCTCGCTCGAGGTGAACAATTCCGGCAGCTTCTGCACGACGAGTTGCACGCCCAGTGTCTGACATCGTTCCCGCCAGGTTCGCAGCACGGCCCCATATTCGTGGTTCGTCGCCAGAACTTCGTCGCCGGCTGCGAGTGGAACGCTCGATGCCACGATATTCATCGCAAACGTGGCGTTGTCGACGAACAACAGATTATCACCGCTCGTTCCAAACACATCCCCCAGGCGATGCCGCGCCTGTTCCAGATGTCCCTCCATCTGCCGCACGAAAAAATCCATCGGCTCGCTTTCGAGCCGGGCGATCCATTCAAGCCGCGCGGCCGAGACCGATTTCGGCGTCGGACCGAACGAGCCGTGATTAAGGTACGTGACGCCGGGACGGACGGACCACAAATCGCGCCAGGGATTGGACACAGGGGCCTCGTCAGGTACATACATCGGCGGCAATACACGCGGAGGTGGGTTCGCACCGGCGAGCGGCGGACGTCAGTCCGCCGGTGAAATCGTACGGCACTGTACGAGGCTTCCCGTGCGACGCTCGTTTACACCACGCGGCCGAGGATCAGACACGCGTTATGCCCGCCGAACCCGAAACTGTTCGACATGACGAATTGCATCGCTTTCGACCGGGGTTCGTTGGGGACGTAATCCAGGTCGCACTCGGGATCGGGGTTTTCCATGTTGATCGTCGGCGGAATGACCTGGTTCTGCAGCGCCATGACCGCCACGACGAACTCGACGCCCCCCGAGGCCCCGAGCAGATGGCCCAACTGGCTCTTGGTGCTGGAGACGGCCACGCTCCGGGCGTGGGAATTGAAGACCGTCTTGATCGCCACCGTCTCGGCCTTGTCCCCCAGGGGAGTGCTCGTCCCGTGCGCGTTGATGTAGCTGATGTCGCCCGGATTCAGCTTCGCATCGCGGAGCGAAAAATCCATCGCGTGCGCGGCGCCGCGGCCTTCGGGGTCGGGAGCGGTCATGTGATTGCCGTCGGCGCTCATCCCGTAGCCCAGCACCTCGGCCAGAATCGTGGCGCCACGGCGGCGGGCGAATTCGTATTCTTCGAGCACGACCATGCCGGCCCCCTCGGCAATGACGAACCCGTCGCGCTCGCGATCGAAGGGACGGCTGGCGCGCTGCGGATCATCGTTGCGCGTCGACAAGGCGCTCATCCGGGCAAAGCCCGACAGCCCCATCGGAGTGATCGCCGCTTCGCTTCCTCCCGAAACCATGACGTCGGCCCGGTCGGATTGAATGAGCTTGTACGCATCGCCGATGGCGTTCGAGGCCGAAGCGCAAGCCGTCGCCACGGCGCAATTCGGCCCGCGCAGGCCCCACATGACCGAAATGTTGCCGCTGGCCGCGTTCACCATGAGCTTGGGAATCATGAACGGCGAAACCCGATTGGGCCCGCGGTCGAACAGTGTGCAATGCTGCTCTTCGATCTCGTGCAGTCCGCCGATTCCACTGCCGGTCACGACGCCGTAACGATAGGAATCGCCTTGGGTGAAATCGACACCCGACTGCTTGATCGCCTTGGCCGCCCCGTACACGGCGAACTGGCAGAAGCGGTCGAGCCGTTTGACCTCGCGCGCAGGAACGCAGTCGGTTGGATCGAAGTCCTTGATCTCGCCGCCAAAGCGAACCTTGAACTCCGAACAATCGAACCGTTCGAGCAGACTCACGCCGCTCTTACCGGCACACAGCTTGTCCCAGAATTCGGACGTCTCATAGCCCAGGGCCGTGACGACCGACATTCCCGTGACGACAACCCGCCTGGTCATGGCGTTACTGCTTCTCCTCGATGTACTTGACGGCGTCGCCGACGGTCTTGATCTTTTCGTAGTCTTCGTCGGGAATAGTGATCTTGAAGACGTCTTCGAATTCCATCACCAGTTCCACGACGTCGAGCGAATCGGCCTTCAGGTCATCGACGAACGACTTCTCGGCGCTGATTTCTTCTTTTGGGATCTGCAGTTGCTCGCTGACGATCCCGATGACTTTTTCTTCTACTGACACGCCAGTTTCCTCCAAATTGCAATTCGGACCCGACCGCCCGATGGTCAACGGCCCACATATATCGGGTTTACGCAGTTCTGTAAATTCCAACACCCCTTCGATCGCCGCCGGGCAAACTGCGGCGATTCCGACCCATTTTCCGCCTCTTCCAACCTCCACAGAATGACCGATGCCACGGTGCTTGGCAAGCGTTACGGTGAATCGTTCACGCTCTGGCAGTCCACCTTCCGATCGATCCGTTTGAGGAGCCCGCGCAGCACCTTGCCCGGGCCGACTTCGTAAAAGCGGTCGGCCCCCGCCGCCAGCATGTTTCGCACCGAGTCTTCCCATAATACGGGGCTGATCACCTGCCGCACCAGAATCTCGCGGATTTCCTCGGGACTTTCGTGCGGCTGGGCATCGACATTGGAATAAACGGGAATTCTCGGCGATTTCAGAGAGGCCTGCGCCAGCGCCTCGGCCAGACGCCCGTCCGCCGGCTGCATGATCTTCGTGTGAAATGCGCCGGCGACCGCCAGCGGAACCGGCTTCCCGCCGGCTTGTTCGGCGAATGTCACCGCCGCATCACAGGCCGCTTTGGTCCCCGACACGACCGTATTTCCCGGACACAGGTAATTGGCGATCTGCAGCAATCCGGCCGATCCTGCCTGCTGACATACCGTTTCGACCTTATCCCGGTCGAGCAGCAGCAGGCTGACCATGCCCGACGGCGTGGCATCCGACGCCGCCTGCATCGCCTGGCCGCGCTGCTGAACCACGCGCAAACCTGTCTCGAAATCGATCGCTCCGGCGAAGACCAGGGCAGTGTATTCACCCAGGCTGAGGCCCGCCGTCAGGCTGCAGCCTGCGACGACCTCGGGCTGTTCCGTCCGCAGCATTTCGAGTGCAGCCAGGCTCGTGACGAAAATTGCCGGCTGGCTGACCTGGGTCGTATCGAGCTCGGCTGCAGGGCCCTCGAAGCACAGCTTGGCCAGGTCGTATCCGAGAATTTCACCCGCGCGGTCAAACAACTCTCGCGCGCGAGGAAATTTTTCGGCAATCTGCCGCCCCATTCCGACGTGCTGCGCTCCCTGACCGGGAAATATGAGTGCTGTCTTTCCCACGCGTTGATTCCTTCAATCACGTCCTTCAATCACGTCCGGTCGCTGCGCCTGCACTCGCCAACAAACGCCTTCGTCTGCAACATCTGTAACATTCGTCTGCCAACCTGCCGGTGCACTCAGCCACCGACGGGAACGGCGGCCAACTCCTCGACTATTTGCGGGTTGATCCGACGATCTTGAAATTCGATCGCGCGGCGCAAGGCGTTATGGATCGAACGAGCATTGCTCGATCCGTGGCAGATCATGCAGATGCCGTCGACGCCCAACAACGGAGCGCCTCCCGATTCGTGATATGAGTAGCGTTTGCCGATGTTCTGAAACGCCGCGCCGGCGATCTGCTTTTCCTGATTCAATTCCGCCAGCACGTCTTGCGATATTTTGCGGAGCATCATCTCGGCCATGCCTTCGCTCACCTTGAGCACGACGTTGCCGACGAACCCTTCACAGACAATGACGTCGGCCTCGCCCTGATACAGCCCGCGCCCCTCGACGTTGCCGATGTACCGGCTGCGCACGGGCGATTTCGCCAGAATCGCATGCGTATCGCGGACGAGCTCGTTGCCTTTGCCGTCTTCGCTGCCGATATTCATGAGGCCCACGGCCGGATCACTCGTCCCCAGCACTTCGCGGGCGTAGATGGCCCCCATGACGGCATACTGCGCGAGATGCTCGGCTTTCGCCGCCGGGTTTGCGCCCACGTCCAGCAGGACGGCTCGCCCGCGCAGTGTCGGCAGAACAACGGCAATGCCGGGTCGCTTGACCCCTTTGAGAAACAACCGCGTTCGCAACCCGGCAGCCACGACGGCGCCCGTGCTGCCGGCGCTCACGACCGCATCGACTTCCTGGCCGGCCATTAGTTTCCAGCAGACGGCGATCGAGCACTTGGGCTTCTTCAGGAGCGCTTCGGTGGGCTTCTCGTCCATGCCGGCTACTCCTTCGGAGGCCAGCACGGAAATCGCAGTGCCCGAGTAGCCCGACTTGGCGAGCTTCTCTTCCAGCAGCGCAGGTTCACCAACCAGCACGACGTGCAGGTTGGGGTTTTCGAGCACCGCGGCAATCGCACCTTCAAGATTGGGATCGGGGGCAAAATCTCCCCCCATCGCGTCCAGCGCAATACGCATGGGAGCCTAGCCTCCGGTCTCGACGACCGTCCTTCCCTGGTAATGCCCGCACTTGGGGCACGCCACATGACTGGGCGCCGCCGTTCCGCATTGCGGGCAATACACGAGTTGAAGAGGCTTCATTGCGCTATGACTATTCCGCTTTCGAGAGCGGGAGTGGGATTGTCGTCGCTTGGGAACCGCCATAATTTCTGTAACCGTTCTAAGTGCCGCGAAGTCAGTCAGTTAGGTACGCAACGCATCCGTTCCTACGTGCCCCTGCCAGGCAAAGACGGCCCGAGAACGTGCACGAATGTGAATCAGCATGGTATGTAAGGCGATTGTGGACTGTCAAGTAAGGCGAAATCGGATCGGAAATGCAACGCGCGACTGTCCCGGAATTTGTTGCCGGCCGGCCGGGGAGCGTCACAGGAAAACACGATTTCATCAATCACTCGTATTGCAGACAGGAGATTCTTTCCGCGGCAATGTGGGCGAAAGATGCAGGAATCACTCGGAAGGTGACGACCCGTTGACCAATTGGCGGGCCTCTT
>DASYAR010000504.1:0-11381 GCA_036501235.1 Planctomycetaceae bacterium
GCCAGTGGGGTGAGGCTAACCCCTGTAAACTACCGGCTTTTACTCAATTTTATGATCCATTCCTAGCGCAGGTCAACTATTTTGTTCGTAAGGCGATATTGCGGAATGAGTTACACTCTCATTGCAGCGACTGTATCAGGAATTCCTTGATGAAAATGACATTTTGCGGTGCCGCCGGGGAAGTGACAGGCAGTCAGCACCTGCTTGAGTTCGGTAAGTTGAAAGTCCTCTTGGACTGCGGTTTGTTTCAGGGACACCGGGCCGAGTCGCGACGAAAGAACGAGACTTTTTTCCATAAGCCGGCCGATCTCGATGCGGTTATCCTCTCGCACGCCCATATCGATCATTGCGGGAATCTGCCCGGGCTGTTTCGCGAGGGCTATCGCGGCCCGGTGTTGTGCACCCAGGCGACTGCCGACGTGGCCGACATCATGCTGCAGGACAGCGTGCACATACAGGTCGAGGATGCGCGGCATCTGGAAAAGCAGAGGCGACACACACACAATACCCGCCCGAAGGCGGGACTCCAACACGTCGAACCGTTGTACTCCGAGAAGGACGTGCGCGGCATCATTCGGCAATTCGAACCGCAGCGTTATGGCCAGTGGAATCAACTGTTTCCCGACCTGCGCGTGCGATTCCGCGACGCGGGACACATTCTAGGTTCCGCGATTGTGGAGTTGGAGTTCCAGGAGAAGAGTGAGACGCGGCGGCTGGTGTTCACCGGCGACCTGGGACGGCGCGGTTTGCCGCTGCTGCGTGACCCCGAGATCGTTCCCGGTTGCGACATCCTGATCTCGGAATCGACGTACGGCAATCGTGTCCACCAGCCGGCGGCCAATCTTAAGGCCGAGCTGTTGCGGATCATTCAGCACGCTGCGGCCACCGAAGGCAAAGTCGTGATCCCAGCCTTCAGCCTGGGGCGGACGCAACAACTCGTGTTCTTTCTGAACCAATTGCAGTCGACCGGCGAGCTCCCCAGCATTCCGATCTTCGTCGATAGCCCGTTGTCAAACCGGCTGACGTCGATCTTCAGAGAGCATCTCGGTTTGTTCGACGAAGAAGTCCGCCAGACGCTGCATGCCGACGCCGATCCGTTCTCATTCGCCGGGCTGACCTATGTCGCCTCGCAGCAAGAGAGCATGCAACTGAATCATCGTAAGGGAGCCAGTGTGATCATCGCGGCCAGCGGCATGTGCGAAAGCGGCCGTGTGCTGCATCACCTGAAGCACAGCGTCGAGGACCCGAACAACACGATCGTGATCATCGGTTTTCAGGCCGAGCACACTCTGGGGCGGAAGATCGTCGAAAAGCATCCCTATTTGAAGATCTACGACCGCGAGTACACATTGCGCGCCGGCGTCGAGATCTTGAACGGCTTGTCGGGCCACGCCGACGTCAACGATTTCAAATGGTGGTACGAAGGCCTGGCGTCGCAAACCGGTGTGGGCCAGGCTTTCCTCGTGCACGGCGAACCGGCCGCGTCGCAAGCCCTGGCCGCGGTCCTGAAGGACTATTGCGACGAAGACCCGATTCTGCCGAAGCTGCACGAGAGTTTTGAGGTTTGAGGTCCGCAAGAACTCGTTCAGCCCCGGCAGGGGCGGCAGCGAATAGCCAGGGCGCAAGCCCCTGGACGCGGTTGTCGAGACGCCAAAGCCCCGGAGGGGCGACAGGCGCATCGCCAAAAAACACCGATAAGACGAGTTTCGCCATTCCAGGGCTGCGGCGCCGTTATGCATTTTCCAGGGGCCTCCGCCCCCTGGCTATTTGCTGTCGCCCCTCCGGGGCTGACGTCAATGCGCCGCGCGCGTGGATTAAAATCCACGCTACGCGGATGCTAACCGACGGTTATGCCAACACCTCTTGAATGGGCTTGGCGGCGGGGTCGGCGATGCGGATGGGGCGGCCGACGTTCGAGGTGTTCTGGCCCATGGGGTCGATCCCCAGCGCCATGCACGCCGTCGCCAGGAAATCGCTGACGGCGACGGGGCGCTCGGCGACTGTCATGCCGTCGGGGCTGCTTTTGCCCACGACTTGGCCGCCCCGAATGCCGCCACCGCACAGCACGGTCGACCAGGCGGCTGGAAAGTGATCGCGACCCTTCATTTCATTGATCTTAGGCGTGCGGCCGAATTCACCCATCCACACAACGAGCGTTGTCTCCAGCAGCCCTCGGGTCTTCAAATCCTCGAGCAGCGTGGCCCACGCCGGGTCGAGAGTTTCGGAGAGTTTTTGCACGGAGCTGAAATTCTCCTGGTGAGTGTCCCAGCCGAGGCCTGGAGCACCCTGCACGCCGTTGAGCGAGACTTCGACAAACGGCACCCCTCGCTCGACGAGCCGCCGGGCGAGCAGGCATCCCTGGCCGAACTGGTTGCGCCCGTAGGCGTCGCGCAATTCATCGGGTTCAGGCGAGAGTTCAAATGCTTTGACCGCCTCGGAACGCATCATCCGCACCGCCTGCACGTAAGCAGCACGATGGCTGGCCGACGGAATTCCCGGATGCCCGGCGGTGAAATCGGCTTCCAACCCGGCCAGCAGATCGAGTCGGGCGTCGGTCTGCTCGGCGACGACTCCCGCCGGCGCCGCCAGATTTTTCACTTGCAGCGTCCTTTCGTAGTCGGTGTTGCGACCGGGATTTGCATTACCGTCGCCGACGATCAGTGGGGCGTACTTCGGTCCGAGAAATCCCGGTCCGAATGCGGCGGGACTCAAGAATCGGTAAGGGGCAATGCTCACGAAATTCGGCAGTTCCGATTCGGCGGAACCGAGCTCGTGGCTCCAGACGGAGCCGAGCGTCGGATACTGCACCGGTCCCTGCGGCAGATAGCCCGTCCGCAGCAAGTACGTGGCCCGCGTGTGATCTCCTTCTTTGGTCGTCATCGAACGGACGATCGCGCAGTGCTCCATCTGCCGGGCCAGTTTGGGCAGGTGCTCGGAAATCTGAATGCCCGGAACCGACGTGTCGATCGGCTTGAACGAGCCGCCATTCTCGTGTTCGGGTTTGAGATCGAACGTATCCATCTGGCTGGGCCCGCCCGACATCCAGAGCAGGATGCACGACCGACGGCGTTCTTTGGCTTTGCCGGCTTCGTCGGCCATCGCCGAGAACCAGCGCGACATCGACAAGCCGAATGTGCCACATGCCGAGAGGCGGAGCCAATCGCGACGGGAGAGGGAGGGGATAGAGGATCGCAATCGATTTGTCATGGCGATTCCTTCGGCTTTCGATCCAGGCTTTGTTGAATTCCGATCGGCGTCCGATTTCGATGAATGTTTCCGAGGAGATGAGAATTTAGGAAGGCAGGAAATCAGGAAGGCAGGAAATTTGGTGTCGACAATTTCGAATATTATTCCTGCTCTCCTGCCTTCCTCATTTCGTCCCTGGGAACCGTGTGATTCGTGGCTGACGTTGATGGGGCAAAAACTGGACGTCCCCTACCGGTTAAACAAGAATTCGCTGCTGTTGAGGAGCGCCCAGAACACGTCACTGAGGGCTTTCTTCTGATCTTTCGCGGCCCCTCCCGTATCGACGTAATAGACGAGCCGATCGAGCTCGTCCGGACGCGGCCTGCGGCTGAAGGCGGCCAGGTACAGCGTCTCGACGCGCTCGGCGGTCGACATCAGCGGAAAATCGGCCACCGCCGTCAGCGTCGCACTTTTTTCGAGCCCGGTGGCGTCGCTGATGAATTGCCCATTCATCATCGATAGTGCCTGCAGAATCGTCGTCTGCCGTTCGGTCACCGAGTCGCTGCTGTTCTCGAACATCCGCACGAATTCCTCGCGCGGCGAGTTGGTCATCATACCCGGATTGCGAGCAGCGAACGATTCGTGGTAGCCGGTCGCCTGGGAGATGCTGTCGAACAGTTGTTCGGCTGATAGCCCTTTCAGGGCCATGCGGGCGAACAGCCGTGGGTTCTGCTGGCTGGGGTCGGTCTCGCGGCTGCTGAGCTGGTAAGTTTTGCTGGCGGTGATGGCGCGGATCAGGAATTTGAAATCGAATTTGTGGTCGACGAACTGGCGGGCGAGCTCATCCAGCAGCTCGGGATGGCTGGGCGGATTGGCCGCCGTGAAATCGTCGACGGGATTGACGATGCCGATTCCGAATAATTGCCCCCACACGCGATTGACCGTCGCGCGGGCGAAATAGTCGTTCTTTTCGGAGATCATCCAGTCTGCGAGAACCGTCCGCGGACTGTCGCGAAACTTGAGCGAGGGGGATTCGCCGCTTAAATACGTCGGCACCACGCGTTTCTCGGTGCCGGGGATCGCCAGCATGCGGCCCCCGAACAACTCCTTAATCGCATCGAGGGCGCCACCCGCCGCGGTTGGGTCGCGTTCGACACCGGCGAAGAACGCGGCATAGCCCCAGAACTGCTCGCGCTTCCAATCGTCGAAGGGATGATCGTGGCACTGGGCGCATTCGATGCGCACTCCCAGAAACATGCGGGCCGTACCTGCTGCCAGGTTCTCGGGCTTGAGTTGCTTCGCCTGATAGAACCCTACCGGGGTCACGTCGGATTGCGGCTGAAGCGGATTGGCTGCCAAACGCGGATCGACCGGCACCGTCAGGATTTCGCGAACCACGGCGTCAAAGCTGTTGTTGGCGGAGAACTGCTTGCGAAGCCAGGCTTCGAATCCCGGGACCAGACCGCGCATCTGCAAGTCAGTATCGGCCTCGGGCAACATCACGGCACGCCAGACGTTCGAGAAGTGCGTGATGTAGGCGGGACTTTCGAGCAACTGCTCGACGAGCTGCCGGCGTTTGGCCGGCGCAGCTTCGCCCAGGAACTCATGCAGATCGGAAACCGCAGGGATCTTTCCGGCGATATCGAGCGTCACCCGGCGCATGAACGCGGCATCATCGGCAATCGGCGCAGGAACGACCTGTTCGGCCTTCCAACACTCAGAAATCAGCTCGTCGATCTTATCGGCCAGGCGCTGCACACCGTCGCCTGCGTCCTCCGCAGCGGGCGCTTCGGCTAATGGCGAGACAGCCTTTTGCGGCTCAGCCGCGCACGGCCAGGACGACACGACGAACAACAGGCCTCCCGCAAGGACGAGCATGCCGAGCGGTTTCATATTCGTCACCCTCCAGACAGCTATTTCAACAATCGGCTAATCCCGGGATTCGATTATACACAAAGTCGCAGACAATTTGTCTAACCATGGCCAAAAGGGGCGGCATCGCCGCTGTTTGTTCCCTGGAAGGAAGATCAAAGGCCTGCCAATTTTTGTCTGACAAATCGCTGATTCGAATCGTGGATGCCGACGGCCGGGTCCGAGGCTCCAAGCCGGGAATTACTTCGTCTTCCTCGCTAATTGCAACTTTTCGGAGATCTGTTCGGCCTCACGCAGCACGCGCAAGGTATTTCCCCCCAGGATCTTGCGAATATCGCGGGTGGAATATCCGCGATCCAGCAGGGCCTGCGTGATGACGGGAAAACAAGCCACGTCCTCAAGCTGCTGGGGCGTCATGGGCACGCCATCGAAATCGGAGCCGAGCCCCACGCAGTCCACCCCTGCGATTTTGACGATGTGGTCGATATGGTCGATCAGGTCGTGCACGGTCCCAGGCACAATCGGGTGTTCCTCGTGCCATTCGTCCCAAGCCTTGTTGAATTCCTCCCGGTCGGGGTACCTCCGCTCCAACGCGCGCTCGATCTCGAACATGTTCGCGCGGGCCTTTGCCGATTCGGGCATGATGTACGCGGAATAAAAATTGACCATGACCACTCCGCGGTTGGACTTGATCTGCCGGAGCACGTCGTCGGGCACGTTGCGCGGATGCGGCGCGATGGCAAAAGCCGAGGAGTGCGAGGCAATCACCGGTGCGCCGGTGACTCGCAGCACGCCGCGCATCGCGTCGGCGGAAATATGCGAGATGTCGACCAGCATTCCCAATTCGTTCATCGTGCGCACGACGTCTTCGCCAAACGACGTGAGTCCGTCGTTTCGCGCTTCGTCGGTAGCCGAATCGACCCAATCCAGCGTTTCGGAATGCGCCAGGGTCATGTAGCGCACCCCCAGGTTGGCGAACATCCGCAACAGCCCCAGCGAATTCTCGATCGCATGCCCGCCTTCGAGTCCGATCAGCGACGCGATCTTGCCGGACTTGCGGATCCGGACTACGTCGTCAGCCGTTCTCGCCAGTTCGAAGGTCTCCGGATACCGGCGGATCATCCGATAGATCAGGTCGATCTGTTCGAGCACCTGGTGCGCGGCGATCCCCTCTTTGGCCGTGTCGGCCGGGACGTATGCCGACCAGAACAGGGCTCCCAGGCCTCCCTCTTTCAATCGTGGAATATCGGTGTGAAATCGTTCTTGAGGGCCGGCAATGTCGGCCGCGTCGAATGACGAGCCGGCCTTATTCTTGATTGACCAGGGCAGGTCGTTGTGCCCGTCGAAGACGAGGCATTCGGCGTGCAGTATACGCGCCGCGTCGGTCACAACGACCGGAGGCCGCGATTTGGCCTTTGATTTCGCGATGGCATCTTCAGCCAGTACCGAGCTGGGGAATGCGCAAACGCTAGTTGCAAGCACAAGCAGGAGACGAATCGTCATGCCGGCCATTTGATCTCAAGCAATAACTAGAGGGGAACCGTTGTGTTGTGGGATTGCGCAAACGAGAACTTCAAAACGCCTTGGAGACTATTCGCGATCATCCAGGTGACCTGCGAATAAACTCACAATTTCCGCCTGACGGCGATGGCGATGAGCGCAACCCTATTTTACGATATGCGGGGCCGAAGAACCAGCCAGCAACTTTGGCCGCGTCGCGGCCTGGCAAAAAAAGCAGGACGGGCCAGAGACCCGTCCTGTAGACATTTATCCGTTGTTTGGTGCGTCAGATCCAAGCCATTTCACGAGCGCAGGCTTCGACGGCCGATACCCGCGGGCGAATCTCTTCGCGGACAATACCGACTTCCGGCGGGGCTTCAATCCCGAGCCGAACTTTATTGCCGCGCACATCCACGACTAACAACCGAATTTCAGTGCCAAAACGATTGCGAATGACAATCGCCTCGTCACGTCGACGCGTGAGAACGAGCATGTTACCCTCCTGTGGTGCATTCGCAGGAGCCATGTGCCCGCACACCATGGTGCGACTCGCACATGTCCCCCTTCCATCAATCCTTAGATACAGGGCAATTTAGTTCGTGCGCTAAAGAATGTCAATAGGAATTCGACCGGATTCTCGCACTGCGCAACCGGCCAAACCCAGGAAAACGTGTGCAAAATGCGATTCGGAACGCGCATCCCTTTCATAAGGGAGAGCAAATCGCATAGATTTCATCTTTGTCATTTCTCCGTCGAGCCCATTTGCATGCCGCATCATCTCACTTACGAAGAGCAGGTCATTGTCGCTCTTCGGCGTATCACCCGCGCAGCCGACATTCATTCGCATCTATTGCAACGAAAGTTCGGCATCACGGGACCACAGCTCTCGACGTTGCGTGTGGTTCACCGTTTGCAGCCTGTTTCCACAGGAGCATTGGCGCGTGCGGCGTGCATCGGCTATGCCACGCTGACGGGCGTTCTCAATCGCCTCGAGGTACACGGGTACGTGACCCGCCATCGCGATCGCAGCGACAGGCGAACAGTCATTGTCGCCATGACGAAAGCTGGAGACGAGTTGCTCAAAACCGCACCGTCGCTGCTGCAAACCCGTTTGCGTGAAGAGCTCGGTCGGATGACGGAAGCGAAACGGACGGGCATCCTCGATACTCTGCTGCACGTTGCCACAATGATGGAGCTCGAAAGTCCGGAATCGCTCATTGAAGAAGCGCCGGCCGCGCGAGCCGCAAAAAAGCTGAAGTAGACGACTACGGAGAGGCGCGGCAGGTTCACACGTCAACTCGAACGGGCGGCGGCCAAGAGCCCCAGTGTCCCGAGTGCGTAGAACGTGTATTCCACGTCCGCCGCCTGATCCCACAAAGCGCCCCGATACCCTCCCTCAGGAAACTCCAGGCCGCTGACGAAGTCGACCGCGCGCGCCGGGTCGAACAGCCCCTCGAGTTGCAGGTCCTGGATGGTCAAGATCGCCGTGAACGTCGACAACCCATCGGCGCAGGGAATGCGTGTATTGGCCTGGAACCCTCCTTCGCTGCTGTAAACATCCCGCAGAAACGCGGCGACGTCGTCGCGCAACTCGTCGTCCAAAGCGCCGTGCATATTCAGGATGGCGGCTGCGGCCGCAGTCGGATTGGTGCCGCTGCGCTTCATCGGTGCGATTTCCACGAACCCTCCATCGTCGCGTTGCCGATCGAACACGAACTGCAATAGCCGCGCTGCGTGAGGCAGGGGCCGGCCGATCAATTCGTAGCAGAGCGCTACGAGAAATGAATGATACGTGCTCCCTGCCGCTCCTTCGTGCGTCTTGGCGTAACCGCCGTCTTTCGTGCGAAAGCTCTCGAGAATCTCCGCCAGCCGATCGGGCCAGTTCGCGTCGACTTGCGACAATACGTCGATTCCGCCGCTCGCTTGCACGACCAGTGCGCAGTACAACCAACTCACCAGATCGATCACCGTCACTTGCGACTGCCCCGAGACACGCAAAAAGCCGGCGATTCGTTCGCAGTCCTCGCTCCGCAGTTCGCTCAGGACGGCCAGCGAGCGAACGGCAAATGCCGTGTAGTACAAGTCCGAGCCTCCCTCACGACCCGAAAATCCGCCGTCGGCATTCTGCCGCGACAGGACGAATGCCCGGTGCCGTGCACGCTCTGCGGCCGGCAGCGGCACGAGTCCTGTCGACAGTCGCGCTCCCAGGCGCAAGAGATAGGGTTCATCCGGCATGTTCAGCGAAGTGTGTCTTCTGATGTAGGCTTAGTGGGCATTGGATTATTGGGCAATTGACCCGCCGCGGAAAGCCATCATACACTGGAGTGCGGCAATTTGCCGTGCCTGATTGCTGGAGTTTGCATTCTCATTCCGCACTCCGAATTCCGCGCTCCGCATTTCGTCTATGGATCCCGAACGCATCGGTCCTTATCAGATTCTCGAGAAAATCGGCTCGGGAGGCATGGGGAACGTCTATCTGGGGCGCGATGAAAAAACGGGACGCGTCACAGCCGTCAAAGTGCTGACGGCGACGCTCGCTCGCGAGCCCGGGTTCGTCGAACGTTTCAATCGCGAAATCGACGCCATGCGCAAACTTCAGAACCCGCACATCGTCGAGCTCTTCGAGAGCGGGGTCGAAGGCGAAAGCTACTATTACGCGATGGAGCACGTAGCCGGCGAAACACTGATGGCCCTCTTGCGCCGCGAAAGGCGGCTCCCCTGGAAGCAGGCGTTCGAGATTGCCGTCGACGTTTGCCAGGCGCTGAAGGCGGCACACGATGCGGGCATCATTCATCGCGATCTCAAGCCTTCCAATTTGCTCGTCACGTCGGATGGGTTCGTCAAGCTCACCGATTTCGGCGTGGCCCAGGTTTTCGCCAGCAATCGCCTGACAATCACCGGAGGCATCATCGGCACTGCCGAATACATGTCTCCCGAGCAGGCGCAGGGAAAACGGGCGGGCAAACAGAGTGATCTGTATTCATTGGGCGCCGTGATGTATGCCATGATCACCGGGCGAACGCCATTTTCGGGCTCGACGGCGGTCGAGGTCATTCAAAAACACAAATTCGGCGTCTTCGATCGGCCGCGACTCTACGTTCCCGACTTGCCGGCCCGCGTCGAGGACACGATCTGCCGGCTCCTCGAAAAGGAACCGGAAAAGCGGTTTCCCGACGCCCTGGTGTTGCTGAGGCACCTGGAACAAACCGTTCGTCTCGAAGACTACGCAGCGGTCGGCGCCACGTTGACCGCCGATATGCCGAAAGACGACGGCCAGGCGACCGTTCCTGCAACCGCAGGAGCACGGGGCGACGTGGCCCGGCATCCCGGCCCGGCGACGTTGATGCAGAGCCTGATGCGGACCGAATTGTCCGAGTCCATGCAGGGGGGCATCATCTCTGCATTTTTCAACAATACATTTGTGCTCCTGGCGCTCCTGGCGCTGGTGATTCTCGGCGGGGTCTGGTTCTTCCGTCCGCACCCATTGGCGCCCCAGGAGATGTTCGACCGGGCTCAGGCGGCGCTCCATGAAGAACCGGGGCCCGAATGGATTCGAGCCAAGCGCGAATACCTGGAACCTCTGCTGGCACTGGATCCCGAAAAATGGAGAGAGCCGCTGGAACCGCTGCTCCGGAAGATTGAGGCCTACGAGGCGACCCGGCCCGGCCGCGGCGTCCGTACCGGTAATGCGATTCCACCGAAATCCGAGGCCGAACGACAGCTGCAGCTCGCGCTGCATTACCGGCAGGTCGGCGATCTTCGTCGGACTGAGCGGATCCTCGTGGCATTAAAGGCCTTGTTGGCCGGCGATGAGGTGCAGGCCAAACTTCGCAACATCGTCGTGGAGACTCTCGAAGACGTGCGCAAGCAGCTCTCGTCAGCCGACGATCGGAACCAGATGCTCGAGACGGCGCTCGATCGCGCCGCCAAGCTGGCCCGCGACGGTTCGCTCGCAGAAGCCCGAGAGATCTGGAACGGCGTCATCGATCTGTACGGCGACGATCCGTCAGCACAAGAGTACATTTTCCGGGCCGCACACGCATTGACTGAGGACGATACTACTAATTGACCGGCGGTCGCCGAATTCGCCTACCTCTCGGCTTCGGCTGGCAACTCGACGTCGTCGTCAGAAAAACCCGAGGCCGTTTCCGGCTGCCAGCAATCCGCCGGTTCGTGGGCAGCGACGCTGCGGAATAGGACCCAGAGATAGAGCCCTTCCCCAAACACACATGCCAGGAGCGACCAGATCCCCAGGCGAAACGTGATTAGCGCCGTCAGCACCATCGGAACGAGGAGTGCCGGAAATAGCAACCCCATCGTGGCGTTGAAGCCTGTCGCCTGCGGCGGCCAGAAATTGTGCCGGCGATACTCGTGAATCGACGAATCGACCCACACCTTGACGCCATAAATCCTGGCGTGCATCACGCCGACCAGCGGGACAATTGCCAGCAGCGTAATGCCGATCACCGCCGTCAGACCCACGTCGATCAAGCCGCGCGGGGGAGCGAATTTACCGTTCTTCGCGAACACCACGGCCAGCATCAGGATGCAACCCGTGATGAGAAATGCCGCGACCGTGATCTTCCACAGGCCGCTGGCGACGTAAAACCAGAAACAAGTCTTGCCACGACCCCGGACCGGATCTGTTCGCAGCAGCCAATGTGCCGTGAGGAAGTCGTTCCAGCCGAATCGTGCGCAGGCCACGACAATTGCAAACGACGGCTGGGCCGTCAGTTCGTAAATCAGCCATCCCAGAGGAAGCATCGCTCCCCACCAGATCCGCTCGTTCCACCGGCGGGATTGGTTCTCTTCGGCGATCGGAT
>DASYAR010000505.1:0-7614 GCA_036501235.1 Planctomycetaceae bacterium
TGAAGTCGCGCTATGAGACCGAGGCGGCCCGCTGCACTTGGTGCTGCGTCCCCGATCCGGAAGACCCAGATCGGCAGTTGTTCCTCCCCACGCTAATGAGCTGCGGCGAGCTCCCCGCTGGGCACGCTTTTCGAATAGGGGACATGCGGATCGACTGGGACGAGAAACAGATCGATCCCCGCCATCCGCTCCGCAGCGAGAGCGTGTGCGCTCGATGGCTGCGGGAGTTCCTGCAGGAAGGGAGCCAGCGGGCCACGGTGACCAAACGGCTGGGGAAGGAGTTCGGATTCTCGGAAGGTCAGGTGAACCGGGCCAGCGTCAAAATCAAAGTCCGGAAGGAACGGGACGGATTCGGGAAAGGGACGGCCGTGTATTGGTCGCTGGCCACGGATCGCCCAACGCCGATGGGACGGCATCGTGATCCTGAAGACGATCGACGACGTGCCGCAGAAATCCCCACGGATCCAATCTCCACGGACCAGATTCTCACGAAGGAATCTGGCGATGGCGCGTCGCACGAGGATGAGCGGCAATCAGGCGAATCGCAGGATGACAGGATGGGCGATGACCCGGATGAACAGGAGGTGGCGAGGTCGGCCTCGACTGAAGAAGTTGCGCAGACCGTGAACGAAAAGCCCGTCGAGCGCCAGGCGGCAACCGAGCATCATGACGCGAACCCGGCGGCGCCTGTCGCTATGGCATTGCCCGGACAGGAAGCCGAGCAGCCGGCCCCAGCACCGCAGTTGCCGGTCGAATCAAACCGCCGGCCGTTGTCACGGGCAGATCTCCAGATTCCGTGGGAGGGGAGTCCGTCCAGCCGGCTCAATCCGCTTGGCGCGCTGCTCGATCAAATCGATAGCAGCCGCCGGAGCGATGTCGGAAAATGAATGAGATGTATGATATGTATGCAGAAACGCCCGGGAACTACGGCTCACGGAAATACGAAAGACAGAAAGCACGGAGCAAGACGGAGTAACTTGGAATCGCCGGCCTGCAACCGGAAGTGATCGTTTCGTGATCCAATTCATTTAGCTGCATGAATTTGCGTCAGCGCAGCAATTCCAGTACGATGCGTGTCTCTTCGGCCTGACCAGTCAATTCTTGCAGGGGATCGTGGCGACGAACCAATCAGATCCGCATGCCGTTACCAATCTCTGGGCCAGCGAACAGCCGGAATTCACCGGCGAATCTCCGCCGTCTGGTTCCCTGCCCTCTGTGATCGGCCGCTACAGAATCGAGCGGCTGCTCGGCACCGGGGGATTTGGACGGGTCTTCCTCGCAACTGACGAACAATTGCAGCGTCAAGTGGCCGTTAAAGTTCCGGATGCGCGCCTCGTGGCAGAGCCGGGCGAAGTCGAGTCGTATCTGGCAGAGGCGCGGACGGTTGCCGGGCTCGACCATCCACACATCGTTCCGGTCTATGACGTGGGCAGCTCTGCCGAATTTCCGTGTTACGTCGTTTCGCGATATGTCGCCGGCGGCGATCTGGCCGCGGCGATGCGCGGCTCGCGATTTTTGTACCGCGAGTGCGCTGAGCTGGTGGCAGTGATCGCCCAGGCGCTGCACTTCGCGCATACCAAAGGGATCGTCCATCGCGACGTTAAGCCGGCAAATATTTTGCTCGACGCGAGAAACAAACCTTACGTGACCGACTTCGGGCTGGCCCTGCAGGAAGTTGATGTCGGGCGGGGACCGGGGTTCGCCGGAACGCCGGCCTATATGAGCCCCGAGCAAGCCCGCGGAGAAGGACACCGCGTCGACGGACGGTCGGACGTTTTCAGCCTGGGAGTCGTGTTTTACGAATTGCTCACGGGGCGCCGCCCTTTTCGGGCCGACAAGCAATCCGACCTGCTCGAGCAGATTATTTCCTTCGAGCCGCGCCCTCCCCGGCAACTCGATGACGCCATTCCCCGGGAGCTCGAACGAATCTGCCTCAAGTCGCTGGCGAAACGAACCGCCGAGCGGTACACGACGGCCCACGACATGGCCGACGAATTGCGGCACGCACTGGAGGACCATTCGCCAACACCTGCTCCCGCACCGGGTGCCATGTCACTCGGACCGGCTCCCGGCGGCAAGGCCGCAACGAGAACGACGACTGGTGCAGGACCTTCAACTCCCGCCGCGTCGTCTTTGGCCAGCCAGCCGATGGCTGGTTCGTCGCACGTCAAGACCACGGCCGAGGGGCGCGGATCACAACTCGCAAAAGTCATCCCCAAGGGATTGCGCTCGTTCGACTCACGGGATGCCGAGTTTTTTCTCGATCTCTTGCCGGGCGCCCGCGATCGTGAAGGACTACCGACGACCATTCGCTTCTGGAAAACGAAACTCGAGACGGGCGATCCCGACAAAACATTTGCCGTGGGCCTGTTGTACGGTCCCTCCGGTTGCGGAAAATCTTCGCTTGTGAAAGCGGGAGTCGTGCCTCACTTGGCGCGGCATGTGACGGCGATCTATCTCGAAGCCACTCCCGACGGCACCGAGTCGCGCCTCCTGGGCGCCTTGAGGAAGCATTGCCCTGGTCTGCCGGAACGCGACCTCGTCGAGACATTTGCGGCACTGCGGCGCGGTGAGGGCGTTCCCGCCGGGCGGAAGATTGTCCTGTTCATCGACCAGTTCGAACAATGGCTGCACGCGCACCGTGGAGAAGAATACCCGCCGCTCGTCCGCGCGCTGCGGCACTGCGACGGCGCTCGCCTGCAATGTGTGCTGATGGTGCGCGACGACTTCTGGATGTCGGTCACGCGATTCATGCGTGAGCTCGAAGTGCGGCTCGTGGAAGGCGCCAACAGCGGCGCGGTCGATCTGTTCAGCCCGCGGCACGCCCGTAAAGTCCTCGCCGCGTTCGGGCATGCGTTTGGTTGTCTCGGGGCCGACCACGAAGACGAGCTCACCGGCGAGCAATCCGAGTTTCTGAAACAGGCCGTCGCCGGAGTCACCGAAAGCGGCACGGTGATTCCCGTGCGACTCGCTCTGTTTGCGGAGATGATCAAATCCCGGCCGTGGACGACTGCCGTACTGCAGCAACTGGGGGGCGTGGGGGGTATCGGGGCGGCTTTTCTGGAAGAGACGTTCAGCTCCAGCACTGCCCCGCCCGAGCATCGCTATCACCAGCAGGCGGCGCGCCACGTCCTCAAGTCGCTGCTGTATCTGCCCGGTCAGACGGCCGGCATCAAGGGCCACATG
Organism: Planctomycetaceae bacterium; assembly: GCA_036501235.1. Lineage (GTDB taxonomy): Bacteria > Planctomycetota > Planctomycetia > Planctomycetales > Planctomycetaceae > JACQFH01. Next base: position 3,187 of record DASYAR010000505.1, read on the forward strand.
CAATCTCGCGACGCGTTGCTGGCCGCCTCAGGCTATTCCAATCGACCGCGCGAATTCGAAGACTTGTTGCGAATTCTCGATAGTGAGCTCCGGCTGATCACGCCGACGGAGGCGGAGACAGTTGAAATCGCGGCGGCGGGCGCGAACGACAGGCAGCCGCCATCGACATCTTTACTCGGCGCCCCCTTGCTAAGGGAAGAAGACGGTGGCGCCCCGAGTTCTCAATACTACCAGCTCACCCATGATTATCTCGTTCCCAGTCTGCGCGACTGGCTGACGCGCAGGCAGCGCGAGACGCGCAGGGGGAGGGCCGAACTGCGGCTCGAAGAACGCTCGGAGGTCTGGAACCTCAAGCCGAGTACCGACTATCTCCCCGCCTGGTGGGAAGTGGCGAGCATCCTGCTGCTGACGAAGCGCAGGAACTGGACGGAGCCACAAACGCGGATGATGCGCTCCGCTGTCAAACAGCAGGGACTGCGGCTAGCGCTGGGGTTGGTTGTCGCGGGGCTCTTGGTTCTGGCGGGATGGGAAGTCAACGGCCGCATCCGAGGGGCCACCCTGGCTGAGCAGATCGTCCGAGCTGAAACGGTGCGCGTACCCGCCATTCTGAAGGAATTTGGCCCCTATCGCCGCTGGGGAGTGCCGTTGCTCAAAAAAGCGATTGCGAGTGCGGCGGCCGGATCGCGAACAGAAATCAACACGCGACTGGCATTATTGCCATCGGATGCCGGACAGGCCGACTGCCTGCTGGAACGGGCACTCTCCGTCGAGCCCGAAGAATTTGCCGTGCTCCGCGATGCGATTGTCGATCATGGAGCGCATCTGGCAGAGAGGTTGTGGATCGTGCTCGAGAATCCGGCCGAAGAGACGTCGAAGCGACTCGCGGCCGGCCTGTTGCTGGCGAAACTCGTCCCCGCCTCGCCATTGAGTCCGACCGGCCAGGGGCACGACCGCTGGCAGAAGAATGCGGTGTTTCTGGCGGACCGGTTGCTCGACACGGCCGTCCACGATACGGCAAGGTACGACGCGATCCTGAATGGACTGACCGACGTTGGAGCCGAGTTGATTCCCGCATTGCAGCGGATCTATCACGACGCGAAGCAGGATTCGTCGAAGCGCAGCATCGCCATGAACATCGTCGAAGGCTTCGCACCGGATGACGCGGCGATTCTGGCGGACGTGCTCGTCACGTCGGGCGACGCCGGTCGGATTGAAAAACGGCTGCCGGTTCTCGAAGCGCATTTCAACCAGGCAACCGCATTTCTGAATGCCCAGTTGGCTCGTGATCCCGGCGAGGTCCTGAAGCCCGACTGGAACGACGCGGCACTCGATGCGGCGTGGGACAGGCCCGACAGGGAACTGGTCCGGCACGTTGAATCGGCGCAGGGGTTGGTCTCCGAGCGGTTCGCCCTGTGCCAGACTTTGCCGTTGGATGAGTTTCCGGCCGTGTCTGAACCGCTGCGCCGGTCGGGCTATCGGCCGATCAAGGCGCGTCCTTATCAGTCGGGAGTCGGCGTGCAGGTCGCCGCCGTCTGGGCTCGTGACGGCGTCGAGTTTCGCTTTGCCAGCGGCCTGTCCGCCGATGAAGCACGTCAGAAACAAACGGAATGGGTCGGGGACGAATTTCATGCCGTCGATCTGGCCGGTTATCTCGATGGCGATCTTCGATTTGCGCTGCTGGCGGCGCGCGAGCCGGACGTCGCGGAGACGTATTTGACACTCGGATTGCCAACCGCCGAGGTCTATGCCGATTTCACGAGCCATAATGCGTCGGATTGGCGCATTCGGACGCAACAATTAACGCAAGGCCCCGCGGGAGAGCACCGGTATTCTCTGGTGTGGATGAAACGAAAATCATCGGCCGTGCGCACCGCCCGGATCGACCTGTATGGCATCCCCGAGAGAAGCTACGAGGCATATCGGGAGCAGGCAGACCTCCCGCTGATCGATGCGTCCGTCAGCGGGACGCCCGAACCCAAAACACCTCGCGAACGCTACGCCGAGTCGCTGGCCGCTGCCGAAGAAGCGCTGCGGAAATCACCCGATGAACCGAATGCCCGGCAGAATCGTGGATACTTTCATTTGCTCCTCGATCACGATCAGGAGGCCCTCGATGATTTTACCCGAGCGCTGGATAAACAACCGGAAAATCTTCAGGCTCGGGGGTTTCGTGCGACAGTTCATGCGCGGCTGAACCACGTCGAGGAAGCCCGCCGCGATCTGGCGGAACTGGAGAAGCCAGGTCACGAAGCCTTCTCAGTGGCGTATTACGGCGCCATCGCCGGCGCGTACCTCGGTGAACCGGACGAGTGGTTCGCGCGGCTCGAAAAGGTGATCCTGGAGCAGAAAAATGACTTCGCAACCGCCTATAATGCGTCGAATGCGTACGCCTGGGGCGCGAAAGCGTTGGTCACAAAAGACCCACGCCGGTCGGCCCAATTGGCCGACCGCTGTATCGAGTTACTGCGCGCAGCGCTGGCCACGGGATTCTCGTATACGGCGCTGATGCGTGTCGATCCCGACCTGGACGGGGTGTTTGCGCACCCCGGCTACTTGCAGATCATGAGCGAGGAGCGATTCGATCGTTCCTACGTCGCCCTGTCGGCGTCCAGCCCCAACCGCGTGTCATTCGAGGCGCATGGGTTGCCCCCTGCCGAACACCTGGCGCGCTGCCGGCGCCTGGCCGATGATGGTTGCCGGCCACAGTCGATCGGCGTGGCCCGACTCGGCGCGGAACAGTCCGTGGTGACGATTTCCGTATGGCACAGGCCGGTCGCCACCGATCAAGCGCGTGATGATTTGGCAATGCGACGGGCCAACGCGGCGACCATCCTGCTCAGGTTGAACAAGCCCGAGCAGGCCTGGCGCACGCTGGTCCAGGAACCTCATCCCGTGCCGCGGCTGGCGACCGATCCGCGCCAGCGCACGTTTCTGATTCAGCAACTGGCGCATCTGGGGGCCCATGCGCCGCACCTGGCAGCGCGACTGAGGGAAGAACCCGACAGCGGAGCCCGACAGGGATTGATCCTGGCGCTGGGAGAATTCGCCGCCGAAGGCCTGACTGCCGGCGACCAGCAACAGCTTGATGTGCATCTCTGGGAACTCTACCGGCGAGATCCCGATTCTGGCGTGCACTCGGCGGCCGAATGGCTCTTGCGGAAGCGAGGCCATACCGAGGAGATGGGGAAAGCGAAAGAAGAATTGGCGACGGAGGCGCCGGTCGAGGGACGGCAATGGTATGTCAATCAGCAGGGCCAGACCCTGGCGGTTGTCGAGGGGCCCCGTGAATTCCAGATGGGATCGCCGCATTACGAGCCCGACAAGGGGCACGGTGAACGTCAACATTCGCGCCTGATCAGCAGGACGTTCGCGATCGCCACGACCGAAGTCACGGTCGAACAGTTTCAGCGATTCCTGGCGAAACATCCTGAAATTGAGAATGCCGAACACGTCAAGGCCGTGGGAGAGCCCGATCGTCCCATCGGTTCGGTCACGTGGTATGAAGCGGTGCAGTATTGCCGTTGGCTGAGCGACGTGGAAGGGTTTTCTGATGATCAGATGTGCTACCCGTCAGTGGAACAGATTAAGTCGGGCATGGAACTCGAACGCGTGGTGGAAAAAACAGGATATCGACTCGCCACCGAGGCCGAATGGGAAATGGCCTGCCGGGCCGGCACGAGCACGGCGTTGAGTTTCGGCGGCTCATCGCAATTCGCCTCGCACTATGCGTGGTATAGTGCGAATTCCGGCGGACTCCCGCATCCGGTGGGTCGGCTCAAGCCCAACCGGTGGGGGCTGTTCGATATGCACGGAAATATCGACGAGTGGTGCCAGAATTCCTACCAGTCGGAATATCCTCTGCCGGTCGGGGGCGCGAGTGTGCCCGACGAATTGCCGGCGAAGGGAAAAATGATGGGCACAAACCGTGTGATGCGCGGCAGCGAAGTCAGGAACCCACCAGAGTGGCTGCGCGCCGCACGGCGGGTGAGCCTCGCTCCGGACAGGCGCGACTTCGGCAATGGATTTCGCGTCGCGCGCACGATTTCGGTATCGGCGCCCGTCGAAGGGGGAAAGTGATGGACGTGCCGCAACCCACCGCTGCTCTCCAGCCGATCCGCCTCGGCCGTTACCGGATCACGAGCCAGATCGGGAACGGCGTCTCGGGAACGGTGTACCGCGCCTGGGACGACGAACTGCGTCGCGACGTGGCGATCCGAGTTCCCCATCGCGACCGCCTCATCAGCCCCTCGCAGGTCGATGAGTATGTGGCCTCTGCCCGTCAACTTTCACGACTCGATCACCCGCGCATCGTGCCGCTCTACGACGTGGGACGGACCGACGACGGACAATGCTATCTGGTGACAAAATTCATTTCAGGAGGGAATCTCGCCGGCCGCGTCCTGCGGCATCCCCCCTTCGCTGCCTGGT
>DASYAR010000506.1:0-5430 GCA_036501235.1 Planctomycetaceae bacterium
AAGACGACTTGTTGTCACTACATCACGTTTTCGGATTCAATCGCCCGAATTCGGACCGATACCAAAGGACTTACGTCCAAAATATCCCCAAACTATTTTGAAAAAAGTGATTTCCGACCTTGGGTTGGGGAAGTTAGGCTAGCCCCGGATGGTTCACTTGATGAAGAGCGAAGGGCAAAGACGGAGAAAAGTGAAGAGAGAGGAGAGAGCACTGCTCGTGTTCATTCCTCACTCAATACCCGTCACAGCTTCACTTCGCTGCCGCGAAGCTTCGCGCGGGCGCGGGACAAAGCCGGGCCAATCGAGTTCTCGGGAACACCCAGCCCCGCGCTGATCTCGCGGTAGCTGCGCCCCTCGATGTGGTACTGATGGACGATTTTGGCTTCCATGTCGGGGAGCCCGTCCAGCATCTTCTGAACTTCGTCGTTGTCGTCGACGCGCTGGACGTCGCGGCGTTCGGCTCCCGCCATGTCGATCGAGCCCTGATGCGCGCCGACATGTCCCATGGCCTCTGCCATCCGGCGCCGCGCCATTTCGCGAACGATGACCCGGCGGGCAATCACCGTCAAATAGGTGGCCAGCGAGCATTCTCCTCGGAATGCACGGAGCACGGCATAGTCGCGATCGAGCAGTGCGAGGAAGACCTCGGCACACAAGTCGTCGACATCTTCCGCATTCAGGCGCACGCTACGTGCGTGAGCCGTGTGGTTGACGACATGCACGAACAAACCGAGAAAGCGATCGACCAGGTCCTTCCAGCTTCCCGTTTCACCCGCGATACAGCGGTTCAGAAGTTCGCGATCAATTTCGGTCAGTGCCACAACTGATTCTACCGAAGAAATTTACGTGGAATCCATGTGTCGGGTCCACCATCCTTGTGAGTATTCTATGCAAATACCCATACTAGGCAATATGAGTCGTCGCCATCCATCAGGCAAATGTCAAACCGAAACGAACTTTCCTGACTGACTGTCGTCCTTGAGCCGGCTGTCGCCATTATCCGACGACCCCTCTTCCGGGTAGGTGTTCGACGAACTATCCAGATCGACGTCGCGCATCGCGACCGGCATGTCTTTGTTGGTGCCTGTTCCCTGAGGCATTGGGTTCGCGGGAACAGGCGGTAATTTTTGCTTTGCGTTGGCGAGATCCTTCTTCCCGGCGTCGTCACGCCGAAACGTGAAACCCACGTCGGCGACGGAGATCGAATCCCCTTGCTGGAGCTCCATTTCGACGACCCGATGAGTATTCACTCGAATCCCGTTCATGCTCCCCAAATCACGCAGCAGGTATTTGTCACCGCATTGGACGATACAGCAGTGTCTCCGCGAAACCTTCGAACTGGCCGCCAGCGCAATATCGCAACTGTCGTTACGGCCGATCAGCATGATCGGCTTGTCCAGCACGATCGGCGACCCTCCATCAGAGGGGGTGAGGTTCGCGGCCATTGGCGGCTCCCGCGGTTTCGGATCTGCTCCACGTATCTGCAATACTATCATAAACATCGGCTTGCTGCGAGGGAAACAATTTCCATCGAATTGATTAAAATCAACGGAATTCGAGGTTGGGGCGAATCTCCTCCAGCATCGACACTTTCCGCGCCGTAAACTCGGCAGGAAGTGCCGCACAGGTGTTCACATGTCGCGAATTCACTCCGTTTCACCGAGACTTGTCTTAATTTCGGCTGGGAGCACCGCTAGAATCATTCCTATGTCGGCAGTGCTGCCCGTGCTGGCGTGCTGTCGCAATGGCCGAGGTTTCCACCTGCCGGGTAAAACCTCGGAGCCGCGTTGTTCCTGCCCTGGACTGATCTCGCCCGGCAGACGAGACGACTTTGGACCGCTCCCCATGTCGATTGCGCGCTGCCGTTTGGCTTATCTCCTCACCGCACTTTCACTGGCGCTCCCTGGCCTCCGAGTGGCCCGTGCCGAAGACCCAATGCCCGTGCGTCCGCAGGCCATCATCAATCTGACGTTTGACGAAGCCTCGGGCGACGCGGTCGATACGGCGACCGCCGGAGCCGCCAAAGACAATGGCGCGCTCCTGAACGGCACCGTGCGGGTGAAGAGCCCTTTCTGGGGTCAGTCGGGCAAGCAGTCCCTCGTCCTGGATGCCGGCGCCAAACAATACGTGAGAATCGCCGACAGCCCGGATACCGACCGCCCCGACGCCGTGACGTTCAGCCTGTTCTTCGTCAATTTGAACCCGGCCGTTGATGCCGCATTTCACGGCGTCGTAGCCAAGCGCGACGACGCCAAGCAGATCACGAATTACGGAATCATTTATTCGCAGACTGGCGACGTCTTCCAGCTCTATCTGAATGACGGCACCGGTTTCAAATCGGCCGTGTACGGCTTGAACGCGGCCATTGGACGCAGGCGACCGGTGTTCATCACGGCCGTCCTGCAAGTGGGCGATGCTCCCGCCCCGGATGCCGACGAAGACAAAGATGACGTGCTGCTGCGATTTTATGCCAACGGTCAGCCGATCAAACCCAAAAGTGCCGCGGGGGGAACTGTCGTCGAGAACGATGTCTGGCTGCTTGACGTCAAAGTCGCCAACCTGGTCAATGACGTTCCGCTGGTGCTGGGGGCAAGCACGCCGGCGATTGAACACACGAACTGCCTGATCGATGAGTTCTCGCTGTTTTCCAAAGCGCTGTCCCCGGAGGAAGTCGCCCGGCTGTTCACCGAAGTCGCCGGACCGAACGCCGCCACGCCAGTTGCCGGGGAGGCGAAACCGATCCCGGCAGGGCCGGAGATTACTGCCCTGTCGCTGCATGGGCTGACGCGCGGCCAGACGACGATTGTGGCTGTTGCCGGTGCGAATCTGCTCCCCGATCCGGTGCTGGTATCTTCCGTAGCAATTGAAAAGCAGGTTCTGCGCCCGGGGGCCACCGCCGAGCGAGCCGAATTCGAAGTGACAATTCCCGCGAGCGCATTGGCCGGGCACTATCCCCTGCGTGTGCAGACTCCGCGCGGAATCAGCGGAGCGCTGGCGATCGCCGTCGATTCGCTGCCACAAACGCCCTTCGCCGAACCGTCGCCCGATAAGCCCATCCTCCTGCCCGTGGCCATTTCGGGAAATTTGACCGGACAGCAGCAGGCCAAGGTCTACTTCGCCGGTAAGGCAGGGCAACGCCTGATCGTCGATCTCGAATGCAAACGGCTGGGCTCGGCGATGGACCCGGTACTCGAATTGCGCAATCCGCGCGGAGCGCCCCTGAACATTGCGTGGGGTCGTCCGCAATATCGCGGCGACACGCGGATCGAGGCCAATCTGTTCGCCGACGGCATCTACAGCATCGAGTTGCATGACCTGGCGTTCAAGGCGCCAGGGCAGAATCGGTTTCGTCTGAAGATCGGCGATCTGAAGCTGATCGACACGACGTTTCCGTCGGCAGTCAACGCGGGAACCCAGCGCGCGGTCATCGCCATCGGTCCTGGCATGGATCCGACCGCCACGCTGGCTGTCGACATGCAGCATCAGTTCCCCGGGACCGTCCAATCGGTCGGCATTCCCCCCGAAACCGGCGCCGTCGGCCCGGCCCCCAGCGTCGTCTCCAGTGGATCGGTCGAACTGCTCGAAGAACCGCAGACTGACGGAAAATTGCAGACGATCGCCGCACAGTTCGCCGAGAAGCCGCATGTGCCGATCGTCATCGACGGTCGCATTTCACGCCACGGAGAAACCGACAAGTACGTTCTGCAAGTGACGCCGGGCCTGACAATGAACTTTGCAGCCGATAGCTACAGCCTGCATTCCCCGCTCGAAGCGCATTTCGAAGTACGCTCTTACCCGGAGGGAAGTTTGCTGGCCGTCAGCGAAGAGAAGTCGGCGCTCGACTTCGCCGTCCCGGCCGGCGTCACGGCGGTTCAACTGGCGATCAGCGATCTCAACCACCGCGGCGGCGCCGATTACGTTTATCGTTTGCGACTCACCCGCGCCGGCCATCCGGATTTTTCCCTGGCGGTCGGGGCCGAGCGAGTCTCCCTTCCCCGCGACGGCACTGCCATCGTGAGAATCGACGTGACCCGCGCCGGATACGACGGCCCCATCGCTCTGGCGCTGCCAGGAACGCCTGACGTTTCTGTCAGCCCTGCGGAAATCCCGGCCGGCGTCTCCAAGGCGATCGTCGTGCTCACCGCAAAAGCTGCCGAGGCGTCTCCCGGCGTGCTCGTCAAGCACCTCCATCTCGTGGGCACGTCTGCCGGTCTCGACCCCGCACTGGTCCGCGTCGCCCAGGCTCCTTTCGATGGCCGGTTGGCCTTCGTTCCCGCCGCTCGAACCGAGCTCACTTGCGCCCTGACCGGCCCCGCCACGGCCGCGCTCGAGTTGGGGACCATGCCCGCGGCCTGGTTCCGCGGCACCGATCCAGAAATTCCGCTCACGCTGAAATTGCAGATTTCGGAGTTGGCCGGGCAGGCCGTGCGATTGACGTTGTTGACGACCGAAGCCGGCCGAACCGAGGTCGACCCGACCGATCCCACGCGGCAACGGCGGATTCCAGTCCCCCTGTTGCGGAGCCTGCCGGAGCAGACGTTCTCGCCCGGCGAAACGGCCGGCACGCTGAAGATTGCCGTCCCGCTCGAGGTTGTCGAAGGCCAGATCGACGGAGTCATTCGTGCCGATTTCGTCCCCAGCGCATTTTCCGACTCTGTGCAGGCGACGATCTATTCCCCCGCGTTCCGCTTGCCCGTCCAGAACGCCGTCGCGCTCCAGTTGGCTGCGAACAACCTGATGCTCACCGGCAATGTCCAGACGAAATTCACCGGCGCCGTCAAACGCACGGCACACTTCACCGGCGCGGTGGACGTCGCGCTGGTCAATCTGCCAGCCGGCTACTCGGCCCCCAAAGTGACCATACCCGGCGATCAGGAACAATTCGAAATCGTCGTCGCGTCACCAGCCGTCACCGCCGCCGCGGACCTCCCCAACATCCAATTCCGCGTCACAACCCCCGCCGGCGGTCTGCTTCAGAAAGATACGGCGATCGCGACGAAGGTTGCGCCGGGACAATAGCTGCCGAGTTGACGGACGTGACCCGAAAAACGAGTTGCAGTTTGGGTGGCCGGGGCTTCCCTTCGGTCCAGGCCCGGCCATTCTTTCCCGATCGAGGCAACCGCTTGCCCACGATCGGCAGTATCGCGCAATCGCTTCCGTGGCAACCAAGCATCCGACGTGGATAATCAAATTGGACGATCCAATCTGGCAATTGCCAGTAAGGTCGTAGGACCAGTTGGCGGCACCCTTATCCGGAGTTTCCAATGAGAGCCGTTGAAATCCGCCGTTGCCGGTGCCGACGCTGTCAACGAATGCCGAATATGCCTGAAATCGAGCACCATCGCGAAATCAATTTGTTAATGCAGCTGCTTCCACCAAATGTTCGGCGACTCTACGCCGCGACAGAAGCTAAAAGACTTGGCAAGCGAG
>DASYAR010000507.1:0-6889 GCA_036501235.1 Planctomycetaceae bacterium
CTCCTGAAGCACCGCGGACCGAAACAAGCCTGGAAATTGCTGAAGAAGACGATTTCGAAGGGGAAATCGCACCGACGCAAGGCCAAATGAGTTTCCGCGCTCTCGCATCCAAAAAGACGACCCTGGTCGGGAATTCCCGACCAGGGCCTGGTAGCGTTCATGACGACCGCCGTTTCAGACTTTGGTCATCTCCTGGCCGCAGCAATGAAAGTGCACCTGGCCCTCCTCTTTGCAATGGCAATCTTTGGTGACCTCGAGCTCCATGCCGCACGGTTTGCAGCGGAATTTGTCCCCTTTCTTAGGCGGGGCCAGTCCTTTGTCGACGTCGGATTGTACGGCCATGATGCAGCTCCTTTCGAGTCTGTTTAATTGATTCTCCATCTTCACTTTCGGTGGCGCCGAAAATGAACTCCGCGCTCCGTGATTCACTTCTTCTTGGGAACTTTGGCCCCTTTTTTGCGCGCTTTCGACAGGCCGATGGCAATCGCCTGTTTGCGACTTTTCGCTGTTCCTCCTGTGCCGCTTTTCTGCGTCCCCTTTTTTGTCTTGTGGATCGCCTTCTTCACTTCGCTTTTGGCTTTGGAACCATATTTGGCCATGGGGTTGCTCCTTCCGGGTCAGGCCTGTGCCTCGACGTTAATTTCCGACTCGGCGAGGTCCGTCAGCTTCTCGTCTGTCTCCTTTTCTTCCTGCAGTGTCTGTTCGAGCAGCTCGCGCGCTTCAGACTGACCCAGCAGTTCTGCGAAAGTGACGAGGGTGCCATAGGTCGCGATCTCGTAGTGCTCGACTTTTTGCGCGGCCATGATCAGTCCCGCGTCCTTAACGGCATCTTCGGCATGTTCCGAGATCATTTCGCTCCCTTCTTCAACCAGGCCCTTCATGGCGGCGCATTTGGTGCCCTTGGCCGCGACACCGAGCGACTTGAAAATCGTTTCCAGCCGCTCGACATGCCCTTCCGTCTGCCTGAGGTGCTCTTCGAAGCCGGCCTGGAGCTTCTCGGATGTTGACGCTTTCGCCATTTTGGGCAACGCCTTGACCAATTGCTTCTCCGCGTCGTAGACGTCTTTCAAACCATGCAGAAAGAGGTCATCCAGCGTGTTCAACTTCGCCATGACTTGGAACTCCTCGAAGTACGACTATTGGGGAACAGGAAAACCATAAGCCCGGCCGTTGCAATTTATATACCGCGTGCGCGCCGCGATCCTTTGATCGAGCCAGAGGGGTCTTCCGCTCGACAAATCGCCCCGATTGATGGGTCGCCGGGCCTCCGGCGGCGAGCAACGTGGTGGTCGACACGGCGTCACCGTGGCCGGGTAATTGCCAAGAGCCGCCGGCTGTGAGCAGGGCACTTCGAGCACGGCTCTATTTGAGCCCAACTTGCCGGAACATTTCGCGCGTCAACGACTGCCGCACCGACGCCATTTCTTCCCAGGGATCGCCTTTCATCGTTTGCAGGCGGTGGGGAACATTCCCGACGTGAAAATGATCCGATCGAATCGAGGCTTTGACTTCGCTCCACTGCAAAGGGGTCGCGACGGGGGCGCCCGGCCGGCTGCGCGTCGAATAGGGCGCCACGGCCGTGGCACCGCGGTCGTTTCGCAGATAATCGACGAAGATCTTGCCGTGCCGCTCGGCTTTGCTCATGTTCGCGGTGAAGCGCTTCGGAAAATCGGTTGCGAACTGCGTGGCGATCGCCTTGCAAAACCGTTTGGCCTCGGGCCACTCGTAACGGCGTTGAATAGGAATCACAAGGTGCAGCCCCTTCCCGCCGGACGTTTTCGCGAAACTCTCGAGCCCGAGATCGGTAAGACGTGCTTTCAGGTCTTTTGCCGCCGCGATCACGTCGGGCCAGGGAACGCTGGGATCGGGATCGAAGTCGAAAATCAAGCGATCCGGCTTTTCGACGTCCTCCACCGAGGAACCCCAGGGGTGGACTTCCAGGACGCCCATCTGCACCAGCGACAAGAGGCCCGCCAGGTTCTGGATCATCAGGTAGGGTTGTTCCTTGTTCTTTTCGCGGATCATCACCTGTTTCAAAGCCTCCGGCGTGCCGGCGGAGGCGTGTTTCTGGTAGAAGCACTGTCCGGTCTGCCCTTCAGGACACCGCACCAAGCTGAGCGGCCTGTCGATCACGTGCGGCAACATCCATTCGCTGACTTCCGCGTAGTAGGTCACAAGGTCTTTCTTCGTCAGACCGACGTCCGGATACAGGACCCGGTCTGGATGCGTCAACCGCATGCCTTCCAATTCACGTTCTTGGGAACCAGTCAGGGAGATCGTTGGAGAATGGGAGTGCGCGGGAGTTTTTTTGCGACGTTCAGCCGTGCGCTGCCGTATCGGTTGCCGCTCGGGGCGCTTCTTGCCCTCTTTTGCGGCCGGCCGCTCCAGAACGACTTCTCGGGCGGGTTTATCTTCTCTGAGCCCCTGAAAGACGGGCTGACGGAGCTGCCCTGCCTCAGTCCAGTTGCTGTATTTGACTTCCGCGACAAGCTCCGGTTTGATCCAGTGCGTGGTCGATTTGTGTTCGTCTTTGACCACATTTGAGAACGATTTTTTCGCCTGTTCGCGAGCTTTGAGCCGTTCCCGCACGTCCTGCTCGGTGAGCGCAGAAAAGCCGGTGCCGACTTTCCCCGAATAAATCAGGTCGCCTTGTTTGTCGAAGTAACCGACGAGGAGCGCCCCGAGTCCCTTGCGTGAGGAAGCGGAATCGGTGAAGCCGCCGATGACGAATTCCTGGCGCTGCGCGCACTTGGTCTTGAGCCAACTGTCGCCGCGACCGGAGACATAGGCGCCGTGACGCCGCTTCGAGACGATGCCCTCCAACCCCAACTGACAACTTTTGGCAATGATCTGGTCGCCGTCACCTTCCAGGTGCTCGGAATACCGAATCCGCGCGTGAGGCGCGCCGGTCAGCAATTCCGCCAGCCGGCTTTTTCGTTCTTCCAGGGGCAACGGCCGCAGATCGAAGCCGTCCAGATAAAGCAGGTCGAAGACATAATAGACGAGCTGAGAGGTCCGCTGCTCACTGAGCGCCGTCTGCAAGGCCTGGAAGTCGCTGGCGCCGTTCGCCAGAAGCGCCACGACCTCGCCGTCGAGAACGCCCTGCCTGGCGGATAATTCGGCGACCGATTCGGCCAACTCCGGAAACCTGCGGGTCCAGTCGTTGTGTTTGCGCGTGCGCAGAATCGCTTTCCCGCGGTCGAGATAAGTCAGGATCCGATAGCCATCGAGCTTGATCTCATGGACCCATTCGTCCCCTGCGGGTGCATGATCGACCAGCGTCGCCAATTGCGGATCGATGGGCTTGGGAAAGGAAACGCGGCGCGCACCGGCCGGTGGTTTCGAGGCGGTCTGCGGTTTGCCATTTCCCCCGGCAGATTTCTGGCGCGTCGTTTTCTGGCGGGTCGAGCGTTCCTTTTTTCCGCCGGCTGCATGGGAGTGCCAGGTCTTATCCGAGGTCGCTCCAATCTCGCCGATCGTTCGGCCACTGACGACGCTCTCAGGTCGCTCTTCGAGGATGTCGATTTTGGACAAGGGCTGAGCCGACTCGTCTCGCTCTTTGATCAACAGCCAGTTCTCGCGCTTCTCGCCGGCTTTCTTCTGCATGCGCACCAGATTCCAGCCGCCGGTGAGTTTTTCCCCCTCCAGTTGAAACTTCAATTTGCCGCTGCGCAGAGCCTGCGACACATCCTGCTCTGACGACCAGGTGCCCGTATCCCACAGCAAAACGGACCCGCCCCCGTACTCGCCGGCCGGGATCGTGCCTTCGAATTTGCCGTATTCCAGCGGATGATCTTCCACCTGCACGGCAAGCCGGCGTTGCGACGGATCGAGACTGGGCCCATGCGGGACGGCCCAGCTTTTGAGAACGCCGTCATGTTCCAGTCGAAAATCATAATGCAGGTGGCTGGCCGCATGTTTCTGGATCACAAACCGCCAGCCCGAGTGCGCGCTCTTTCGTTTCTTGCCGGCCGGCTCGGCCGTGCGGTTGAAGTGCCGTTTTCTGCGGTATTCCTGGAGAGGCAATTTTTTCGGCATTGGCGATCGAAGCTCCCGGAGGGCTGTGCCACAAATGGTCCTGTGGCAGTTTCGAATCCATGTTGCTCATTGGTGCGCCCTGAAGCGGAGAGCAATCAGTCCAACATCCTCCCGCCGCCGGCACGATGGACTCGATAGGCCGTCGATTGGCCGTCAGAACCGCAGGATCGAAGAAGCAACACCCGTGCCGAAATTGGCACAGCGGTTGCATTCTTCGGGAACACCCCAGCCATCGTTCCGGTCCATAGAACGGCTTTCGCGATCCGAACCGCGATTCAGACAGCAAACCCATGACGAGCTCAGAATACGGCAACTCAATCTTATGACTCCGGATGACTATTCATCGCCATTCGAGCATCGCCATCGGCGAGCTTCGCAGTCATTGCGAATTCCCGTCGTTGGGAGAATCCTGGATATGCTGCATGCGATCCGCCGCTGGTTCAGCAGGGCGCTATGGGGGCGTCGACTCCTGCGCCGACTGCTGCTGCCTGCCCATGATGCCGAAGGGCTGCTGTTGATCCAAATCGATGGCCTGTCGCGGCGGCAGTTGGAAATGGCATTGAAATCAGGAACGATGCCTTTCCTCCGCCGATTAATCCGACGCGAAGGATATGAAATCCACACCCATTATTCGGGCGTCCCCTCGGCGACTTCCGCAGTTCAGGCGGAACTGTTTTTCGGTGTGCGGACCGCCGTCCCCGCGCACGCCTTCGGCGACCGCCAAGGCGGGCGAGTCGTCACGATGCTGGATTCCGATCGGGCCGCAGCAATCGAAGCCGGAATGCAAGTCGGCCACCAGGGGCTCCTCGAAGAGGGGAGCGCCTACTCCAATATCTTTACAGGGGGCGCTCTCCATCCGCACTTTTGCGCTTCCGCCCTGGGGTGGGGAGATCTTTTCAAAGGCGTTCATCCCTTGTGGATTGCGGCCTTTCTGCTGCTTCATGCGGAGGCCATGATTCGTATCGCGGGCCAGGCGATCGTCGAATTCGGCGTGGCCGCGGCCGATTGCCTTCGCGGGGTTGGGGATTGGAAAGAATTTCGTGAAGCGGTCAAATTCCTGCCGTCGCGAGTGGGGGTCGCCGTTGTGATCCGCGAATTGATCGCAATTTCCGCCGCTGTCGACGCATCGGCCGGCCTGCCGGTCATTCAACTGAATTTCCTGGGATACGACGAGCATGCCCATCGCCGCGGGCCCGACTCGAAGTTTGCGCATTGGACGCTGCGGGGCATTGACCGCTGTGTCCGCCATGTCTGGAAGGCGGCGGCGCAGTCCGAGCGAAGGCATTACCAGGTCTGGATTTATTCGGACCACGGTCAGGAGCGGGTCACACCCTATGATGTCGTCACCGGGCGACTTATCGCAGATGTCGTGCGAACCACGTTTGGGATGGACGACATTCTGGTCGCCGCCATTGGGCCGCTCGGCCATGTCTACCTGCCGTTTTTGCCGGATCGCGAGCAACTCATGGAGGCTTGCCGGAAACTGGCGACCGACGGCGGAGTTCCACTCGTCTTGATGCCGGACGAGCCCGGGAAAGCAGTCGCCTGGACGGCTGACGGGAAATTTGAGCTGCCTTCTGACGCACGGCAGATTCTGGGCGATGCGCATCCCTTCCGCGAGGTTGCCGCTTGCGATCTGGTCGCGGTCTGCCATCATGCGAATGCGGGCGACGTCATCATCGCCGGCTGGAGTGCCGGACGCCGTCCTCTGAGTTTCGTGTTCGAAAAAGGAGGCCACGGCGGAATCGGCCCGTTCGAGACAGGCGGATTTGTACTTCTCCCAGGCCAGACGCCAATCGAGCAAGCCCACACCGACTTCGTGCGACCCGAGGAGTTACGCCAGGCCGGGCTGCTCGTTTTGGGTCGATCCCAGGCCTCGCGTGCGAACGGCGAGCCCACCCGGCGCGATTTTGTGCGCGTGATGACGTATAACGTGCACAGTTGCATGGGCCTTGACGGGCGTTTGTCGATCCGCCGCATCGCCAGAGTGCTGGCCGAGCGCAATGCCGACGTAATTGCCTTGCAAGAACTCGACGTTCGCCACTCGCGAACGTCGTTTCAGGACCAGGCGCGGGAATTGGCGCAGCGCCTGGGCATGGCCGTGCATTTTCATCCTGTATTTTCGGTTGCATCCGAACACTACGGCGACGCGGTGCTTTGCCGATTTCCCATGCGACTGGTGCGTGCCGCCGCGTTGCCGCAAGCCTTGGCGGGGCGCCCTCGTGAACCGCGGGGAGCGTTGTGGGTGGCGATCGATTGCGGCGGCTGGGAGCTGCAATTGATCAACACCCATCTCGGCTTGCGATCGGGCGAGCGACTGGTGCAGGTCGAAGAATTGCTCGGGCCGAATTGGCTCAATCATCCGCAATGTCGCGGTCCCCAGGTTCTCTGCGGCGATTTCAATGCGACTCCCACGTCGCCCGCCTATCGGCGAATCACAAACCGATTGCGAGACGCACAACGTGCCGTTGCGGGATTTCGTCCGCGGCGCACCTGGTGCAGCCCGCTGCCCCTGCTGCGAATCGATCACGTCTTCGTCAGTCGGGATCTAGACGTAGCCGCCGTTCATGTGCCGAACACCGGTTTCGTTCGAAAAGCGTCGGATCATCTGCCGGTGCTGGCGGACCTCAAGCGCGGCGCGGCACCATAGCAGCATGGGATTTCAGTCACTGCACGAGCTCCCTGGCATTCCTGAGCGCGGCACCGCTGGCCGTGTCGTGAAGCTTGCATTATGCCTTCCAGTGCACGCGTCTGACTCCGTGGCGTGATGCAAACGCGGCAACACATTCCGGCGGTTTCGTATCGGTATGGCGGCCGCGCCACGTCACTAGACATTTCATCGTACAATGCG
>DASYAR010000508.1:0-2101 GCA_036501235.1 Planctomycetaceae bacterium
AATCGAGCGCGTTTTCGGACTCGTCTGCCGGCAAATCGGTGTGGCACGCGAGTCTGTCGAACTCGCCATATTCGACGGAGCCCGCCCTTCTCTGTATCTCTACGACGGCCGCAATTCGGCTTTGGGCGTTTACGAACAGCGAACAGCCGCGTCCGAACGACACACAGTATGGATTGAACGATCGCAAACAGTTGATCCGCTGCACCTGATTTCCACCGCGGCTCACGAATTGGCGCACTGCATTCTCTTGGGCGATGGGCTGTTGCTCGATTCCGACGCCGACCACGAATTCATCACCGATCTGTTGCCGGTCGTCCGCGGCCTCGGCATCTTTGCCGCCAATTCCGCGATTTATGAAGAGACACATCTTTTTCCAGAAGGCGGATCGTGGCGGAGCGTGTCGAAGGCTGGTTACCTTCCTTCCCGAATGTTCGGTTACGCCTTGGCGGTATTTGCCTGGCTGCGAAGCGAGAAGCCGGCCTGGGCGCGATACCTGCGCGGCGATCCACAACATGTATTCAAGGCGGGCCTGGCCTACTTGAACAAATCCAACGACTGCCTGTGCAGGTCCCCCACGCAGTTCGCGTGTGATATCCCCAAGAATCTGTCGGCACGGCTGGTCAGTGAGAGACCCGGCGTTCGATTAAGCGCGCTGTGGGAACTGCGCCGTCCGGATCCGCCGAACTTGACGGCCGATGATTGGACCGCAGTCGTGGCCGGTCTCGATGACAGAGATGCCGTCTTTGTGAGCGAGGCGGCGCTGGCCATTACCGCCGTCGACCATCATGACGTCCGTGTCGTCGAGAGAGGAATGGATCTGCTGGAACGGTATGACGACAATCCGCACGTCCTGTCGGCAGCCGCCCTGGCGCTGGGCACGCAACAGGCGGTGTTGGCTGCTGATTCTGAATTGATGCAGACTGCCGTTGACTTGCTCCTGAAGCGATTGGACCATCCCTCGCAACGAGTCATTATTGCCACGCTTACGGCATTAAAACGCATCGCACCCGCCTGCGATTTCTTCTTGCTGCGACAATTAATGCAGGTTTTTCGCACGGGACTGTTAGCTTGCGACAATTTGCTGGTGATCCACGCGGTCGAGACACTGCGGGCCGTGTGCGAATCGCCGCACAAGGAATTGGCAAGTCACTTTCCGGAGGATGCTGAACTGAGGAGCCATGCGAGTGCGGCGCTGGCTTCAGAAATCGACGAGGCCGAGCTCATCAATGTACGGCTGCCGACTTCCACCAGCCTGCCGGTTCCCTTACCGGACTGGCGTCCCACGCCCTTACGGCTCTCGGACGAGCCAGAGTCCGCCCCCGAATCGCAAGACACGGCGCCGTGAGCCTTTTGCGAGAGTTGTGCTCATCAGTGCGAAAACATGCCCCGAGGGCAACACCCAAGCGTGCCGCTGCGCGAGTATTTCAGGGACCGCCGTCTTCGGTTTCACTCGATCGGGCAAGCTCCAGGGCCTCCGGTCCAGACGAAAAGCTGGCCTTTCGCGGATTATAGACGTATCCATCAGTCATTCGGGCGAAAACCGCCGCTGCGACCGCAGCGGCTGCGGCCGGCCGTCCCTCGGCAAATCGGAAATTGGCGGCAGCGGTCATCTTGAAAACCTCCCGAGGTGCCTCGTCAGCGGGAAATAGATCGCCTCCCACAACGTATTCGGCAGGTGACAGAGAAAACGCAAAACCGGTCGCCCCTCTTCGAGACAGGACTGGAAAAAATCCTGCAGCCGCTCGCAGGTCACTCTCAGGTGGCAGATCGAAATCCAGTCCGGCAACTTTGAGTTCCTGTCGCCATTGTTCCAAAGTCGGAATGTGTTGCTCCATTGCCAACACGTGCAGTTCCAGGGGTTGCATGAGTTCTTGAGCGGCTTCGAGGGCGTCGTTGCCATCGAACCAATCTTCGTGTTCAGGGGCGTAGAAGCGACCGCCAGTGAGTTGCGTGATTACGGATGCAGCAACGAAGGCAACCGTTCGCTCTCGTTCATTGGCATAACGGAAGTTGGCCGACAGGCAATCATGCCCCAGATTCTTCGCAGTCTCCTCGTGCAATTCGGCGTTTGCAACGAGAATGGCAAGAGGCGACAAATCGA
>DASYAR010000509.1:0-4722 GCA_036501235.1 Planctomycetaceae bacterium
CGAGGGGGGAGTTTTCCGTGAATAGTTATCAAGACCCTTTGACGTTGTTGATCGATCAAGGGAGGCCTCGCAGTTTCATCACCTTTCAGCAGGTGAATACCTATCTGCCCGACGAAGGGGGCAGCCCCCAGATGGTGGACGACCTCGTCCTCGCATTGGAGCACAGCAAACTCGACCTGGTCGAAGATCCCGATCAGCCCCGGCAAGCCTTGGCCGTTCGCCCGGCCGAAAAGCCGATGCGTCCCATGACGGCGGACGAAGAACGGTCCGAATCGACGGAAGAAGTTCCCTCTTCGGCGCTCTCTTCTCGCGACCCGGTGCGAATGTATTTGAGCCAGATGGGCAACATTCCGCTGCTCACCCGCGAACGCGAGATCTTCCTGGCCAAGAAGATCGAAGTCAGCCGCAAGCGGTTTCGCCGCGCGCTGATGGAATGTCATTTTTCGATGACGGCGGCGCTCGAGACGCTGGAAAAAGTCTTTGCCGGCGAATTGCCGTTCGAACGCACGCTGCGGACTTCCGAAACCGAAAACGTCCGCAAAGAGCAGATTCTCGGCCGGATGCCGCACAACATCCCGACGATCAAGCACCTCCTGGCCCTGAACGTCGCCGATTTCAATCAGGTGGTGACCCAGGCGACGACCGCGGCCGAGCGGCATGAATTGCTGATTCAGCTCACCGAGCGCCGCCGCAAGACCGCCAGCCTGTTCGAAGAGCTCAGCTTGCGAACCCAGCGACTGCAGCCGATCATGAAGCGCGTGTATCAGGTCGGCCGGCGGATGGACGAGCTCGAACAGCAGATCCGTGATCTGCGGCGGTCGCGTCGGAATGTCGACGAACTGCACCGCTGCGAACGCGAATTGCACGACCTGATGCTGATGACGCATGAAAGCCCGGAAACCATGCGGGCCCGCATTCGCACGATTCAGGCCCGCTTCGCCGTCTGGACCGAAGCCAAGCAGGAACTTTCGGGGGGCAATCTGCGGCTCGTGGTCTCGATCGCCAAGAAGTACCGCAACCGCGGCCTCAGCTTCCTCGACCTGATCCAGGAAGGCAACGCCGGCCTCATGCGGGGCGTCGAAAAATACGAATATCGCCGCGGTTACAAGTTCTCGACATATGCCACGTGGTGGATTCGGCAGGCCATTACGCGGGCCGTGGCCGATCATGCCCGTACGATCCGCATTCCGGTGCATATGTTCCAGAGCATTTCGACCCTCAAGTCGAAAAGCGAAGAGTTGCGCCAAAAGAAGGGGCGCGAACCGACGATGGAAGAGCTGTCGCGCGCCGTCGGCCTCTCGCTGGAAGAAACCCAGCGGATCATGAAGACCTGGAAGCATCCGATCAGTCTCGATACGCCGGTCGGCGAGAGCGAAGACAGCGCCTTCGGCGACTTCCTCGAAGACGGCTCCGAGCACACGCCTTCGGAATCGGCGATGCACAAGCTGCTCAAGGACAAGATCAACCACGTCCTCAAGAGCCTCACTTACCGCGAACGCGAGATCATTAAGCTGCGCTATGGTCTGGGCGACGGGTACAGCTATACCCTCGAGGAGACCGGACGCATCTTCAAGGTGACTCGCGAGCGCATTCGCCAAATCGAATCGAAAGCCCTGCGAAAATTGCAGCATCATACCCGCAGCAATCACTTGCGCGGGTTCGTCGAGGACCTGGCCCCCGGCGAAGAAATTCCCGTCGGCGCGGGTGTGGGCGAAGGAGAAGAATAGCGCTCAGAGACGAAGCAAAAATCTAAAAACCGAGTACTCAGTACTGAGTACTCGGTTTTTTTCTTGCGCTACATCGTCCGTCCGCCATCAACCACGAGGCACTGGCCGGTTGCCAGCGACGTGCCGGTGGCGAGGAAGAACACGGCATCGGCGATGTCTTCGGGAAGGGCCGGGCGCTGCATCGGATAATGGGCAGTTCGCTTGGCGAGATCTTCAGCCGACATGACGGCCCGCAGCCACCGCGTATCGACGGGGCCGGGGCAGACTGCGTTCACCCGGATTTCAGGCCCTAGCGCGCGAGCCAGTGACTTGGTCATCGTGTTGAGCGCGCCTTTGCTGGCCGCGTAGGCGATTGAGGACCCCTCGCCGCTGAGGCCCGCGACCGAACTGACGCTGACGACTGCGCCGGCCCCCGATTTTCGCAGCAGCGGCGCCGCGGCGCGAATGCAGAAGAACGGCCCCTTGAGGTTCACCTGCAGGATGCGGTCCCATTTTTCTTCGGTCAATTCCTCGAGGTCCTTGTGGTCGATGAACCACGTGGTGCCCGCGTTGTTCACCAGCACGTCGAGCCGGCCGAATTCGCTTTCCACCTTCGCGATCATATCGCGGACGGCCGGGTCGCTGCCCACGTCGCACTGCACCAGCAATCCGCGCGCGTGGCAGGCTTCGACGAGCCTGAGCGTCTCGCTGGCTTCGCCTTCGCTTCGCGAATAATTGACGATCACGTCGAACCCGTTCTCGGCAAATCGCAGCGCGCATGCCCTGCCGATGCCTGTCGCCGAGCCGGTCACGAGGGCGACCTTACGATATTTGTCGGTCATGATGCTGTCCTGTTAGTGCGTGTTGTCCATAGCTCATTAGCTCGTTTAACCGCGACCCGGAGGGGAGCGCGTCGCGAGCGTCGAGTTGCCTGTCGCCTGCGTTTTGCCGCTTCTCTCTCTGTATACCTGGGAAGAACGCGGACTTTTTCATTGGAAGCACGTTGCCGGCGATACGCGCTCTCCTGCGGGTCGCGGTTAAACGATTACTTCTTATATCCCGGGCCGCGGAGCACGCGCCCTGGTTTTGCGCCGGTCGGTTTTCCCTCTTCGAAAACGAGCTGTCCGTTGACGATCACGTGCCGCATTCCCTCGGCCGTCTTGTGCGGCTCGGCGAACGTGGCACGATCGGCAATCGCACCATAATCAAACACGACGATGTCTGCCGCCAGTCCGGGGGACAGCCGGCCCCGGTCGTAACACAGAACTTCGTTCGCCGCAACGGCCGATGCTTGCGACACGGCCTGTTCCAGCGAAATCACTCCCAGATCGCGAACGAACCGCGATAGGACGCGCGGCAGGGCCCCGTATGCGCGGGGATGCGAGGCGATGTTCGAGCCTCCCGCCGGTCCCACGTCGGTGCAGAACGACACGAATTCCTCTCGCATGGCTTTGATCAGGTTGGCCTCGGTCATCGTTTGCGGCAGAGCGAACGCATTCATCCGGCAGGCGTCGAAGAACACGTCCCACGGATCTTTCGACAGCGCCCTCGCGACCGCCAGCAGCGATTTTCCCCCGTGCTCCGAATACGGCCGCTCGGTCATCTCGCCCAGCACGACTTTGTCCCAGTCGAAGCCGATATGGCGATACCAGTTTTCGTAGTTGAAGTCGGTCTCCATTTCGCGGCGAATTTCGGCACGCACTTGCGGGTCATCGAGCTTGCGGCGCAAAACGGCCGGACCTTCGGCGGCGTGCCGCGGATGGATGAACGCCGTGATCCCGAGCCCATTATTGATGTACGGATAAATATCGGCGGCGACCTGCCGGCCTGCCGCGCGGGCCGCCTTGATGCGGGCGAGAGCCAGGTCCATCTTTCCCCAGTTCTGCCGGCCGGCCGCCTTGAGGTGAAAGATATGGACGCGGCAATCGGCAGCCTCGCCGATGGCCAGCGCCTCGTCGATCGCTTCGAGCAGGCGATCCCCCTCGTTTCGCATGTGGGTGTAGTATCCGCCGCCGTATTCGCCCGCGACGCGCGCCAGATCGCTGATTTCTTCGGTGGTGGCGTAGACGGCGGGGGGATAAATGAGCGCCGTCGACACACCGATGGCGCCGGCCTCCATCGCCTCGCGGACGAGAGATTTCATTTGATCGAGCTCGGCCGGCAACGGGCGGCGATCGACTTCGCCCAGAACGATCCGGCGGACTTGCGTGTGCCCCACCGTTTGCACGACGTTCACGGGCATCCCGATTTTGTCCAGCCTGGCGAAATACTCGCGCGTCGTCGACCAGCCCGCCCGTTTCGCCTCTTCTCCCGCGAGCGGTGCGGCCGACTCCCCTTCCCCGGCATTGATCGTGGTGATTCCCTGCGTCAGCAGGTTGAGACCGGCCGCCGGGTCTTTAAGAAACGGGCTGCCCGTTTGCCCCATCATGTCAATGAACCCCGGCGCCACGATCAGCCCGGTGGCATCGATCGTCTTCGCGCCCAGAGCAGCGTTCAAGCGACCGATCGCCGCGATCTTGCCGTCGCGGATCGCCAGGTCGGCGAAATACCACGGCGTCCCCGCGCCGTCGACGATCTTGCCATTCTGGAGGATCAGGTCATAGCGCTCGTCGGCTGATGCCGCGTTTGAAGTGCCGCACGCCGTCACGAGCAGAATCGCTAACCATTTCGCCAGCCAATCGCGTTGCATGGGCTTCTCCGACCTGAACCATTTCGTAGCTGCCAATCAATGTTTGGGGCATTCTAACCCTCCCGCAGTCCGACCGGGAGTGGCATTCGGCCGACAATCGTGATCGTGTTTCAATCAATGGGGTCGGCGCGCATCCAGCCCGAGGATGACAATCTCACCCTTTTGTGTCGCTTCGGGTGCAAGGGAACGCCATTTGCGGCCAAAAAACGGAGGTCAGTCTCTCGATGCCCCGTATGAATCTGTAACGCGCCGCACGATGAGTCGGTTCGTGATCTTCAACCAATGACTGCGGAGGGTTCCTGCCATGATTCGCCACATATCATCATT
>DASYAR010000510.1:0-5997 GCA_036501235.1 Planctomycetaceae bacterium
GGCACTGGGGCTGATGTTCACGGCGCTGGTCGTCGTCATAACGGTGATTATCGCCTCCGGCGGAGCATCGGCCTTCAAACGACAGCTCAAGGCCGCGGGCCTCATTCTCCTGTTGGTTTTGCCGGCGTTGGGTGTGGTCGGCCTTGTTGGCGCCTGGTTCACGAGCGTCCGCGTCGTCAGCCATCAATCGGAAGAACTCGGTGAACGACAGATTCAGGATGGGCGGAGAAGGCCTCGGCAGTCGGCCCGATATGCCAATCGGCAATCGGTTACGACTCGCCGCGAGCATTTCGATGATCGTTCGCCGTCTTCAGAATCGACGGCCGAGGCTCCGCTGCCTTCCAGCATCACGCCCATTGCGGGAAGTTCTCCTATTTCCGGTGTCTCGTCGGCCGAAGCCCATGTCGTCTCGCAGGCCACGTCGGCTCAGTCGAACACTGCCGAGAATCCCACGGCGAGTGCCTCGCCAGCACAATCCGAGGCGTCGTCAGCGACCACGCCGACAGAAGCGGCGCCTTCGCCGCTTGCCGCAGAAACGCAGCCCGCGCCGCCGACCGTCAACCAGCCCGTACCCGTCATCGTCAGCGACGCCGATTCGTCTCGGCCAGCCGGGAGCGTGCTGCGAGTCCGCGAAACGCTGCCGCACGAACCGGAGTGGGCCAAAGTCGGCCCGCTTCCCAGTGACCCGGGCGTGCTTGTTCCCTTGAGCAGCCAGCGGTTCGCTACGCTCGCCGAAGCGGAAGAGCAGGTCACGCAGCTGGCCGTCGACTACGTGAAGAAATTCTACCGTGATGAGAACCCCTTGCCAGGCGACTGGACGGTGCCCGTTTCGCTGATCGACAAATACGCTGTGAATGCGCTGTGCGGCGAAGAGCTCGAAAAGGATTTTGGAAACGGCATCCAGGGGAAGATGTACCGGGCGCACTTGCGACTGGACCTCAGTTCGAAACTTCGGCAGGCCTTGCATGAATCGTGGCGTGGCCAGATCGTCAGTCAACGCCTGACCATGCTGGGAGCGGGCCTGGGAATGGTCACGGTCATGCTGGCGGCCTCGGCCGGTTATTTTCGTCTGAATGAGATGACTCAAGGGCAATACGGCGGTCGCCTGAAGCTGGCTGCCCTGGCGCTGATCGGCGCTGCCGGCCTGGGGATGCTGACCCTGGCGTGACCAATTTCGATTTTTCACCACATTCGCTGCTGCGTACGGGGCATTTTCAGACCCTGGCGGGAGTTTTTTTGCCGCAGCCGCGGTTGACCGAAACTGCAATTCAGCATGCGGTGGCGCTCGACGACGGCGATCAGATCGTCTTGCATGACGACCGTCCTGCCGACTGGCAAACCGGCGGACGCACCGCCCTTTTGATCCACGGCCTGGCCGGCTGCCATACCAGCCCTTATATGGTGCGGATTGCTAGAAAGCTGAACGCGCGCGGCGTGCGTTCGTTTCGCATGGACTTGCGCGGTTGCGGCGCCGGGCTGGGGCTCGCGAGATTTCCGTACCACAGCGGCCGATCGGAGGATGCCGCTGCGGCGCTGAAAAAAATCGGCGAATTGTGCCCCGGTTCGCCAGCCGCGCTGATCGGGTTCTCCCTCGGCGGGAACATCACGCTGAAACTGCTGGGGGAATCAGCCGATCACCTTCCCGACAATCTCGACCGCGCCATGGCGGTCTGTCCGCCGGTCGATCTTCTGGCGTGCGTGCGCTCGCTGGGGCGGGGGGCCAATCGCGTATACGACCGGCATTTCGTGCAGTTGCTGCGGCATCAATTGAACGCACTGAAAAAGCTGATTCCCGATGCGCCGATGCTGCCTGAGAAGAACATTCCGCGCGGCGTGTTCGATTTCGACGAGATGTTCACCGCCCCCGTGTGCGGCTTTGGAACGGCCCTCAATTATTACCGGCAGTGCAGTTCGGCCCAGTTCATTCCGGAGATCCGTGTACCGACAATGATTCTGGCGGCAGCCGATGATCCCCTTGTGCCCGGCGCGGTCTTCGCCGACTTGCGGTTGTCTCCCGCCGTCCAATTGAACGTGCCGCGGTCCGGGGGCCACCTGGGATTTATCGGCCAACGGAATGGCGACGCCGATCGCCGGTGGATGGACTGGCGCGTCGTGGAGTGGGTCGAAGAGTCGAAGGGGTCGAAGAGTCGAAAGGGCCCAACAATTCATTGACTCTTCGACCCTCGTGGCTATGTCGCCGCGTCAAGCAGCCAGATGGGTCGGCCGAGCCAGCGGCGGAGTTCCGTGACCTTGAAGAATTCGCCGGCCGCGTCGCGGATCGCCTGCGGACGATACAGTGCACCGGTTCCAGCCTGCGCGGCACGGGCCTGCGGATCGCTCTGCAAGTCGGCCAGCAGGAGCCGATTGTGAAAGACGACGCGGCCTGAGCAGACCTTTCTCAGGAGCCGGAAGATTTCACGATGGTCCTGTCCGACCGGGGGCGCCACGGTGCTGCCGAAGAACAGGTACTGGTATGTATTGAGGAGCAGCACCGTCTGAAACTGTCCGCCGAACTCGTCGATTCTCTCTGCCAGTTCGGGGAGCGTGAGCTTCGCGAAGTTCACTCGTGAGGCATTGGCAAACCGCGTCTGGAGCTGCCGGCACGCATCCAGGCATTCGCCGCTCAAGTCGATCCCCAGTGCGCGTCCGCACGATTCAATGGCCGCTGCATGATAGACGAAAAAGCCCTTGGAGCAACTCAAATCGAGCAAGCTGGTCAACGGTTGTGGGTAGTAGCGAACAATACCGGCCACGCGCACGGCCAGTTTCTGATTCGGCACCAGGCGATCGGCCTGGGGCACGTAGGTATGGTTTCGCGGATACGAATCGCTGACGAATTCTCGCAAGTCAGCCGGCAGGTTCGACGCCAGCTCTTCGAATCCCTGGCATGTGACGCTCTCACGATCGACCGCTTGAAATCGCCAGGCCAACTCCGACCACAGGGTGGGCTGCGGGAATAATGAGTTCACTCGCGATCTCCTGCTCGCATCCTGCTAAAAGGGACCGACTCCACGGGCCGCATTGTAGCCGTGAGCGCAATTCGCCGCGAGATGAAGTTTGGCCGGCGGAATCGGTCCTACGAATGCAAAATATCACGCGAACCTGCCATTCGGGGTTTCCGCTAGGTCCTGACGCCGGGCATACGACTCAAAAAATCGAGCAGGCGGCGGACCGGTCCATGTCACAGGTTCCCGCCGGCGAGCCAGCCGGTGCTGAACGCGGCTTGAAAGTTGTAGCCGCCGATCGGTCCGTCGAGATCCAGCACCTCTCCGGCGAGAAATAAGCCCGGCACGAGTTTGCTCTCCATGGTTCGCGAGTCCACTTCAGCCAGCGAAATCCCCCCTGCCGTCACCTCTGCCTTTTTGAATCCCAGCGTTCCCGAAACAGGAATCACGCACCGTTTGCAGGACCTCACCAGGCGGCCCCGGGCTTCCTTTCCCAATTCGGCGCACCGCAGATCTTCAGGAATCTTCGCGAGTTGCAACAGCGACGTCACGAGCCGGCGCGGCAGCGAATCGGGAATTAGCGCCGTCACCGGTTTCCGCCCCGCTGAGCTGGTCTCTTCGCGAATCCACG
This sequence comes from Planctomycetaceae bacterium, assembly GCA_036501235.1. GTDB lineage: Bacteria > Planctomycetota > Planctomycetia > Planctomycetales > Planctomycetaceae > JACQFH01. Next base: position 3,577 of record DASYAR010000510.1, read on the forward strand.
ATTCGAACTCCGCCTCCTTAAGCTCCGGCAAAAAGTCACACACCAGATCGAGCTCCTGCGGCCGCGGATGCCCGCTGACGGCCCGGCTGACTTCCAGCGCCACAGGCCCGGAAAGCCCGAAGTGCGCAAACAACAGCGATCCGCGCCGCGCTGCGAGAGGCGGGCGATTACCTGCCGGCCCGCCGGCTGCGGGACGCATCTCGACGGCGACTGAGACATCCGGAATCGTGATTCCTCGCAGGTCGCGAACCCAATCCGCATTGGTCGTCACCGGCACCAGGGCCGGCCGCGCCGGAATGATCGTGTGCCCGAGTTTTTCCGCCCAACGATAACCATCTCCCTGCGTCCCCGAGCCAGGATACGAGCAGCCTCCGGTGGTGACGGCGACCGACTGCGCCGTCCATGTCCGCCGATCGGTCGTGATTCGGAATCGACCCTCCGCGCAGTCGAGCGCCGTCACCGATTCACCGACGGCCAAAGTGCAGTTGCCGCGCCCGAGCCGCGCGAGGAGCGCCGCCAGCACGTCGGCCGCTTTGTTGCTGACGGGAAAAATCTTCCCCGTCGACTCGATCTTCGTGAGCACGCCTTCGGCTTCGACCAGCGCCACGAGCTCCCGCGGACCGAGGGCCGCCAGCGCCGAGTGCAGGAATTTTCCCTGCGTTCCGAACGCGTCGACGATGCCGCGTGCGTCGCAGTTATGTGTCAAATTGCAGCGCGTCCCTCCCGACATCAGGATCTTCACACCGGGGCGCTGGTTCTTTTCCAGGAGCAGCGTTCGGCGCCCGCGCTCGGCCGCCCGGGTCGCCGCCAGCAAACCGGCGGCCCCCGCCCCCACGACAGCCACTTCGAAATCGTCCTGCGCCATGACAGCGGCATGATACTGGATCCCCTAGGGATCGTCTCCCTTGAAATGCGTGCGTCTCGAATCGACAATCAGTTCACGGTTCATGAATGATGCGAATCTATTCAAGGAAACACTCGTGGCGAGATTTCCATCGCGCTGCTGTTCCCGGGCGCTCCTGCTCTCATGGTGCGTGCTGTCCGGTTGCACGCCAGAGAAGAAGATCGAGATCAAACAAGTCCAAATTGGCGGCGGCAATGCCGAGCCGGCCGTGAACGCTCCGGCGCCAGGGCCGCCCGCGGCCGGTCCGGTCGCCCTGGCCCCCGACGCCTCGAAATCGGGCGCGGCCTCTTCGAAAAAAAAACGCAAGAAAGACGTTCCCGATCTGGAGCTGTCTGACGACGGGGAATTGCCCTCGGGGCATTCGAAGTTCGGCGTGCTTCCCGCATCGTCACCCGCGGGCGTGCCCTTTACGGTCGGAATCCAGCAAGACGCCGACCGTTTTGCCTTCGTCCCTCGCAAAGTGCGAACCGATTCCACAAAGTTCGCGTATGCGCCGGGGACGGGCCCGGCAGGTCTCGAAGGCGTGGGGTTGATTCGAGATGATTCGCGGACCGAATATGAACTGCCCGAGGGATTCTCGGCGATCGAAAGCGCCGGAACCAGCGCTTCAGGACTCCCCTGGCGCATCCGCGGCGAGCAGGATGGCGCCGTGATGTGCCTGGTTCCCGAAGGGATTTTCATTCAAGGCAGCAATTCCGGCCCTCCTCAGGTGGGGCCTGAGCACGGCGTCTTACTGGATGCCTATTACATCGACGTGCGCGAAGTGACTTCGGCCCGCTACGAACAATATCGTGAAAGCGTCGGCGAGAAGCGCCGCGTTCCCCGCCCGGCCCGAACCGCCAGGGACCCGCAAGAGCCGGTTCTGGGAGTGACTTGGGCCGAGGCCCATGCCTTCGCCCTGTCGGTCGGGAAAGAACTGCCGACCGAAGCGCAGTGGGAAAAAGCGGCCCGCGGGACCGACGGATTCAAATACCCGTGGGGGAACGGCGTGTGGGTCTGGGAACGACCGCGCGAGCCGTCGCAGATCGATCGAGTCGGTTCGTTTCGCGGCGACACCAGCCCCTGCGGCGCCAGCGACATGGCAGGTAACGCCCGCGAATGGTGTACGGACTGGTACGTCGAGAAATACTTCACGCAATTGATGGCCGATGCCGGCGCCACCGCGCGCAACCCCATCGGGCCGAGAACGAGCGGCGGCAGCAACATGCGCGTCGTGAAAGGGGGCGACCCCCGCTGGCTCGTGTGGGCCCGTAGCGGCGTTGTGCAAACAGAGCATCCCAACGACGTCGGTTTCCGCTGTGTCCTGAAGCTCAAACCAGCAGGCGCAGCAGCCCCGGCAACCAAGAAAAAGGGGGGGAAGTAGACCCGTCGGACGGCCCTCGTTTCATTATTCGATAGGATTATGCAAAAGTGCGGCAGGGTCAGAGCGTCAAATCATGGTTGACCGTGAGCGCGGCCGAATCCCTGATGCTCGATTTCGTGTCAATCACAGTCACAGCCAGCGATGGCCCTGACCG
>DASYAR010000511.1:0-3236 GCA_036501235.1 Planctomycetaceae bacterium
CACGAAACAGAACAGCGCCTCGCTGAAACTGGGGAGCGGCTCTTTGTCTCGCAACAGATGGCGCACCCAGAGCCCCAGTTCGAAGCGCTCTCCTTCGCGGAACAGCACCTCTTCGCGTTTGAACTGATCGATCGCCCACCACAAAGCCAGGGCGCTGTACAGAAACGACGTAGCCAGCACCGGTCCGACATACAAATAGAGTGCGCCGGGATTCATCGGCGACAGCAACAACCCCTTGAGCAGCAGGGCCGCTCCCACCACCGGCAAGATGCTGTATTGCGGAGTGAGGTCGACGGTCGGCGACAGGCAGAACATCGTCATCCCCAGCGTCACCATCAGCAGCGGTGTGAGATAATATTGCCCCTCCTTGCTGCTCCGTGCGAATGTGGCGAGCGCCAGGCACAGCGCGCTGAACAGGGCCGCCAGCGGAATCAACAGCAGCACGATCCATGCCAGTGCAGACAGCGGCGGAAACGACAGGTCGTGGGCCGCAGACAGCGCGCCCGTCGGGGCCATGCCGGCAATGTGCTTGCCCGTCAATCCCATGCTCCCCAGATTGAGCACAGCCGTCGCGCAGCTGAACAGCATGACGGTGAAGAACTTCCCCAGCACGATTTCGGTGCGTGTCGCAGGGCAGATCAGCAGCGTCTCCATCGTCCCCCGCTCTTTTTCGCCCGCCACCAGGTCAATCGCCGGATAGAACGCGCCGGTGACCGACATGATGATCAGCAGAGTGGGAAACAGTTTGCTCCAGATGCTGGCGGCGACCTGCTCGTCGAGCGCCACGTCCACCGGTTTCGCCATGACGGGCTGGGTCATCTTCTGGTCGATGCGGGCGAGTTTCAGCCAGTCTTCGAGGATCGCCATTTCCCATTTGTCGAGCGCATTGGCGACGCGGCTGTACGTGATGTGTGATTTTTCGTCGGCCTTGTTGAAGACGACTTCCGGACGGGAATAATCCGCCGAGACGCCGGCCCCTTCCTGCTTTTGCTCCAGTTCGTCGCGGATTTCCCCCAGGCGCTTGCCAAAATTGGGCGGAATGATCACGACCGTCTGCAAGCCGCTGCTTCCGAACAGCTCGCCGGCACGCTGGGGATCGTCATGCAGGATTGTGCGGATCTCCTGGGCGCGCTCCAGAAGCTGCGGTGCATTCAGACGCTTGTCGGCGGCCCGCACCCGATCGGCCGAGTCGGGCGCGTCGCTGATCACGACCAGCTTGGCGGCGGCCGCGGCGGCCGCCGATGAATCCGCGGCGCCAGCTCTGTGAAACCAGCGCTCGGCAAAATGGCCGTCTTCAAGCAACGCCGGTTCTGCGGGCAGATTCTCGGCCCCCAGGATCACCACGGTCCGCGGTTGCTCGCGGAACAGCACCGTCAATTGCATCATCCCCAGTCCGAGCGCGGGATACAGCAGCAGCGGCAACACGGCGATCATGAACAGCGTCCGCCGGTCGCGAAACTGGTCGCGAACTTCGCGCTGAAAGATCAGTGAAACGGTTCGCCAGTTTACCATGCCCCCGCCCCCACCGCCGGATCGTGCTCGTGCTTCGAGATCAGGTCGAAGAACAGCTCTTCCATATCGGGTTGCCCGTACCGCCGTTCCAGCTCGGCAACCGACCCCTCGGCCAGGATCTGTCCTTTATAAATGATGGCGACCCGATTGCAGAGCTTTTCCACCTCGCGCATGATGTGCGTCGAATAAATGATGCACTTGCCCCGGCCTTTCAGCGATTCGATTTGGTTGATCAGGGCCCGCGCGACCAGCACGTCGAGCCCCGACGTCGGCTCGTCGAAGATCATGACCGGCGGGTCGTGGATGATCGTCCGCGCGATCGAAACTTTTTGCTTCATCCCGGTCGACATCTTCGCCCCCAGGACGTCCCGAAAGTCGTTCATCTGCAGCGTGGTGAATAATTCTTCCAGCCGCGATTGCAATCGGTCTTCAGGCATACGGTAGAGCCGGCCGTAGTATTCGACCAGTTCCCAGGCCGTCATACGATCGTAAATTCCCGTGTTGCCCGACATGAACCCGATGCAGCCCCGCACCTCGGCCGGATGCGTCGCCACGTCATGTCCGGCGATCGTGGCAAAACCCCCTGTCGGGCGGAGCACCGTGCTCAGGATCCTGAGGCAAGTCGTCTTGCCGGCTCCGTTAGGGCCCAGGAGGCCGAAGATCTCCCCCGGCTGCACCTCGAAGCTGACCCGATCGAGTGCCGTCACGGCGCCGCGACGCAGGTCCAGGAAGCTCTTCGACAGGTTTTCGACGTGAATCATGCACACAGCTTACCACACTGCCGCCCGAACGAGCGAACGGTGCGGGTTCAGAAGGGATTATGCCCCGTCGGTTCAGCCCATCGCGACGGCACTGCCCGCATGCTGCGATTCTTCGGTCTCGTCGTATTGGTCGATGTATTCGTAAAACACGTTGCGTTGCCGCGGAATATAACCCGCTTCACGGATACACCGCCGGATCGACTCCAGAGACAGGTGATGCACCGTCCCCGCCGACGAAACGACGTTCTCTTCGAGCATCAGGCTCCCCATGTCGTTGGCCCCGAAGAACAGGGCAATCTGCCCGATCTTTTCTCCCTGCGTGACCCACGACGATTGAATATTGGGGATGTTGTCGAGATACAGCCGACTCACGGCCTGCGTCTTCAGATATTCGAAAGCGCCGGCCGGTGGGATGTGCGCCATGTCGGTGTGCTCGGGTTGAAACGTCCACGAAATGAAGGCGGTGATCCCCCCGGTGTCGTCCTGGAGCTGCCGGACTCGCTCGAAATGCTCGATCCGTTCGGAAAGCGTCTCGACATGCCCGAACATCATCGTGGCCGAAGATTTCCCGCCCAACTCGTGCCAGACGCGGCACACATTGAGCCAGTCGTCGGTCAACACTTTGCCGCGGGTAATTTCCTCCCGAACACGGTCGACCAGGATCTCGCCCCCGCCGCCGGGCAGGCTACCGAGCCCGGCCTCTTTGAGCCGCCGCAGGACTTCGCGCAGCGGCAGCTTGGCGATCTTGGTGAAATGATGAATTTCAGGCGGGCTGAAGCCGTGAATGTTGACCTGCGGGAAGTGCGACTTGATGTCGCGCAGCAGCTCTTCGTACCATTCCAATTCCAGCGTGGGATGCAGGCCCCCCTGCATCAGGATCTGATCGCCCCCCACTGCAACCGTCTCTTCGATCTTTTTGAGCAGCACTTCGCGCGGCAGGACGTACACTTCGTCGTGTTTGGG
>DASYAR010000512.1:0-10501 GCA_036501235.1 Planctomycetaceae bacterium
TTCCATGTTCCAGTCCGTGAATCTGATCGCGAATCCGAGCCGCTTCTTCGTACGACTCTTCGGCGATCGCCAGCCTTAAATCGTTGCGAAGTTTGATGAGCTGGTATCGTTTCTGGCTGTCATCGGGCGCACGCTTGGGAAATTTCCCGCAGTGATGCGTCTCGCCATGAATGTTCTCGAGTAAGGGGAGCAACTCTTCGCGAAAGGCGCTATAGCAATGGGCACAACCCAGCCGCCCCTGGTTGCGGAATTCACGAAATGTGATTTTGCACGTCGGACAGACCAGTTTTTCGAGGGCCTCGAGCTCGGCCTCGCCCAACCCGGCCGACGCTTTGATCAAACCGCCCCCCACCAGGGCCGTCTCATTTCCCCCTGGATTCTGCATGAAGCTCTGAAAGCATTCTTCACACAGGTGAACCTCGTGCGGCTCGCCTTTCACCAGCTCCGTGATATGCATCGTAGCCAGCTTCGAGCAGCGATTGCACTTCATGTAACGTCGCCCTATTTAAGCTCGCCTTGGACAAAACAACCGGAACTCTGCTAAATTCGTTGTAATTCTAGCCGTCCGCAAGAGAGTGTCAAGCCGTTCGCGCGTCAGCTCTGTGGACGTAACTTTTTATGATATTTGCGGATGTGACGACGCCAGCCAACCGCCGCAACGACGATTTTTATGACCCGATTTTCTCCCAACTTTGAGACGTTCCAGCGCCTGGCCGCCTCTTCGGACCTGGTTCCCGTCTATCGGCAACTGGTCGGCGATACGCTGACTCCGGTCAGCGCATACTGCCGCATCCAGCAGGGGACCTGCGCGTTTCTCTTCGAAAGCGTCATCGGAGGCGAACGGATCGGCCGTTACAGCTTTCTGGGGGCCGATCCCTTCCTGCAAATCAATGCCTACGACCGCCGGGTCGAAGTCACCGGACCGAACGGAACGGAAACTCGCGAAGTCGATGATCCACTCGCCGAGCTCGAAAAACTGCTCGCCGGCTTTCGGGCCGTCCACCTGCCGGGCTTGCCCCGATTTTGCGGCGGCGCCGTCGGATATGCCGGCTATGACACGGTGCGCTATACCGAAAAATTGCCGAACGCCCCCGAAGACGATCGTCGCCTGCCCGATCTGTCGTTCGCGTTTTACGACCGCATGGTCATCTTCGACCAGATCAACAAGACGATCCTGGTTGTGGCCCACGCCCGCACGAAATCCGGCGATCTTCGCGCCGAGTATGAAAGCGCCTGCCGCCGCGTCGACGAAACGTGCGCCCAACTCGCCCGGCCGACCGACGGCCTCGAGCCGGTCGACATTTCGGTCCGGGGCGAGCCGACTCTGGACTGGACGTCGAACTTCTCGCGCGACGGTTTCGAAGCGGCGGTCGAGAAATGCAAAGAGTACATCCGCGCCGGAGACATCTTTCAAGTCGTCCTCAGCCAGCGGCTGGCGGTGCAGACCAGCGTGCGGCCGCTCGACATCTACCGCGCGCTGCGTGTCGTCAATCCCAGCCCGTTCATGTTTCTCGTGCGCACGCCGGCTGTCGATCTGGTCGGCAGCTCGCCCGAGATCATGGTGCGCGTCGAAGATGGCACGGTGACGATTCGCCCTCTGGCCGGCACTCGCAAACGCGGCGGCAGCGAAGAAGAAGATCGCCGGCTCGAGCAGGAGTTGCTGGCCGACCCCAAAGAACGGGCCGAACACGTGATGCTGGTCGATCTGGCGCGCAACGATTTGGGTCGCGTCTCGCGCTACGGCAGCGTCCAGATCTCGGACGTGATGAAGGTCGAACGCTATAGCCACGTGATGCACATCACGTCCAATGCCACCGCCAAGCTGGCGGAAGGGAAAACGGCGCTCGACGCCCTGCGGGCGGGGCTGCCGGCAGGAACCGTGTCAGGGGCCCCGAAAGTCCGGGCGATGCAGATCATTGACGAGTTGGAACCGCATCGCCGCGGGCCTTACGCAGGCGCCGTGGGCTGCATCGACTTTACCGGCAACATGGATACGTGCATCGCCTTGCGGACCCTGGTGATGCAGGGCCAGACGGCGTACGTGCAGGCCGGCGCGGGGCTCGTGGCCGACAGCGTCCCCAGCACCGAATACCAGGAAACGCTCAGCAAAGCCAAAGGGCTGCTGAAGGCGATTGAAGTCGCCGAGCAGCAGTTGGCGCGGCGCGAGTCGAACTCCGGTTAGCCACAATGATTTCCGCAAGCTCGTCAAGCCCCTCCGGGGCTCGTACGGCACTTCGATTCAATACCCCGGGTTGACGCACCCACTCACCAGCCATGCCGCAAACCGCGCGGATTTAAAAGCCGCCAACGACTTCCCCCCCGGCGATCGTCGTCAGTGCTTCCAGGATCTGTGGATTGATGTTAACGCTCACAAATCGCACAGAACCGTCGGCGAACAGCACGTGCATGCCGCCGCGGAACGGGCTGCCGAGCCCGTCGGGGCCGTTGATGTAGGGTTGTTTCGTCAGGGCTCGAATGGTGCTCGGCCCTCCCACCCCCCAGCCGCCGAGGTCCTTGATCGCTTCCGACACGGCCATCGTGTTCGACGTGCCGTCTGTAATATCGCGAATGGAACAGGCCCGATCATAACCGAAGAAACCGGCTCCCATGTCGCCGATTTTCAGTTGCGGCCCGTCTTTGCCGAGACCGGCGATCCCGACGTAATGCGTGTATCCGACTTTGCCGTTGGGGTCGATCGCCAGTCCGGGGCTCAGAAACACCGGGAGCTGCATCTTGAGAACGCCCAGATTGGCATCGTCGTCCCACGGTTTGTCGAAGGTGATTTGATTGTAGATCGCGGCCTGATCGACATACGGCAAGATGTCGGCCTGCCAACTGAGCCGCTGCTCGGGTTTGAGCTTCTCGTTTTCATGAGTGCCCGCCGGAAACTCGTTGTGCACATCGTGGTAATTGTGCAATGCCAGGCCGATCTGTTTGAGGTTGTTCTTCGATTGTGCTCGCCGGGCCGCTTCCCGCGCCTGCTGCACCGCCGGCAACAGGAGGGCCGCCATGATCGGCGCGGCGGTTCCCGCGCCGCCGATTCCCGCACCGCCGAGCAATGGAACAGCCGGCAGGGACGAACGGCTGGTCCAGCGCAGCTCTTTATCGGTCATCGAACTCACCGAAATATTCGGAAACAGCGGTTGTGTGACGACCTCGGCAGGGGGCAGATCGGCCATGGAAAGCGGCGACGCGGCGCCCATCGGCGGTCCGCCGGGCATGCCAGGTTGCATCATCCTGGCTCCCATGATCGACATCAGCAATGGCGCTCCACCCAATGTCGTACGCAGCCCGTCGCGCGGATCAGAATAAGTCAGGGAGTTGAATTTGCCCGGCATTTCCGCCAGGACGGCTTTCACCTCTGCGGGTGGCACCCAGCGTTCGAGCTTGCCGTCCATCCGCAGCAGAAACGCGTCGACCGTTTGCGGCGAAAGTCCCACGATGAGCCATTTGTCGTCAATGGCCCACGACGGCGTGATGATGGGAAATCCCTGCATTTCGACGTACGTCAACACTCGATTCGAACGCTTCACCGCGTTGATCTGCACGAACGGCCCGCTCGCCTGCATGAAGCGTCCTACCAATTTGTCGAGACCCTCGCGCAGCGTTTTGGCGTCTTTCACCGAGATGGCCAGTCCGGTCCCCAAACCCAGCACGCCTTGTCGCGTATCGCCGTACAACACGACCAGATCGCCGAGCGAGTCGAACAACTCGCGCTGGATCTCGACGCCGAGTTGCCTCTGCAGGCCCTCGAACTGCGCGTCGAACGGCGGGGCATTGTCGCCATTGACGAGATTCGTGATTTCGGCAGCAATCCTGATCAGTCCCGCGCCGGCCGCCGGCCAATTCAATCGTCCCGCATAGAAACCGTCGGTCGCCGCAGGCAACGGCGGCAGTTCGGCCAGTGTGACCGGTTTCGGATCCCACGCCAATAATCCTTCGCGCGGCGCAGGCGCCTCGATCGTCGATTCGGTCCACAAGGCCTTGCCTTTGAATCCCATTCGCATGGCCGCCGGGCCGATGCGGTCGAGTCCGAGCGACTTCAAGATGTCATTGACCGTGCCAGCTTTCCCGGCTGATGGGGGCGCGAGGGGCATACCCCCTAACAACTTACGGACCTGGCCAAGATCGACCCACGCGGTGAAGGCGACGTCGAAATCGGTCTTGGCGCGGTATTTTTTGAACACGGGACTCGATTCGAGGCTGGGCGCTTTTCCAGCTGCCGTATTGAGTGCCGTGTCGACCGCTCCCGGGCCGACGGCGACGACCAGGTGCTTGCCTTCGGCCCACCAGCCAATTTCGACACCGGACAACGCCGGCAGTTGCACGCGCGTGACCTGTCGCGATCCGACCTTTTCATTTTCGACGCTCCCCGGCGGCATCTGCGCCACAATCGCCTTGATCTCGGGGATGGCGGCGGCGCCGCCGGGAATGACGATCGTCCCCTGCGGGGCAGGGGGGCCGTCGCCCGAGATCGGGATGCCGACCGTCAATTGAAAACCCGACGAGGCGAGCTTTTCAAGCCCGGTCACCATCTGCCGCATCACAGCACCGTTTCCCCCTTGCGTCTCGGCGAACTCGACCATCCGGCCGGCGATGTCCCCCAGACCGCTCTTGACGAGGGCTTCGTACGCGGCGGTTTTCTCCCAGGCGGCGCGGTGTGCGTCGGTTCCGTCCCAACCGACGTACAGTACGGCGTCGGCCGGCAGCAGCTTTTCGGGCGGCGGCGTTTTGGCATCCTGTGCCAGTCCGACCGCCAGCCAGAGCCCTCCCCCCAGCACGATCAGGAACGTGATCCCCGCGAAAAACCGCCGTCGTGTCGTCATGAGAGTTGCTCCTGAGTCGATCCGGCCCCGAAAACCGAGGCTGCGTTTTGCCAATGCTGAGTGCCCGTGACCGCAATCCTATTCGTCGAACTATTCGTCAATCTATTCGCTGGCTGCTTCGAAATCTTGACCGACCGCGCCGTCTGGTCGCCGGCCCAATCTTCAGACCGTTCGACTGGGCCGATTTGTCTACCGTTTTTCCGCACTCGCCAATTCATAAACAACAACATTGTTTGAATTTACGTCGGCACCTTCAAGCGATACAGTAACTCAGAGTCGCAGGCACACTCCGTGTGCCGTTTTAGCTCTTCTTTTTTTTCCGAATTCCGAATTCACAAACATTCCACAACGATCCCGGAGGTCACCGCCAATGAGCACAGCAACCACTGCAAAATGCCTGCGACGAGATCCGGCGGAGATCGCCCCCTGGGCCGAAACGTGCGGCCAGATCCGCCCCCTGATCGAAGAACAGGACGAAGCGGCCGCCGAGGTGCATTACGTCGAAATCCACGACGCGAAGCTCCATTACCACGCGAAAACCGACGAGTTCTACTACATCATCGACGGCACGGGGACGATGGTGCTCGACGACGAGCGGATCGAACTGCACAAAGGCGTGGTGGTGTACGTCCCCCGCGGCGTCAAGCACAAGGCGATCGGCAACCTGACCGTGCTCACCGTCTGCATCCCGCGCGGGGTCTTGCACGACTTGCACGAACTGGAGTAGGTCAAATCATATCCAGTTTGCGATGCCGCACGCGCGGCGGCCGGCTGCACTCGGCGCACAATCCATAGACTTCAAGGCGATGCCCGGTCATGCGAAAGTCGTGCGCGGTGGCGACCGCGTCGAGGATCCGCGCCAGAGGCGCGTTCTCGAATTCGATGAGCGTCCCGCATTTTCCGCAGATCAAATGGTCGTGCTGCGGATAGCCGTAGTCGTGTTCGTAGACCTCGCGGTCCTGGCTGCGGGCGACTTTCCGCAGCAACCCTGCCAGCACCATGTCGTCGAGCGTGCGGTAGACGGTCGCCCGACTGACGCGCTTGCCGCCGCTGCGCCCCGAGAGCCGGTCCACAAGCTGATCGGTGTCGAAGTGCTCGTGCGAGCCGAAGACTTCTTCGACGATCGTTTCACGTTCGCGCGTTAAACGCTTGCCACGTGTAATCAGATATTCACGAAATTTGTCCGCAGGACTGACGGCGACTGACACCGTCGCGAGATCGCTCACCTTACCCCCCCCCCCGGATTATTTTCCTAACTTCAAATCTTCGACCATACGATTGATGGCGAGCTCGAGCTTTTCCGGTGTTTCGTAGGTGCCCGCTTCGATCGCCGCTTTGATGGACGCCAGGCGCTGTTCGCGAATTCCCGGTGTGCGACTGGCATCGTCGAGCAATTTTCCCACGGTCGAAATCTCCACTTCATCTTCCGGCGATGCCAACCCCGTCGGGGCCGATTCGACCGGCGCAGAACTGATTTCGCGCCGAGTGACAGGTGACATCGGACTCGCCGAGCTCAAGCCACGAACGTCCATGTTGAGATTCCCTCCATGTCTGAAAACAAGCCCTGCCAGGGGCCCCCCCCGGCAAGGGCTGATTTTGCTTACGGAATTGTACTCGAAAATCCCGCTTTCGATCAATCCAGCCTGAAGGCACAGTCTCTAAAGGAGTTATGCATTGGCCGGCGAGCGCCCTGTTCGGTCAAAGTACGGCGAATCGGTTCCAGATATCAATCTGGATCGTTTAGCCGCGACCCGCAGGGGAGCGCGCGTCGATGGCAGGACACGCGCCCCCCTGCGGAATTTGTCGAAAACTCAGCCCCGCGCGTACGGCCCGAATTCGGCGCCGCCTGCCGCCGCAAATCCTCCGGCAACCGATTCGGCGACGGCGTCCGCGGCGCGAATTACCATCTCGCGGTCGACATCCAGGTGCGTGCAGGCCCGCAGCCGTTGCGATCCGCTGGCATTGATCCGCACGCCCCGTTGTTTGAGCTGGGCCGAAAGCTGGGCCGCATTCCCGAGTTCCGGATCGACGTTGAAAAACACCAGGTTCGTTTCGATCTCCGACGGTTCCACGGTGATGCCGTCGACACCGTGGATCGCCTCGGCGAAGGTTTTGGCGTTCTCGTGATCGACTTGCAGCCGCTCGACGTGATGCTCCATCGCGTACAGTGCGCCGGCAGCGACGATTCCCGCCTGGCGCAGCGCTCCGCCGAACAGCTTACGAATCCGGCGGGCCTTGGCGATCTGGGCTTTCGATCCCACCAGCACCGATCCCATCGGGCAGCCCAGCCCCTTGGAAAAGCAGATGGAAATCGTGTCGATGTGACGGCACGTCTCGGCAGCGCTCACCCCGGTGGCCACCACCGCATTGAAGAGCCGCGCTCCATCGAGATGCACCAACAGCCCATGCCGGTGCGCCCATTCGCAGACCCGTTCCATCTGATCAAGCGGATAGGCCCTGCCGCCGCCGACGTTTGTCGTATTTTCGAGGCAGACCAGGCGCGTCACGCACAGGTGCTGATTGTCGGCCCGGATTTTGCCTTCCAGGTCGGCCACGTCGAGCATGCCGTTTTCGCCGCTGATCAGCCGGCAGGTGACGCCGCTGAGCGCCGCCGGAGCGCCCTGTTCGAAGTTGGCGATATGGCCCGTGCTTTCGATGAGCAGATCGTCTCCCGGCACGCAATGCGTGCGAACCCCCATCTGGTTCGACTGGGTCCCCGAGCAGGCGAACACGGCCGCTTCTTTGCCCAGCACTTCGGCCATCAGCGATTCCAGCCGATTGACGGTCGGGTCTTCTCCCGACATGTCGTCGCCGACTTCCGCTTCGGCCATCGCGCGGCGCATGGCAGGCGTCGGTTTGGTGACAGTATCGCTCCGCATGTCGATGACAGGGCCGGTCATAATGGAAGTACACTCCAGAAATTCAATCTGCCGCCGCGTGCCCGCGCATGCCGATCGGCGAACAATCACTTTAGCTCATCCGTCGCTTCCGCTGCAAATGCCCCGGTCCGCAGGTCAGGTTTTTCAACCTGACAAAGATGCTCGACGTCACTGAGATTCTGTATCAATCCGAGGTTTCACCGGTAATATACGGATAGAGGTCGAACGACATGCGGATCAGACAGGTCGGTCAGGTTGTCATTGAGGGTGCCGATCGATGAGCACGCATCGGCTTCCTCAAAAAGACCGAAGCGCGATGACTGACGGAGAACTCCTTGAGAGGTATGCGGTGCGGCGCGACGAGGGGGCATTTGCCACCCTGGTCGAGCGGCATGGGCCGATGGTCTGGGGAGTTTGCCGCCGGGTGCTGCACAGCCATCACGATGCCGAAGACGCCTTTCAGGCCACGTTTCTCGTATTGGCGCGCCGGGCGGCATCGGTCATGCCTCGCGAAATGGTGGCCAACTGGCTGTTCGGCGTCGCGCGACAGACGGCTCTTAAGGCGCGCGGACTGACGGCCAGAAACAACAGTCGAGAAAAACAAGTTGCAGCGCTTCCAGAGCAATCCGCGGCGGAGCAGGGTTGCTGGGACGATCTGTTTCCGATTCTCGATCGAGAACTGACGAGGCTTCCGCGTAAATATCGTGCCGTGGTCGTACTGTGCGACCTGGAAGGCAAGACGCGCAAGGAAGCGGCCCGCGAATTGGGAGTGCCCGAAGGATCGGTGGCGGGATGGCTGGCGCGGGCGCGAGCGCTGCTGGCACAACGGCTCGCCCGCGAAGGGGCCGTGGTCTCTGGGGTCGTGCTGGCGACATGGCTGTCGCGCGAGATCGCTGCCGCTGCCGACGCGCCGACCGCGCTGGCCGCCCGGACGGCGACACTTTTCGGACAAGGCAGTTCCGCCACGACGGGTGCGATTTCTCCACAGGTTTCTCTCTTGGCAGGAAAGGTGACGACGATGTTATTCTTGGCAAAGGCCAAAGTCGTGGCGGCCGTCGTGCTGGCCGTCGTTGTATTAGGCGCAATCGCCGGATTGGCGCCTAACTCGCCCGCCCAGGAGACCAGGCCGCCCTCCGCCGGAGAAAAATGGCGAGACCAGGAACAGGCGGAGCTCGCGCAGCTGGCGGGAACGTGGGCCCTCGTCTCGCAGGCATCGAACGGCCAAGCGCTCCCGAGCAATTTCAAGCTCTACCGATTCACTTTCACCCGAGGACGGACGGCCCGTCTGGAATATGAAATGGACGTGCCGAATGAACCGTCGCGGAAGGAAGACAATACGTTCAGCATGTCGCTCAACCCGGCGAAATCTCCGAAAGAGATCAACTTTTACAAAGAGAACTTTCTGGTGCAGGGGATCTACAAGCTGGAGGGCAACCGTTTGACGATCTGCCACCTCGGAATCTCCGAGGCCGATCGTCCGCAGGGTTTTACCGTGGCTGATTCGGGAAGCGATTTCATGCCGCTGCTGGTGTGGGTGCTGAAGCGCGAGTAGATGGCCCCGGCGGGCACATTTCTGGGCGGCTGGGCGTGACTCTTTTTTCCGTCCGTCTGTCTCCCCTGTTTCTCCGCAACCTCTGCGGTTCAATTTCTTTCCTGCTGGAATCGGCCCCGAGAAGGAATATTTCGAGAACGGAACAATTTCATTACGAACTCGTAATATTGGTGGATTTCCGGTCCGTGATTGTATTTTTATCTTAAAATAACTGCGACGGCGTCAAAATATAATCGCGGGTGCAACGTCTCTACGTGCCCCTGAAAGTCTCTTGCCGAAGTCTAACCCTTCCAGACAGGAGACCAAAGCCATGTTGCCTCGGCGTCGTGTGTGCCTGCGCTTATTCGTCGTGTGTGGTCTGACCGCGCTGTCGGTCTGGAGTCTTGCCGGGGAAACTCGCCCGACAATGGCGGTCCCTGCTTCCCGACTGATCCGTTTCGACGTTCCCGGCGGAGAGTCTCTCTTCGCCTTGTCGATCAAGGCGGCGCCAGTGGAATCGACGGACGCGCACGATGTGGCGATCGTAGTAGACACGTCAGCCAGTCAGTCAGGCGAATATGGCCGGCAGGCGTTGGCCGTTCTCGAATCGTGCCTGGTGTCGCTGAATGCCTCCGATCGGGTGCGGTTGTTCGCGGTTGACACTCAAATCAAGTCGTTGTCGGCGGACTTTGCCGCGCCGCAATCACCGGAAACGAAAGCCGCGCTGGCCGCCTTGCAGCAGCGCGTGCCGCTGGGAGCGACCGATCTCCAGCCGGCGCTGGAAACGGCGCTGCGATCGCTCCAGGGGGATCGCCCCCATTCGCTGATCTACATCGGCGACGGGATGAGCACCGGCAAGCTGATCGAGTGGACCGGCTTCCGCACCTTGATCAACGAATTTCGCCGCCAACAGGTTCCCGTCACCAGTTATGCCATCGGTCCCCGGACCGACTTGCAGGTTCTGGGGATTCTGGCCGAACACACCGGCGGCGTCGTGTTGGTCGATGCGCTCGTCGACGACACGAAGCTGCCGGCCGAGAAACTGGGGCAGAAGCTGGCCCGTGCTGCCGAAGCAACGGTCTTTTATGCCGACGAGCTGGCGGTCAGTCCTGAGATCCACAAATTGCTGCCCAGAGTCGTCCCCCCGATCCGAGCCGATCGCGAGACAATCGTGCTCGGAGAAGGGACGATTCCTGCTTCGCTGAAAGTCACGGCCAACGGCGCCGGCCGATCGCTGTCGTGGACGGTGAAGCCGGCGGCCTCGC
>DASYAR010000513.1:0-7645 GCA_036501235.1 Planctomycetaceae bacterium
CACGCTCTGCGTGGGAACGCACGGCCCGACGCTCTGCGTCGATCATCATGCCGCGCTGGGGCTGCAGGTGAAGGAGATTGGTAGGCTAAGACGCCAGTCGCGTGTGACCAGACCCCTGCCACGTTCAGGTGAAGCAGATTCTATTCAGCTATCAGGGCGCAATTCGAATTCGGCCTTGCTCGCGATCGTCATAGCCGAACAACCTGATTCACCGGCCGGACGAGCCGGCAGGGGTCTGCGTGCCACGTGTTGTGGCCCATCTAGCTAAACAACCACCTTCACCTGCCGCTCAAGGGCGGCAGGAGTCGATTGGTACAGGGGCCTCCATGCAGCGCTGCTTCGTGCAGACGTTGCGGTCGATGATAGATAGTCATAGCTCTCCGTGCGCCGCTCGAATCGGGAACAAATGCCAGTAAACTTCAATTGAATTGCCCCACACCTGGTCAGAAGCCCAGACGAGCGGCGCATAGGCGATCGGCCACCATTCACCGGAATCATATGAGCAGATGCATTGAACGGCTTCCGTACCATCGCTCAGGATCGTGGTCTCATTTGTGATCTCGAGGTGGAAAGCCATCGTTCGCAGCGGTCCGCTGCTGAGGACATAGAGCAGGGGTAGGACGATCATCCACGCCAGCGTCCATTGGCCCACCGCTCACGCCTGCTCACGATCCGCACTGTGAGCCAGACGCAGAGGGCTGCGAAAGCGGTGGTCAGGGCGGGGAGGACGATGGTCATCGTGGAGTTCGTACCGATTGGTCGTGCCGAAGTGAAGCGGGTTGGCGAGAGGCGTGGATGCGAGTCCGTCAATCGGGATTGCATTCTGTCCAAAGCGCGGTCATTTGTGCCGGCTCCGATAAGCGCGCATAGCGAGAAAGGAGCAACCCGCGAAAAGCCCAGAATAAAGTGCGATGAAAAGATATGTCGGCCGGTGAGGAAGGCTGAAATACGCTGCCCCTGCCTCCGCTGCCGTGACCAGCAAGATCGCGCTGGCAACGCATTTCAGATCGCTCATACCCTCATTGTAGCCGCCATGTCGCGATTGCGCGAAGTGCGATCAATTTCCTCGTGGCTGGGATGCCGGGTATGATCGGGTGCGTATGCACCGCGACAGAACCAATCTGAAGATGTTGGCACTTTCTGTCGCGGCAATAGCGGGCGTCATCGCCAGTATCACGCGCCCTGACCTCCTCGCCGTCGGTGGGGCTGGAGCGCTATTGTTCCTCCTCCTTCGGCTGGTCGCAAGAACACTTCATGCGTTCATTCAAGGGATTAACGAGGGGGACGATCCGCGACAGCAAAAATTGCCTCCCGACGATCCCTGACGCCGACCGCATGGCGTCGGCGGTGTCACATGATAAACTGAATGTGGATCGCTGATTCCACCAAACCCAGTAATCGCATCCATTACGCGAGGACGATCATGATTCGGTTACTCGCTCCGCTATTCGTCGTCACGCTATTGGCACTATCACAGGTTGCGCCTGTCTTCGCCGCAGACAGCGTTGCTGAATTGATCGAGAAACTGGCGAGTGATCAAGCGCAGGATGTCCGCGTTGCCGCTGCCGCCGCATTGCAAGAAAAAGCATTGAAGACCCGGGAGCGCGAAACGGTTGTTTCGATTTTGAGCACCTGGTTGAAGG
Source organism: Planctomycetaceae bacterium (assembly GCA_036501235.1). Classification (GTDB taxonomy): domain Bacteria; phylum Planctomycetota; class Planctomycetia; order Planctomycetales; family Planctomycetaceae; genus JACQFH01. The sequence goes on from DASYAR010000513.1 coordinate 1,644, forward strand.
ACAAAGATCCCGAGGTTCGGAAAACCGCGTCAGCTTCGCTGGCCTGTGCGATGATCGGCACGAAGGGGAAGTGTCCGTTGGAGGTTGTGCAGGCAATGTTCGATGACAATCCCAATGTCCGCCTGCACGCCGCCATCGGAGTGAGTGAATGCCGTCAATTTCCGCCGGAAGCCGTACCGCTATTATTCCGGGCCATCGAGTACGACGACAGGGATGTGCGAACCAATATCCCGATGTTGTTGGCAGACGTGGCCAAAGACGACGAACGGACACTTCCTGCACTTAAGAAAGCGACGACCGACAAGGACCCGTCCGTTCAGAGCAACGCGATGACGGCGCTGTTCAAGCTGACCCACGATTTCGATCTTGTCGTCCCAATCCATCTTCGCAGGCTCGAGGATTTCCGGGCAGTGCTGGGTACCATCCAGGAGGCAGACTTTGATCGCGAGTATGAGAAGCGGCAACTTGGCGTTCCGGCATTCTTCGCGATGATTTCCGAAAAATTTCTCGTCGAGTACGGCGAAACCGAGCCAGACAAACTGGGGCGGAGTCTCATCAAACTCCTGTCGGACAAGTCTCCCCCAATTCGGCAAGCGGCCGTCCGAGCACTGGGCGAGATCGCCGAACGCAAAGAGCAATCAAGGAAAGCGCTGCTGCGCATCGACGCGCATCTTGCTGTGGAAAAACTGACGGACGACCCGGAGCGTATGATTCGAGGCGCAGCCCTCACGGCGCTCGACCAATTGAGCGATCCAAAGTGATAGGCGAATAAAATCCTGACAACTGACGCGCATAAAGCCGATCGACCAGCGAGCCAGGATCGGCGAGGCTGCTCGGGGGCGGGAAGGGCAATCGGTTTCCGCGTCCCAGGCAGGCGGGTGTGCGAAGGCCATTGACCGACGAACTGTGCCTCCGAGAATGGTTCGCGCACATAACACCTCCGAATGCCGGCACATTGGGCTTCGAAGCAATGGCCGATCCAAAACACGAAGAACACGAGCAATTTATGGCATGGAGCGGCCCGTTCGACCCGGAAAAGTTCGATATTGAAGAGGCCACGAACGAGATGCGAGAAGGCTTGCCGGATTGGCGGGAATGATCGAGATCACTATGAGTCCTTCCTTGCCGACTTGCCGGAGTGAGAGCCATTAGACATCACTCCGCATGGTAGCCACGCCACATCCACACCAGCGTGTCCGCCAGCGTGAACTCGAAGACTTTCGAATCGCAATGTTTCGTCGCACGGCTGAATACGAAACGATAGTCGTAGCCCTTGGCCTTGAGGGCCACGGCCGTGCGCTCGTTGGCCATGACCCAGTTGTGATAGGTTGCCTCCGCATCTTTCGCGCGAAGGTCGTTCTCGGAAACGTGCGTGAAAATGCGCAACGGTTTCTTCTCGCTGTTTTCGATCAGCTTCAGGCTGGAATGGTATTCCCACGCGCCGAGCGGGTACTGCTTTTCTTCCGGCGCGTCGTCGTCCTGCTGATCGACGAACGTGCCCGAGTAGGTGATCAACCGGCGAAACAGGTCCGGACGAAACCAACCCATGGTGAGGGCCGCGGCGCCGCCCGAACTGCAACCGATGACCCCTTTCCCCCAGGGATTCTTCGTGAAGGCGATGTTCGGATATGCGCTTTTGATCTCCGCGTTGTTCAGCACCGCCGGCAACACTTCATCGTTGATGAAGCGGGCAAAACGGTCGGACATCGTATCGTATTCCAAACCTCGCTCGCTCCCTTTTCCATCGGCACCTCCATTTTCGACGCCAATCGCGATGAAGGCAGGCAGCTTGCGGTTGGGGTCGGTCGAAATGGTCAGATTATCCAGTGCATTCCGCACGAGATTGAGGTGACTCGGCCCATCCAGCGAGATCAGCAGCGGCGCCTGCGTCCCATCTTTGTAGGCCGCCGGCACGTAAACAAATATTTTCCGCTGCGTGCGCACCGGCTTTTTAGAATCCAGCGTGGAATCATCGCCACGGAAGATTTTGCTGTCCGCCAGGCGCATCGTGAATTCGAAATACTTTCCCTTCGGATTGCCCCGATCCTTGAGATCAGGATCGAAGGTGTACTCGGGGCCCACGATGACGTTGCCGTTCCCTTCCGCACCCGGCCTTTCTGCGTAGGTCTCGTCGGAAAAAGCCGAGCCGGATGACAAGGCCGCACAGGAAATAGACAACCAGCAGCACGTGAACCGTACCAGCAAATGGGATTTCAGCGACATGGCGATGGTCACCCGCGTCAGGAGATTGATTGGGCATCGGGAAGGTGAAACATGAGCCATGATATCCGAGATCAATGGAAAAGACAGGATACGCGCCTTGGCTCTTATTGACCAATCGCCCGGTTGATCCGCAGTCAATTCCCGTTTTTTTGCTGGCCCAGGTTGGCGCTTGGCAACGCGGGGCCGGCCAGAGAATTCAGGAACATCACGAGACGCGTTCGTTCTTCGTAGTTGAACCCGGCAAATTTCTTCGCCGAACGCTCTGCTTCTCCCCCGTGTGCGGCGATGGCTTGATCGAGCGTCCGCGCGCGGCCGTCGTGTAAATAGGGCGCAGAATCCCGGACGCCCCAGAGTGGAGGCGTTTTCCACTCGCGACGCAGGCGCGGCGGCACTTCGATAACGACGTCCAGCGTATCCAGACCGCCTCCGGAATAGGCAAAATTGCCGCTTACCATGTTGCTCGCGAATGCAGGGCGGTGCTGCGGCGAGGCGGGAATCGGATCTTCCAGCCCCGGCCCCATGTCGTGCAGCAGGAGATCGCTGAACAAGCCTATGACATTTCCTACGTCGCGAACGTGACACGCACCGCAACCGATCGCGTCGAAGAGTTTCGCGCCGTGGCTGACCAGTTCAGCATCATACGCACTTTCGGGTGCGAGTTGCCGTGGGGCGGGAAGCGACGCGACAAACGCGACAATCGCATCGCATTGTCTGCGTGACAGATCATATCCACCCGCGGATTTGTGTGGATCGAGGGGATTGGCCGCCTGCGGGTGGGTGGCGCTCTGCAATCCCAGTTCCATCGAACACGCGGTGAGCACAAAATCACGGAGGGTCGCGACCTGCCCGCGCCACCCGAATCGACCGACTCCCCCGTCTGCCGTCCGACCGACGCGCCCTGCAATGCCCGGAAAACGCTCCGCCTGGTCTTGTGCCAGTTTGAGCAGCGTCTTTTCGGGAATCGCATCAATCAGCCCCGCTCCGAACAGGGCGGGCGTGTTCCGTTGACTGAGCTGCAATGGGACGCCGTTTTTTCGCGGCAAGTCGGCCACCGGAGGCAGACTCGATCGCTGTTGTTCAGCGGCAAGCGAGGCGACGGCAACCCGCGACGGCTCCGCTTGAGCCGGCAGCTTGATTCCCAGGATTCCCAGCCGCCAGCGCTCGTACCGGGGCTCTGTGCTGAAATGATGGAGTACGACGCTCGACGCGGCGTTCGGGCCGAAAAATGCCGGATTGACTGTCCCGGCATGCGATCGAAACGATCTCCTTTCGCGGGTTGACGACTTGCCCTTCGGAATCGCCAGGCTCAACACCGAGACGTTGTGTTCGGCAGAACCCGATCCGCCGATCCCCCCCAGACTGTGGCAGGCGACGCAGGAATCGGCGTTGTGCATCGGCCCCAATCCATCTCCATACGGGCTGAGCGGATCACCGGGCGACCATTTGTGCTCGAACAGAATTCGCCCGGGTTCCACCGGATCGACCGCCAGAGCGACATGCGATCGGCCGATGCCTGCAATAAGCAGTATGGGAATCGCGACCCGAACGATTGTTCGCAAGTTCCGCCGCTGGGCAAGCTGTTGCATGACGCGTCTGGAACTTCGCCAGCGCTGCAGAATCGAGCGTTTTTTCGACGTTCGGAGAGTTCCAGATACTTTTCTTAACAGGCTGCGAGTGCGTTTCTGGCTCATATCCACGTCCTGGCGATTTTTTCCTTGACGGGCAAGCAAAACCGTTCGTCTCTCTCAGGAAACGAATTCTCGCACCACCTCTCAACTCGCAACATTCGGAATCCGAGAGATTCCCGTGAATGCAGGCAGCGGTCACGTTCCGGATGCTGCTGGAGCCGTCATTTCGCTATTTCGGATAGCCAGTCGGGGCGTGGCAGCATTTGTTCCGGCCAGAGCTGAAATGCGATGGGGCGTCCCGCGACTTGGAAATGCGAGACCGTAATCTGTGAGTAAGAGACGCTGTCCCCAGCGCAGGAGTTTCCAGATTCTCAAAAAAGTGCCCGCGTTGGTGGAGACCACGCCTTGGTTGCTGCACCGGCCCTGCTTTACTCACGTTCCGCCAGGCTATACGATGGCCGCGAAGCTGCTGGCGACATGGCGAAAATCAACTCCTGAACAACTCTCGGAAGGAACGATACCATGCGATGTGCTTTTTCTCTGTGGGCTCTGAGTCTCGCAATTGGAACGGTTTTCTGCGCTGGCGGTCAGGCAGCCTCGGCGGCCGACGAATATGCCTACGACCTCGTACATTCCTCGGTCGGCTTCAAGGCACGGCATCTCGACATCAGTTGGATTCATGGCCGCTTCAACGAGGTCGATGGAAAGTTTTCACTGGACCGCGCGAACCCCTCCAAGTCGACTTTCGAGCTGACGATCAAGGCCGACAGCGTCGACACGGCCAACAAGGCCCGTGACGAACACCTGCGACAACCCGACTACTTCGATACGAAACAATTCCCCACGATCGAATTCAAAAGCACGAGCACCAAGGTCATCGACGGCGGATACGAAGTGACGGGTGACTTCACGATGCACGGCAAGACCAAAAAGATCACGCTGGTCTTAAAGGGGGGCAAGGAACTGGAATTCAAAGGGATGAAACGCGTCGGATTCTCGACCGAACTTTCACTCAAACGTAGCGACTTCGGTTTCGACAAGAACGCCATCGGACCGATCGGGGACGAAGCCCTGATCTTCATCGATTGCGAAGGCGTGCGAAAATAGTCGATGCCCGAGCCGTGGTTGCATCTGCAGGCGATGGGGGCTGCCGCTCTTGCCAGTGCGATGTTCGTGCTGGCGCTGGGCGGATGGCGGTGGCCGGCCAGCGCGACGCGGCTGAATTCGGCGATCGTTTTCGGGATCGGCATTGGCCTCGTGGTCGGCTACCGCGTGCTGTCATTGCAATTGACCTGGCCCCCTGCGCAGGGTCTGGACCGGTTCTTAACGATCGTCGTACCGGCGATCTTTGGCATTGAACTGGTCGCAGGACTCGAAGGCGTACCGCCCGGGATCGCCTGGTTCCTTCGCATGAGTCTGGCCGCGACGACTCCGAGCATTCTGTGGCACGGTTCCGTTTACCTGAGCGGTTCCAGCAGCGATTGGACCCGGTGGCAAGCCGGCACAGAAGTCGCGGTGTGCGGCGCATTGTTGGCTGGCCTATGGGTTCTACTTTCCTGGTTGTTACAGCGTTCCCCAGGAATTTCGATTCCATTTGCTCTCGGACTGACGATCCAATGCGCTGGCCTGACCGTGATGATGGCCGGATACATCAAGGGGGGCGCAGCGGCTTTCCCATTGGCTGCGACACTCGTGGCAACGGCTTTCGCCGCCAGGCTGATCGCGAAGCGCGCCGGCGTGCCGGCAATCCTGGGAATTGGAGTGGTGGGACTGTTTAGTTTGTTGTTCATCGGGCGGTATTTTGGTCGGCTTTCGACCGGCTCTGCGCTGACCATGCTGCTCGCTCCGCTGTTGTGCTGGGCGACGGAGATACCGCTCCTGCGGCATCGTAAGCCGTGGCTTGTCGGATCTCTGCGGCTGGCGCTGGTCGCGATTCCGCTGCTGGTGGTGCTGGCCGTCGCGAAGCGCAATTTTGACCGGGATATGGCCCCCTTGCTGGGAGAAGCGACCCGCATCACTTGGCGGCATTGGCCTCGAAGGCCTGGTCGACCGGCTTGCCGTCCGCCCCTTCGAACTTCACTCCCAGCAACTTGGCGATCGTAGGCGCGACGTCGATGTTCTCGATCACTCCGATCTTCTGCCCCTTCTGAA